>JAWXBX010000050.1:0-3882 GCA_034440415.1 Gemmatimonadota bacterium | reverse complement strand
CTCGGCAATGTCGCGCGTGCCGTGGGAGGCCTGAAGCTGCCACAGCTGGAGCGTCTCGGGCTGGGCTGCTGCGCACCGCTGACCGGGATACGGGCAGTGCCGGAACCCACCGCTGCATTCGGTGTCGCCCACCCGAGCGGGGCGGGGAAGGACAGTACGGCGGGGCATTGGGAACTCTGCGGGCTGCCGCTGGCGCAGCCGTTTCGTACCTACCCGCAGGGCTTCCCGGCGGAATTCGTGGCGGCGTTCAGGCAGGCGACGGGGCGTGGTGTGCTGGGGAACCGCACCGCCTCCGGTACCGCCATCCTCACCGAACTCGGCGCCGAGCATGTCGCCACCGGGTCGTGGATTCTCTACACCTCGGCCGATAGCGTCTGCCAGATCGCGGCGCATGAGGAGGTGGTCCCGCTCGCGGAGCTGTATCGCGCCTGCGGGACGGCCCGCGAACTCCTCACCGGTCCTGACGCGGTATCGCGCGTCATTGCCCGGCCCTTCACCGGCTCGGGGACGCAGTGGACCCGGACAACCCAGCGCCGGGATTTCAGCGTCGCGCCGCCGGGAGAGACGCTGCTCGACCGGCTGGCGGCGGCGCACATTCCCCGGGTCGGCATCGGGAAGGTGGACGATCTCTTCGCCGGCCGGCACATCACCAGCGTCCATCCGCGGAACAACGCCGAGACCTATGCCGCGATCGCGAGTGCGCTGCGCACGATGCGCCGCGGTCTGCTCTTCGTGAACGTGATCGAGTTCGACCAGAGCTGGGGCCACCGGAATGATGTCCCCGGCTTTCACCGCGGGTTGGTGCAGCTGGACGATGCGCTCCCGGCGATGCTGGCCGAGGTCCGGGACGAGGATCTGGTTATAATTACCGCCGATCACGGAAACGACCCGACCACGCCCTCCACTGATCATTCACGCGAACAGGTCCCGGTGCTTGCATTCGGGCCGCGGGTGATGCCCCGATCGCTGGGGGTCCGGTCGACCTTCGCCGACGTGGGACAGACGCTGGCGGAGTTCCTCGGAGTGCCGCCTCTCGCAGCGGGATCGTCATTCCTGCCAGAGATCTGGAATGGCTGATACGCTCCGTGCCGCCGCGACCGCTGCACGGGACCGGGCCTACTGTCCCTACTCCGGTTTTGCGGTCGGGGCGGCGCTGGAAGCGGACGACGGCCGGATCTTCACCGGGTGCAACGTGGAGAATGCCTCGTTCGGCCTCACGCTCTGCGCCGAACGGAACGCACTGGTCACCGCCGTCGCGGCAGGCGCGCGGAGCTTCCGGCGGCTGGTGGTGGTTGCCGGGTCGGACCCGCCGGTGGCCCCCTGTGGTGCCTGCCGGCAGGTGCTCGTCGAGTTTGGTGTCACGCTGGAAATCGAAGGGGTGGGACCGACCGGCAGTCGTCACTGGCGGCTGGCCGACCTCCTGCCGGATGCCTTTGGCCCCGAATTGCGGGGCCAGCACGAATAAAGGAGTCTCTGTTGTCGAAGATCCTGTACCGCTGGCGACGGATTGTCCCGGTGACGGCCCTGGTGGTCGCCATCGCGGCCTGCCAGGAAAAGCTCTCCGCCCCGGCCGATTGCCCTGCGCTCTGTCCCGGTGGAGTGCAACTGCGCGATACCGTGCTTGCGCCCATCGTCGACGGCGACACCAGCTTCTCCGGCTATCGGACGGCGGGGCAGGGTTCGTCGCTCCGGGTCTCCTACCAGTTCGCGGCGAGTGAGGACCGGGCGGTCATCCGATTCGGCCCGCGCAGCGATTCGGTCGTCGTGGGCGACACCACGATTCCCTACACGTCGCTCGACTCGATCCAGTTCGCGTTCTCGCTGCTCAAGCGCGACACCTCGGTGACGGGTCTGAAGATCTTCATCTACCGCCTCCCGCCGACGGTGGACTCGACTACGACGTTCGCCCAGGTGGACGCGGCGTTCGTTCCCACCGCCATCGTGGACAGCTTCGTGGTTGCCGATACGTCGAAGACCCAGCGGTTCAGCCGGGTCTACAGCGGCGCGGGTCTCGTGCCCTGGGTCATCCAAGCCGCGGATTCCGGCGTGCTGGCCCTGGGCTTCCAGATCCGCGCGGTCAGCGGCACCGGGGTGCGCATCGGCGGCGTCGGGGCGGGCAGCTCGGGGCCGACGTTCAGCAACTTCACAACCGCCCCTTCGGACACCACCACGGTCACGCGGGTGCTCAGCCCGGCGATCCGGTTCAACACCTTCGTCTCGCAGGGTACGCCGGCGAACAACATCGACGAGCTCACGATTGGCGGCGCGCCGAGCTCGCGGGCCATCATCCGGTTTCCCTGGCCGAGCTATCTCCGGGATTCGGCCCAGATCGTCCGAGCCACCCTGGAACTGACCCCGCTGGCACCGTTCCCCGGTCTGGCCACAGATACTGCCTTCCTGCAAGTGCGTCCCGTGCTGGCCGATTTCGGCAGCAAGAGTCCCGGGACAACGGATGCCTTTTTCATCGGTGTCGGCAACCTGCTGCCGGGCGCGTCGGACACCGTCCGAATCGAAGTGCGCCGCGCCTTGGCCCTCTGGCAGGGCGCGAACCCGCTGCCATCGGTCTTCATCCTGCAGCTCTTTCCCGAGGTGAGCAGCTTCACCCGCGCCCTGTTCGGTTCCACCCGGACTCCGGCGAGTCAGGCCCGTTTGCGGATTACCTACGCGCTCCCCTATCCCTTTGAGGCTCCGTGAGCGTCCGGTACCGCCTGGCCTCCCTCACCAGCCGCCTGTTGCTGCTGGCAGCATGCGCCGCCGCTCCCGCCACCCTCAACGCCCAGTCATCCATCTTCGGCGTGCGCGGTCTCGGGCTGCCGGGCCGTCCGCTGACCGCCGCCACCCGGGGAACCGGCGGGGCCTTCGGGCTGTTCGACGGTGAGAGCGACCTCAATCCGGCTGCGATGGCCGCGCTCGAGAATGTGACCGCGAGTTTCGCGCTGGCGCCCAGCTGGCGGAAGTGGGAGGGCCCGGCGGGGAGTGCCAACCTCCGTGAGACCCGCTTCCCGCTGGTTTTCGTGGGCGGTCCGATCCCAGGGAGCAAGGTGGGGATCGGCATCTCGATCGGCAGCTACGCCGACCGGGATTTCTCGCTGACCACCAGTGACACAATTGCGCTGCGCGGTGTCCCGGTGGGGATCAGTGACACGTTCAACTCCCGCGGCGGTCTGAACGAAATCCGGCTCGCTGCTGGAGTCGCACTCGGCGCTCGCACCACGATCGGCGGCGGCGTCTACTGGATTACCGGTTCCAGTCGCGTCGATTCCCGCCGGGCCTTCAGCGATAGCAGTTACCTCTCCATCCGCCAGACGGGAGAGCTTTCCTATCAGGGCTTCGGGCTTTCCGCCGGAATACTCCACCAGCTCTCGCCGTCAATTCAGCTGGCCGGCCTCATCCGCACCGATGGGAAAGCCACCGTCGATCGAGACTCCGCACGGGCCTACACGGTGGACCTGCCGTGGACCATTGGCGCCGGGGTCAGACTGCGCGCATCGAAGCGGCTCAGCATGGCGGGGCAGGCCGTCTACCGGACCTGGTCGGGTGCCAACAGCGATCTGGTCGCGCAGGGCGGACTTGGCGCACGGAATACCCTGGAGCTGAACGTCGGCGGTGAGTTCACCCGGAAACTCCGTGCCCCGTACAAGCTGCCGATTCGCTGGGGGGCCAGATACGCCCAGTTGCCGTTCTCCCTCCTGCCCGGGGAGAGGGCAAAGGAGTTCAGTCTTTCGGCCGGGACGGGCATGCGGTTCGCCCAGGCGCGGGCGGCCATCGACCTGTCGCTGGAGCAAGCCTGGCGCAGCGAAGGGTCGCTCTACAAGGAGCGGGCGCTGACCCTGAATTTCGGCCTGTCGATCCGGCCATATGGGGCAGGGGTGAGGTAGGGAG
>JAWXBX010000049.1:0-2506 GCA_034440415.1 Gemmatimonadota bacterium | reverse complement strand
GCCTTAGCAGTGTGCCGTCCAGGGTGTGGCTCATCGGGCCTGCTCCGCCTGCGCGGCCCGCGCGGCGGCGCGGGCGGCCAGGTCGGCGAGGGAGGCGGCCTTGGCAGCCGCCTCCACCGCATGCTGGAACGGCCGGTAGGCCATCTGGCACGGATACCACGTGCCAGCAGACACGACGAGGCTGCCGCGATGCGTGCGGCGAGCGAGCCCCTTGGCGCCGCGGCGCCCAGCCTGGTCGGTCTTCGAGGCGGGAACCTGGTCGCCAGCGGCGTTGACGTAGATGGTCACTGCGTAGCTCATGTTGGGTGGTCCTGTTCCTCCCGGCATCGCCGGGACCTGTCACCCCGCGTCAGGCGGGTACTGGTCGGCCGTCTGGCTGACTTATGTAATGTATCGAGGAATGCGATACACGCAAGCCCTTTGGGGCGAACTTTTGAGATTATTTTGCGGGCGGCCCGATGACCCGCTCGACCGTGCTGAGTCGGGCGCCGCAGTGCCGGCATTCGCGCCTCCGCAGGACCATCTGATTCTGCTGGCGACGGGTATACACCACCTCGAGGTGGCGGCACCCACACCTCCGACACTCGATGCCCCGAGGCTCCTTGGGCCGGGCTCCTGCTGCGTCCTGTGTCATCGCTGCCTCCGTGCGCTGATCTCCGCGAACTTGATCCGCTGCCGCTTCAGCGGCCCGGGTGTCCCGATCCCCTCGAGTGCGATCCCTTCCATCGACGCAGCGACCGCACAGCCGACGGCGCAATCCAGGTAGTGGTTGTCGAGGCCCGGCTGCCTCAGCTTCCACTCATCGACCGTTCTGCCGCGAGCCTCGACCGGAACGCGCCGCTCCGCGGCCAGCTGCTCCGCGAACATCCGGTGCGGATCGCCACGTTCGGCGAACAGCGAGAGGCAGCCCGAGTCGCCGAGCGGAACCGAAAGCCGCTGCATCACGTGGCTCTTCCAGGCGTTCGCGTCGAACAGGATGTGCCGGATCGCTCGCCGGCCGGTTGGCGCCGGCATGCGCCAGTTCGACCCGACCCGATCGCCCGGCTTCCGCGTGTACGCAGCCATTGGCACGCTGGTCGCGCCGACCCAGCGGCCGTGGCTCGGGGTGAGCATCGCCGAATGGGCCGACTGCCGGCAGAGCTGGTAGACGATGTCCGTCGACATGCCCCAGTTCGCGTCGATCATGCAGCGGCCGATCCGCATGACGGCGCCGGTGTCGGTCTTCCACTCCCGCGCGAAGAGCATCTGCGTGAGCTCCTGCAGTCCTCCGTAGAGGGCGCCCTCGAGGCCTGCCCGCGGGAACTGCATCGCGAGCGTGCGACGGATCTCCCGGAGCGTGAAGTAGGGCTGGCGCTGGTCGGGGAACGTGCCGTAGTCGACGACGTAGCCGGTGAAGACCGGCTCCCACCCAATCGCGGTCCAGTACAGCGCCTTGCCCTGGACGTCGATGAAGGCGGTGAGGGTCGTGCACGTCGACGGCACCTCGCCGCGCGGCCGACCGTTCGTCTTCATGGCGATCTCCTCGGCGGTGATCTCGGGCGCTGCTTCCAGCGCTGGGGCCAGAGGCTCGTTCTGGCATTCCGCCGCGAACGCGGCTTCATCCTGCAGCCGCAGGTTCATCGCGTGCTGAAGGGCGCTCAGCTCGTCGGGGTTGAATCTCTGCGGCCAGGCGACCGCCGAGCCCGCATCCATCGCCTTGCGGTTCTTCCGATAGAACTTCGTCGCGTCCGACAATCCGCGGCCAGCCCTCAAGCCCTGGGCTCGGTGCTCGGCGTACTGAGTCCAGAGCGCCTCCTCCGTGGGGAAGGCGTACACCATCTTCAGCCGCTCGCCCTGCCACTGCGGGTGCCGCTGCGAATTGAGCAGTCGATCGGCGAGGTCATCGCGAGCGACGACGGTGAGCGTCGACAGCCCCGCAATCTTGCGGCCCGGACCGGCCAGACCGAGCACCGCACCGGCGATGATCCGCTCGCGGCCGGTGCACTGGCTCGGGCTCTTCGCGGACTCGTCGGTCTGCGGGTCATCGATCAGGACCAGCGAGGGCCGCACCGACCGACCATCCGGCCGCTTGTACTTCGCGCCTCGAACGCGGCCCGTGATGCCCGCCACACGGACGATGGCGCCCGACCCCCGGCTGCCCTGCACCGTCGGGAGCACGATCTCTTGATCGGTCCAGTGGATGTTCGTGGCCGCGCCGCCGCAAAGCTGGCCCGGTGCCCGCTGATGGATCCCCTCGAGCCGCCGCACCGGCTCGCACACCTCCGGGAAGTCCTCGTGCAGCAGATCGTTGTGCTCGATCTCCGCCTTGATGGAGTCGAGCATCTGCTTCGCGTGGTCGCGGTCCGAGCCGATGATCATCACGAACTCGCGATGACCGAAGAGCATCGCCCAGACCGCGGCGGTCTCGCAGAGGGAGGTCTTGCCGCTCCCGCGGGGCATCGCCATCGCGAAGAGCCCGCCATCGAGCACGGCGGTCTCGATCTTGGCGATGACCTTGAGGTGGTCG
>JAWXBX010000048.1:0-7167 GCA_034440415.1 Gemmatimonadota bacterium | reverse complement strand
TGCCCCACTGCTTCCTCGGCGAGACGCCTGCCCCACTGCTTCCTCGGCGAGACGCCTGCCCCACTGCTTCCTCGGCGAGACGCCTGCCCCACTGCTTCCCTGGCGGGACGCCTGCCCCACTGCTTCCTCGGCGGGACGCCTGCCCCATTGCTTCCTCGCGGCTGACGGCTGCTAGATCCTCTCCACCCCCCGTTCCATGGCGACGACGAGGGCGCGGAGTTCCCGGACCAGACGGGAGCGGTCGCCGCTGGCGGCGCGGAGTGCCTCGGTGACTTCCCGGTAATACCAGATCGTCTGGGCCTTGGGGACGCTGAAGCGCTGGAACACCTCGCCGCCCACGAGGCGCATGTCGTTGATGATGGAGCGGGCGTTGTAGAGCTTGTCGGCGAGGGCAACGCGAAGCACATCGGGGTCGGTCTGGTGCCTCAGATGGGCGATATACCTGAGCTTGCGTTCTTTCCACGGTTCCTTGAGCTGCCCCTTGGCGAGCTTGGGATCGGAATCGGTGCAGGCCAGAACGATGCGGTGCACCTGGGGCCCGAAGCGCTCGAGAATCTCCCGCCCGGTGGCACCGCCCTGGGGGTGATCCTCCGCCGCGTCATGCAGCAGGGCGGCGATGGCCTCCGGTTCGCTGCCACCATCCTCGAGCACGATCGCGGCGACGCCAAGAAGATGAGCCATGTAAGGAATGCCCCCGCCCTTGCGGCGCTGCCGGGCGTGCAGCACGCTGGCGTAGATCAGCGCTTGGTCGAACTTGGCGCTGAGGAGGGGCGGGGAGGTGGGCATCGATGGGGGTGAGAGGGAGTAGGGAGCAGGGAGCAGGTGGCAGGTGGCAGCCATCGACCACGGCTGCGCGGATTGAGGTGGGCAGGCGGGGACGCCTGCCCCACTGGTTCTCACCCATCGGGGACGCCTGCCCCACTGGTTCTCACCCGGCGGGGACGCCTGCCCCACTGGTTCTCACCCGGCGGGGACGCCTGCCCCACAGGTCCTCACCCGGCGGGGACGCCTGCCCCACTGGTCCTCACCCGCTGGCCGATGAACGCTGACGGCTGATAGCTGACCGCGAACGGCCCAGTACCTAGAACAGCTTCACCTGCACCCCGATCTTCCCCGGATGTTTGGTGAGTTCGTCGATGAGCTGCTGCATCGACTGCAGCGCCCGGCGGGTGTCGACGTACAGCCCGGTATCGCTGGTGAATTTGCCGATGGTTCCCTCGCCGCGGTTGATCTTCTGCAGCAGCGTGTCGAGGCTGGCGCCGGTGGCGGTGAGCTGGAGGGACATGGTCGAGAGATTGCGGGCGAGGGTGTCGGCCCGCTCGATGGCGTTCCCGACCGGCAGGGTCGCGATGGTACTGTCGAGCCGCTCGGAGAGGTGGCGCAGGGCAATCATGGTGCGCTGGGCTTCATCGGTGGTGGCGGGCAGTCGCTGGTTGAGGGTGTTGAGCACCCGCTGCAGCGCGGCGAGGGTGGCGGTGAGGTTGTCCGCGGTCCGCTGGTTGGCGATGGCCTGCACGCCGATCAGGACCGAGTCGGCGCGATCGGCCAGTGCGCTGCCCTTGGCGAAGAGGTCGCTGCCGGCGGCGCCGTTGATGGCCTGGCCATGCGGCAGGAGCGGGGCGGCCTGGCTGCCGGCGCTGAGCGAGACGGTCGAGGAGCTGGCAAAGAGGCCGGTGACGATCTCCGCGCGGGCGTCGGTGTGGATCTCGAGGTCCGGCGGCAGCGTGACGGTGACGACCAGGCGACCGGGGCCCTCGAACTTGATCGCGGTGACCTTGCCGACGGGGTAGCCGGAGACCCGCACCTCGTTGTCGATCTGCAGGCCACCGGTGTCGGTGAAGCGGATCTCCTCGGTGCGCCCGGGCGAGCGCAGCGTCGAGCCCTTGAGCCAGAGCGTGCCGGCGACGAACAGGCCGATCCCGGCCAGCACGAGGGTGCCGACGGTGATCTCTTTCTGATAGTGCAGATCCATGGCTCAGGCCGCGAAGGTGATGTCGCCGAAGTCGCGCTCGAGAAACTCGCGCACCTCGGGGACGGTCGATTGCTTGAAATGCTCCGGCGTACCCTGCTCGACGATCTTGCCGTTGGTCAGCAGCGCGATCCGGTCGGCGACGCGGAAGGCACCCTTCACATCGTGGGTCACCATGATGCTGGTGACACCGAGCTCGCCGGCCAGGCGCCGGATGAGCTCGTCGATGATATCGGAATTGACCGGATCGAGCCCGGAGGTGGGCTCATCGTACAGCAGGTACTTGGGCGTTCCGGCGATGGCGCGGGCGATGCCCACCCGCTTGCGCATGCCACCGGAAATCTGGGCCGGATACTTGACCCCGGTCTCGGGCGCGAGGTTGACCAGCTTGAGACAGCGCGCCACCCGCTCCTCGCAGTAGGCATGGTTGCGGTACTGCTCATCGTCGGTGATGCCGAGCCGGATGTTCTCGTAGACGGTCATGGAGTCGAACAGCGCGCCGTTCTGGAAGACGTAGCCGATGGTGCTGCGCAGGTCGCGCAGCTCCTGCCGCCGGAGCTTCGCGACTTCCTTCCCGTCGACCATGACGGTGCCGGAATCCTGCCGGATCAGGCCGACGATATGCTTGAGCAGGACGCTCTTGCCGGTGCCGGAGGGTCCCAGGAGGGCTGCGGTCTCGCCTTCGGCCACGACGAAGTCCACCCCGTCGAGGATGACCTGCTGGCCGAAGCGTTTGCGGACCGACTTGAGTTCGATCATGGAAGTCGTTGGCCGTTAGCCGTTGGCCGTTAGTCTAAGCATTTCTCAGCAGCCTCTCCGGGGAACCAGGGCGCTCCTGGTCAATTGCGATCTCGAATACTGGTTCGTAAGCCAACGGCCAACGGCCAATGGCCACTTCAATGCAGCAACAGCTTCGCCAGCAAAGTATCCAGCAGCAGGATCATGACCGAGCTCGACACCACCGCCCCGGTGGTGGACCGCCCGACGCCCTCGGCGCCCTGCTCGGTGCTGAATCCATGGTAGCAGGAGATGATGGTGATGCAGACGGCAAAGGCGAAGCTCTTGATGACCGAGTAGTAGGCGTCGAACGGATGCCAGAAGATCCGGGCGCCGTAGGTGAAGTCGTGATTGGTGACCGGCAGGACCTGCTGCACGGCGTACCAGCCGGCGATGATGCCGATGACGTTGGCGATGATGGTGAGGATCGGGATCATCACGATGCCGGCGAGGACCCGGGGGATGATCAGGTGGCTGGTGGGCGAGCGGCCCAGCGTTTCCAGCGCATCGATCTGCTCGGTGACGCGCATGGTACCGAGTTCGGCGGCGTAGCGGGCGCCAATCCGTCCAGCGAGGATGAGGCCGGTGAGCACCGGCCCCAGCTCGAGGATCATCGATTCGACAATGAGGGAGCCGGCGACGTAATAAGGAATGTTGCCGGTGAACTGGTAGCCGGTCTGCAGCGCGGTCACCGCACCGGCGAAGCCGGCGACGAGAATGACGATCGGGAGGCTGCCGACACCGATGTTCCACGCCTCGGTGAAGGTGAGCGGGAGCCAGACCCGCCACTCCGCCAAGCCGCGGACCATCTCCGCCAGCATGAGGCTGATGCGACCGACATGCGCCAGCCCGCCCAGGACGAAACGGCCCAGGGGACGGCGGAGGTCAAGGGCGGATGTGGTCATGTCTCTGTATCTTGCCCCTCCATGGCGGACAAGTCCACCCCCGAGATCCTCAGCTTCCGACGGCGCCTGCTGCGCTGGTTCCGTCGCCACGGCCGCGACCTGCCCTGGCGCCGCACCCGCGACCCCTGGGCGGTGCTGGTCTCGGAATTCATGCTGCAGCAGACTCAGGTCTCGCGCGTGACCGAGTACTACGCCCGGTTCCTGTCGCGCTACCCCTCAGTCCATCACCTCGCGCGGGCGGAACCGGCCGCGGTGCGCGAATCGTGGCAGGGCCTCGGCTACTACCGTCGCGCGGTGAACCTGCACCTGCTGGCGAAGACGGTGGTCGGCGAGCATGCCGGTCTGATCCCCGACGATACCGTCGCGCTCATGCAGTTGCCCGGCGTCGGTCGCTACACTGCGGGAGCGGTGGCGAGCTTTGCGTTCGAGCAGCGGGAACCTGCGGTGGATACCAACGTGGCCCGGGTGATCCGCCGCGCCTTTCATCCACGGGCCAAGGGCAGCCGAGGGGAGAAGCAGGTGTGGGCGACGGGGGCACGGCTGGTTCCGCGCGCGGGGAACGCGGCGTGGACGTTCAATCAGGCGATCATGGAGCTGGGCGCGCTGATCTGCACTGCGCGGGTGAAGCGCTGCGGCGAGTGCCCGGTGCGGGCGGGGTGCAGGACGGGGAGAGTAGGCGGTTAGGCGGTTGGGCGATTAGGCGGTTGGGCGGTTGGGCGGACGCAACGCCCGTTCCGGGGTCCTCACCCGCTTGCTGCTGTGGGAGCGGTCAGCGGTCAGCCGTCAGCTGCCACCTGCCACCTGCTCCCTGCTACCTCCCACCCGCTACCTGCCACCTGCCAGCTGCCAGCTGCCAGCTAGTACTTATGCAACACCCCGCCCACCAGCGCGAGAACGCCGAGCCCGCCGGCGATCATGCCGGCCATGGCCTGACGCCGGCGGAGGGCCTTGTAGACGGTGGCGTAGTCGCCGACGGGCGACAGGCGGCGGAGGCGGCTCAAGGTGGGGAGCGAGACGAAGAGCACCAGCAGCGCGGCGATGACACCGCCGACCTGCATCAGCATGAGCCAGGCGGATGGGGCGGCGGCGCGCGCCGCCGCCGCACTGAGGTAGCCACCGGAGCCCACCGCGAGGATGATGCCCGGCAGCATGATGCCGCGGTGAATGATGGAGAGCATCCGCACCACCAGCGGCTGGGCCGCGGTGTCCTCCCGCCGGCTCTGCAGGCCCACCATCATCGCGGCCAGTCCACCGCCGAGCCACATCGTGAAGCCGGCGATATGGGCCAGGTGCCAGAGGGTCATGAGGTGAGGTGCTCGTGCAGAAGGTGAGCGGCGATCGGCTGCCGGTCGGCGAAGCCGGCGTCCACCTCATGCCAGTGGCTGATGCGGTCCTCGCCATAGCGCCAGCAGAGGAAGATGAGCCGGTCGTCCAGCAATCCGTAGAAGTCGATCAGGCCGGCGTCGAATCCCTTGAACGCGCAACCGATCTGCTCCAGCTCCAGCAGGAAGCCGTTGATCTGTTCGGCTTCCTGGGTGAGGTCCTCCCGCGCGGCGCGCAGTGCGGGGGTCTCGCTGTCGCGGGCCGCGCCGGTGAGCAGTTCGTAGGTGGACACCGCCTCGCGCCACCGGGGATAGGTGATCAGCAGATCCCCGACGATCCGGCGGACCAGGGGCAGCGTCGCCTCCGCCTCCGGCACCGTGAAGAGCCGTGGAGCGCCCATGGTCAGCGCCAGATCAGGGTGAGGCCGGCGACCTGCTCCGGGTGACTGATGAACCCGATGACCTTGTGCTCGGCGTCCACCACCGTGATCGTGGCGCGAAGATGCAGTTCAGTGGGGTCCTGATCCATGTGGAGCACGAAGCCCTCCATCTCGGTATCGGGCCCGACGACACAGCTGTCGGTGCGCATGATGGCGTCGGCTCGGCTGCTGGTGGCATCGTGCCCCTCGGCGAGGCAGCGGGTGACGAGGTCGCGATCGCTGAGCACGCCGAGAAAGCGGCGACTGCGGTGATCGTCCACCACGGGCACGACGGAGATGTTGCGAGACCGGAACATGATCGCCACCTCGCTCGCGGTGGCGTTGGCCACGGCGACGAAGGGATTGGGGACCATGGCGTCGGAGGCTTTCATGGGCTCGCGGGGAGTAGGTGACAGGTGGCAGGAAGTGCATTCGGACGAAAAGGGTGTCGTGCCCCGCTCCCGCCCTGCTCAAGCAATCTGCTCACCCGGCACCCGATTGCAAGCCCGCGAGCGCCGTCCGGGTGGCGAGATAGCCCTCCTCGACGTAGCGGCGCACCTCATCGACCCGAAAGGTGGCGCCCTTTTTCACCCGCGGCCGCACGTAGATCAGCGGTGGCCGGTTGGTGCTGGCGCGCCAGAGCGCGAGGGCCAGCGCCGTCTGCCCCGCCATGAGGATCCCGCTCGATTCGTTGTGCAGATCCACCACCGGCGGCAGCCCGGGGCCGCTGGTGCCGGGCTCTTCATCGAAGCCGGGACCGACATCGACCGCGACGACCAGCCGGGCGGGCAGCAGCGTGGCCACCTCGATCGGCAGGACAGCACGAAGCCCGCCGTCGGCATGACGGCGGCCGTTGATGACGGCGGCGGGAAAGAAGATGGGAAGGGCGCAACTGGCGTAGAGCGCGTCGATGAGCGGCGCGTCCTGGCCGTCGGCGCCAAAGCGCACCAGTGCGCCGGACTCGAGCGCGGTAGCGGTGACGGCGAGCGGCCGGGTGAGTTCACTGAAGCGGCGGGCCGGGACCAGGCGCTCAAGCGCGGCGCGGAACGGCGCGGGCTGCAGCAGCTGCCGGGCCCAGAGTCCCTTCAGGAAGGCGAAGCGATCGGCCCGCACGATGTCGCGATCGCTGATCGACCCGATCCGCCGCAGGACCTCGGCGGTGTCGAGCCCGGCGGCGAACATCGCGGCGAAGACGGCCCCCATCGAGGTGCCGATCAGGTAGTCAGGAGTGAGCCTGGCCTCCTCCAGCGCGCGCCAGGCACCGACGTGCGCCGCCGCCTTGGCTCCACCGCCCCCGAAGACCGCGACGATCACCGGCCGCGGGCCTCGCGGCGCAGCCGGGCCTGCTCGTAGCGCTCCTTCTCCTCGGCCGACTCGGGCATGAGCCGGGGCACCCGCGTCGGGCGGCCCTGCTCATCGATGGCGACGAAAACGACCCGCGCGCTGTGGGTGTGACGCTGCACCCCGGTCGGCACATGCTCGCTGTACACCTCCACCGAGACATCCATGGAGCTGTTGCCCACGTAGTCCACCGTCGCCTTGCAGGTGACCAGCGCGCCCGCCTGAATCCGCTCGCGGAAGTCCACCCGATCGAAGCTCGCGGTCACTGACAGGCCACCGGCATGGCGAATCGCCGCCACCGCCGCCGCCTGGTCCACCAGCGCAAGGAGATGCCCGCCGAACAGATCGTTCAGCACATTCAGCATGTGCGGCATCACCAGCGTGGTGAGCTGGGTGATGGAGTAGGACATGGGGCGGGAGGCGGGGAGCTGGGG
>JAWXBX010000047.1:0-4836 GCA_034440415.1 Gemmatimonadota bacterium | reverse complement strand
GTGGGAGCTCCGTGTTGCTGGACGCCAATGCGGCGATGAGCTCGAGCGGTGGGAGCTCCGTGTTGCTGGACGCCAATGCGGCGATGAGCTCGAGCGGTGGGAGCTCCGTCGTGCTGGACGCGGGCGCGGCCATGACCGGCACATCAAAGGCGACGGTTGGAGCGCCGCAGACCACCATCTCCGGCGACGCGAAGGCGGAGCTGGTTGGCGGTGGAGGGAGCGTGACCGCCGACCCCAGCGGCGTCTCCGTCTCCGGGCCGATGGTCAAGCTGAACTGAAGTGAAACGAACCCTGGGACACGCATGAACGCCAGACCCAACGCCATCGAAATACGACTCTACCGCCTCTTCGAGCAGTGCAGAAGCTTCCTCGAGGATCCCAGGGCGCGCGTGCTTCGCTGGCGGGTGCGGGATGACGAGAGATCGATGATCTCGGCGTTTGTGGCGATCGAGAGCGGGGAGCATGGGGAGCTTCCGTATATGTTTCTGCGCTGCGCCCAGCCGTTCGAGGACGCAACGCATTACGCAGATGCTCTCGCGGCGGGGCTGCTCGAAAGCTACGAGACGGCACGCGCGGACTTCGAGGCGGAGGGTCTCGAGCTCTGGAAGGCGCCCATCCCGCACCCGCGCTCTTCTCCCGCCGAGCGGTGGGTCGCCCTCTGCGCCAGCTTTCAGCAGCACCATGCCGCGCTGATGGAGGGGGTCGTCGCGGTCCTCCTGCCTTCTGGCGTGCGGGACACGGGGGCGTTCGCGGCCTGGATCGCGGACGTCGCGCGTATAGCCCCCCCAACGGTTCGACTCCTGGTCCCGGATTCGGTCGATCACCCCTGGCTCGCGCCGCTCGCGCCGCTCGAGAAGTCAGTCGTCATGCCGGTGCACGCGGATCTGGACATGGGCGATGCGCTCGTAGACCTTGCGCGGAACGCGGCCGACACTGATCAGCCCTCCGGACAGTTCCGTCTTCGCTTCGTGGATCTGGCCAACGCTGCTGGAAGCAAGGATATCTTCGGCGCAGAGAAGGCGGCGGAGGCAGCCCGGGCGATCGTTGTCCGGCAGGGGTGGCATCACCTCGAGGTTGCAGTCCTGTGCGCGCTGGCTGCTGCCTACAGCGCCGTACAGCGGCCGTCCGACGTGCTCGCCCGCTACCGGGAAGCGGACGCGGCGGCCTGCAAGGCGCGGGAGAGCGACGAGCAGCTGGGGAACACCCTACGCCTGAAGGTGCAGCTCGCCATCGGCGCAACACTGGTGGGGATGGGCGAGCATGTCAGTGCCGCGACGGTCTATGAGGGATGTACGATCCTGGCCGGGAACGTCGGTGATCAGGCCATGCTCCTCGAGGCCTGGCGCATGGCCTCCTGGTGTTATGAGCAGTCCAATGCGCTTGCCCGGTCCTGGGAGTGCGGGCTGAACGCGCTGGGGGTCGCGGAGCAGCTGGACGAAAAGGTGCGCCAACACACGACGCTTCCCTACGTGGGAGAAGGGCTCATGCGGCTGGCGCGCCGCCGGGATGCCCGGCAGGTGCAGGCGATCGATCAGAGGATGCAGGCGCTGACGGGACGCGCGGACTGGCGCCCGGCGGAGCAGGGGGCGACCCGGACATGATCGGCGGAAAGCAGTTCGATCCCGTGCTGGGGATCGATATCCACATCATCCAGCCGCCCGGCCCCGTACCTCCCGTACCGATTCCCCACCCGTTCATCGGGATGGTACTGGACCCGATGGACTTCGTGCCGTTTGTCGGCGCGACCGTCCATGTGAACGTCATGCCTCGAGCCCAGGCCGGCTCCGGAGGTATGGCCATCCCGCCGCACATCCCGATCGGGGGTCTCTTCGTCAAACCCCCCGCCAGTGAGTGCGAGGTGTTCATGGGCAGCGCCACCGTCTCGGCGGACGGCGACGCGCTCACTTCGCTCGGCCTGCCCTGCCTCTCCTGCAGCGACATCGGGATGCCTGCGCCGCCCCGTCCCAAGGGTAGCGCTCCGAGCTCATTGATGCTCCCCACCAGCGTGGTGCTCTGCGTGCCGATGGGCATGCCTGTCCTGGTCGGTGGCCCCCCCACCATCTCGCTTTCGGCCCTGGCCATGAAGGCGGGGATGTTCCTGGGCGGCAAGCTGCTCAAGAAGCTGAAGAAGCTACAGAAGAAGAGCGGCTTCTGGAAGAACCTCTCGAAGAAGCTGCATAAAAAGGCCGACGACCTGATGAAGAAGCTGGGGATCCCCCCCGGCCTCCGGAACGCGGTGCACAAGGGTATCTGCACCGTGACCGGGCATCCCGTGGACGTCGCCACGGGCCGGGTCTTCACCGACAAGGTGGACTTTGAGCTGCCCGGCCCCATCCCGCTGAAGTGGGAGCGCACCTGGTATTCCACCTCGAGCTACTGCGGACCGCTCGGCCACGGCTGGCATCACGCCTACGACCTTGCCCTCAGCGCCGGTGAGCACGCGATTGCCGTGCGGCTCGAGGATGGCCGGGGCGTCGCCTTCCCTGCCCTCGAGGTCGGAGAGGAGGCCTTCGATCGCTTCGAGCGGCTCACCCTTCTGCGCGATGCCCACGGGTATGGGCTGCGCACCCGGGAGAACCTGCTCTACCGCTTCCAGCCCCTGGGAGGGCGGGAGGATCGGCAGGCGCTCTCGAGCCTCGAGACCCTCGCCGGAGACCGTATCGCCTTCTACTACCATGCGAACGGCGTGCTCCGGCGTATTGTGGACAGCGGCGGGCGCGAGCTCCTCCTGCGCAGCGACTCTGCTGGCCGTCTCATCGAAGTGTTGGCGCCGCACCCGGCCGAGACAGCCAGTCGGGTCTCGCTCGTGCGCTACCACTACGATGGCGAAGGCGACCTGGTGGAGGTGCGCGATGCCCTGGACCAGCGGGCAGCCAATGTCTACGAATACCACCTGCTGGTGCGCGAGCTCGATCGGAACGGGCTGAGCTTCTATTTCAAATACGATGGCCGGGACCCAAGCGCCCGCTGCATCCGCACCTGGGGCGACGGCGGCATTTACGACCACAAGCTGGTCTACGACGACGAAGGACGTACCACCCGGGTGACGAACTCCCTGGGTCATACCGTCACCTACCGGCACGACGGCGCCGGATTGGTGATCAAGACCGTCGATCCACGCGGAGGCGTCTGCGAGGTCGAGTACGGCGCCTTCAACGAGAAGCTCTGCGAGATCGATCCACTCGGCCAGAAGACCTTCTACAAGTACGACGACCGGGGCGACACGATCGAGGTGCTGGGGCCGGATGGCGCGAAGCTGCAGGTGCGCTACGATGCGCTGAGCAACCCGCTCGAGGCTGTCGATCCCAACGGCGGGCGGTGGACGTGGCGGTACGACGCGGCGGGTCGGCTAATTGAGCGCGTCGATCCGTTGGGCCGGGTCAGCCGGTTCCAGTATCAGGGGCCGCGGCTGGTCGCTTTTGTCGATCCGGCGGGGCAGTCCACCCGACTGCAGTATGACCGCAACAGCGACATCACCGCCGTCACCACCCCGGATGGAGCCACCAGCCGGTGGGAGTATGATCGGCTTGGGCGGACGGTCGCGGCGATCGATCCGCGCGACAACATCCAGCGCCGCAGCATTGACCTGCTGGGACAGGTTGCCGGGTTGCTCGAGCCGGACGGCAACGTGCGGGAGTTCGTTTACGATGGGGAGGGGAACGTCGTCCGGGCCCGGGATAAGCAGCATGACGTCGCCTTCACGTACAGCGGGATGGGGCGGCTCACCTCGAGGACCGAGGCCGGCACTACGGTGCGCTTCGCCTACGACACGGAAGAGCAGCTACTGGCGATCCAGAACGAGCACGGCTTCGTGTACCGGTTCGAGCTCGATCAGAACGGCGATGTGGCGGTGGAATCCGGCTTCGACGGCATCCGGCGGGTCTACAAGCGAGACCTGGCCGGGCGGGTCGCAGAGGTGTTGCGGGCGAGCGGCCTCACCACGGCCTACCAGTACGATCCCGCCGGCCGGGTGCTCGAGACGAAACACAGCGATGGGACGAAGGAGCGCTACCAGTACCGGCGGGACGGGGAGCTGATCCAGGCCATCAACGACGCATGCCAGGTGCGGTTCGAGCGGGATGCGTTGGGGCAGGTGACGAAGGAGTGGCAGGGGCAGTACTGGGTCGCCTCCGAGTACGACCTTCAGGGGTGGCGGGTGGGCATGCGCTCGTCCCTTGGCGCGGTCCAGGAGATCGAACGGAGCGGGATGGGCGACGTGCTCCGCCTGCGCCATCAGCAGCTGGAGACAAAAGGCGGCGATGCGCAGTCGGATTGGGAGGCCCGGTTCACCCGGGATCTGCTGGGGCTCGAGCTCGAGCGGGCCCTCCCAGGCGGCGTCCGGAGCCGCTGGCAGCGCGACCGGCTGGGGCGGCCGATCCAACACGAGGTTCTGGCCGGCGACCGGAAATGGCGGGAGGTGCGTTACACCTGGGAGGTCAACGACCGGCTGCGGCAGGTGGTGGACCTGCAGAAGGGGATGACCCGTTACGGGCATGACGCGCTCGGCAACCTGGCCTGGGCGCAATACGGCGACGGCGAGCTCGAGCTGCGCATGCCGGACGCGGTGGGCAACCTGTTCCGGCGCGAGGACCGGCGGGACCGCAAGTACGGACGGGCGGGCGAGCTGCTCGAGGCGACCGGTCCAGAGGGGGTGACTCGCTACCGGTACGACCTCGAGGGCAACCTGGTGGAGAAGGTGCAGCCGGACGGGGGGACCTGGCAGTATCACTGGAACGCGGCGGGTATGCTGGCCCGGGTGGAGCGCCCCGATGGGGAGACGGTCGGGTTCGCCTACGACGCGCTGGGCCGGCGGGCGAAGAAGACGTTCTGTGGGCG
>JAWXBX010000046.1:0-2855 GCA_034440415.1 Gemmatimonadota bacterium | reverse complement strand
GGAGCCATTGCTCCGCGCCGCTGGGAGAGGAGAAAGGGGAGAGGGAGCCATTGCTCCGCGCCGCTGGGAGAGGAGAAAGGGGAGAGGGGGGAGGGGAGAGAGGAACGGGAGAAGCAATATCGCTCGGGGCACGCGACGTGTGCCTCGATAAATGCCGTTCCCGTTCCCCGTTCCCCCTTTGTCCCACTCCTCACTGCTCCTCACCAGGTCAGCACGATCTTCCCGAAGTTGGTGTCCTGCTCCATGGCCTCATGCGCCGAGACGATGTCGACCATGGGGCAGCTGATGCCGACGATGGGTCGGAGTGGTGCCGTGCCGTCCGCGCCGGCGCTGAACGCCGGCAGCACCTGCTCGGTGAATGCCCGCACCAGCGGGATTCGCTCCGTGAGCGGCCGGGTGCGCATGACGCTGCCGATCACTTCGAGTCGCTTGCGGAGGATTGGCTCGAGACTGACATCGGCCTTGGGACCCTGGAGGAAGCCGAGCAGCACGAGCCGGCCGCGTGGCGCGAGCGCCTCGAGATTGGCGGCAAAGGCGGGACCGCCGAGCACATCGACGATGACGTCGACGGTGGGATAGACGCGGGCGTCGCCGGCGGCGCTGGTGTCGATCGCCTCGGTGAGGCCGAGCAGCTGCGCCTGACGCAGCTTGTCGGCGGAACGCGAGGTGCCGATCGAGGTGGCGCCGAGCCACCGGGCTAGCTGCACGCCGGCGGTACCGACGCCGCTGCCGACAGCGTGGAAGAGAACCCGTTCGCCCCGCTGCAGCTTCCCGCGGATGACGAGTGCATCCCATGCGGTGAGGAATGCCTCGGGAATCGCGGCGGCATGGGCAAAGTCCAGCGCCGCGGGAATGGCCATCGTCTCGTCCTGGTGCACCACGACGTACTCGGCGTGGGCACCGCCGCCGACGAGGCCCATCACCCTGTCACCCACCCGCCAGCGGGTGACACCGGCTCCGGGCAGCTCGACCGTGCCGGCGTACTCGAGACCGGGAATGTCGGCCGGCCAGCCGGGGGGCGCGGGATAGCGGCCGCGGCGCTGCAGGATGTCGGCGCGGTTGAGACCCGCAGCCTCGACCCGCACCCGCACCTGCTCGGGACCGGGCACTGGCGTGGGTGCCTCGCCGAGGTGCAGAACCTCGGGACCGCCGGCAGCGGTGTGGATGATGGCGCGCATATAAGAGGAAGGGAGTGAGTGTGAGCGGTGATGAAGCGAACGGGAACAGGGCGCCTTGCCGTGCCCCGATCAGGGCAGCCGCAGCATGCCTTCGGCGGTAATGACGGCGGTGCCGGCAATCGTCACGGCAGTGATCGCATCGCGCGGTCCGTCGACCCGGACCTCGATGCGGCTGGGGCGGTGCATCCAGTGGCCCTGCTCCGCCACGAAGTGCGGCGTGGGCAGGAGTCCGTAGTGCCAGAGGTAGGCGGCCATGCTGCCGGTCGCCGAACCGGTGGCGGCATCCTCGGGCAGATCGGGGAAGACACCGAACTGCCGGGCGAAGGTGTCGCCCTCCGCCGTCGCGCCGCCGAGGCAGAAGAGATGGGGACTGAAGAAGTCGCCGTCGGCCTTGAGGGCAAGGAAACGGGGGACGTCGAGCGTCGCGCGGCGCAGCGCGGCGTGAGTGCGGAGCGGCACCATCAGCATCGGGGTGCCGGTGCTCACCGTCTGCACCGGAGCATCGGTGCGGAGATCATCGGCAGCGAGACCGAAGGCCTGTGCCACGATATCGGCGGCGTAGCGCCGGAGGAACTGCGGTGGCCGCTGGCGCATGTGGAGCCGCATGCCGCCATCGGTGAGGCGTTCGAGGGTGACGCTCACCTGACCGGCGGTGAGCTGGACATCGAACACGGTGGCGCCATCGGCGCCGAGCCGGCCAGTGGCGAGCAGCGCGTGGAGTGTGGCGATCGTGGGGTGGCCGGCGAGCGGAATCTCTTCCGCCGGGGTGAAGTAGCGGAGTGCGACGGTGTTGCCCCGGACCTCGCGTACGAAGGCGGTCTCCGCCTGGTTCATCTCGCGGGCGATATCCAGCATCTGCGCGTCGGTGAGCGTACCGGCGTCGAGGATCACCGCGCAGCCATTGCCGGCGTAGGAGCGGGTGGTGAAGGCGTCGACCAGCAGGAAGGGCAGTTGAGCCATGGCGGGAATCTAGCTGGCCGATGACCGACTTCACCCACCTCCACGTACATTCCTGGTTTTCGTTTGGCCAGGGGGTGTCGAGTCCCGCCACGCTGGTCGAGGCGGCGGCGGCGCGCGGCTACACCACACTGGCCTGCACCGACACCAACGGTGTCTATGGCGACATCGACTTTCAGCAGGCGGCGCTCGCCGCCGGCATCCGCCCGATCCTCGGCGCGCAGCTGGTGTCCGGCGCTCAGGAGGCGGTGGTCCTTGCCACGAATGCAAAGGGCTGGGCGGCGCTGTGCCGGGCGGTGACGGCGATCCACTGGGCGCCACCCGAACCTCCGAACCTCCGACCGTCCGACCGCCCGACCGTCCTCCTCTCCGCCCAGCTCGCCACCGACCGCGACGGGCTGCTGGTGCTCACGCGCGATATCCCGCTGCTCGAGCGGCTGGTGCAGCTCTCGGGGCCGGGCGGGTTGTACGCCGAACTGCGACCGGGCCGGGAACGTCATGCGGTTGGTGCGGCCGCCAAGCGCCTCGGTGTTCCCGCCGTGGTGACGGGCGGAGTGATGTTCGCGCATCCGGAGGATGCGGCGCTGCACCGGCTGCGGGTGGCGATCCACCATAACACGACGTTGGACGCTGGTGCGGGCGGCTTGGGGGCGGCGCGGGACGACCGTACGGGCCGCATACATGCGGCCCCTGCGTTGGACGCTGGTGCGGGCGGCTTGG
>JAWXBX010000045.1:0-5225 GCA_034440415.1 Gemmatimonadota bacterium | reverse complement strand
TCGGGGAGGACTTCCGGCCAGGCATGGCCGATCTCTCCGCTGGCGCTGTCATACGTCACAAACGGCTCGGGCTCCCCGCCGTCGGCGCGGATCCGCGCCAGCCCCTGCGGCGTGTCGAAGTAGATCCAGCCGTCGGAACTCCATGCAGCGCCACCGCCGGATCCGGTGCCCGGCTGGGCCACCGTCACCGCCGGCCCGCCACCCACCGGGATCACTTTCAGGTCAAAGACGGCGCCCGTGGAGAACGCGATGCGGCTCCCGTCGGGAGAGAAGAACGGGTTGGTCGCGCCGCTGGTGCCGGCGATGGGAGTGGCGTCCAGCCGGTCCCGCTCGCGGAGCCAGAGCTGCCCGCCGCCGTCGCCGCGCCCCAGGTAGACCATCCGCGCCCCATCGGGTGAGATGGCCAGGTTGATGCCAAGCACGCTCTGCTGCATGGACTGATTGGGCGGGATTCCCATGCTGTAGCGCCGGATCGGGCCCGGCGGCTCGGGGCGCAGCCAGCCCCATGCCGCTGCGACCGCAACGAGAACCAGCAGCGCCCCCAGCACCGGCACGAAATAGCGCCGAGTCCCCGAGGCCGCTGGCGGCCGGGCCGTCGCCGCGCCAAGACGTCGAGTCGCCGGACCGCCGCCGGTCAGCGCCGCCGCAAACTCCGCCGCACTGGCATACCGATCCGCCGGCAGCTTCTCCAGCGCGGTGAGGACGGCGGCTTCGAGCTCGGGCGGAATGGTGTGCCGCTGGGCCGTGAGGTTGCGCGGCTGTTCTGTCACCACCCGGGCGACGATGGCCTGCGCCGTGGCCCCGGTGAACGGCGGTTCGCCGGTGAGCATCTCGTACACCACGCATCCCAGTGCGTACACGTCGGAGCGGGCGGTGATCTCCCGCTCACCCATCGCCTGCTCCGGGCTCATGTAGTGCGGCGTGCCGAGACTCATGCCGGTCTCGGTCATCCGGCTGCCACCGTCGCTCCGGCTCACCGCCAGCGCGATGCCGAAGTCCGCCACCAGCGCGTGCCCGCCGTGCAGCAGGATGTTCTCCGGCTTGATGTCGCGGTGGATGACGCCGTGCTCGTGGGCGTACTGCAGCGCGTCGGCCACCTCGCGGGCGATCTGCACCGCTTCGTTCACCGGCAGCTGATGCTCCCGTTTGATCCGGTCGCGGAGATTCTCCCCCTCGACGTAGGGCATGACGTAGAACACCGTGCCGGCGGCCTCGCCGGAATCGAACAACGAGAGGATATGCGGGTGCTGCAGATTGGCGGTGGTCTTGATTTCGGCGAGGAACCGCTCGGCCCCGATGACGGCGGCCAGTTCGGGACGGAGGACTTTCACGGCCACGCGGCGGTCGTGCCGGATGTCCTCGGCCAGATAGACGGTGGCCATGCCGCCCTGGCCCAACTCGCGTTCCAGTCGGTAGCGGTCGGCGAGGGCTTCGGTCAGCTTGGGAGGTGGAATCATCGGGTCAAGATGCAGCCCGTGGGGGCCGGGCGGTAGAGGCGGAGCAATTGCTCCGCCCCTCAGAGGCAGTTGGCTCTGCCTGAAGTCGCGCCATCCGTTTCAGCGGCCGATGGCCGGGCCAGCGGCCAGGTCACTCCACCCGCACCGCCTCCAGCGCGATCGTGATCTCCACCTCGTTGCCGATGAGTGTATTGGCGCCGACGATACTGTTCCACTGCATCCCGTAGTCGCGTCGGTCGATCGTCGTCGTCGCGTCGAACGCGATGCGCTCGCGGCCGTCACTGTCCTTCGCGATGCCGCGGTATTGCCCCGTGAAGCTGGCCGGGTGCGAGTGACCCTTGATGGTCAGCAGGCCCACGATTTCGGTGGTGGTGTCGCTCCGGGCCAGGCTGGAGCCGCGAAACGTCAGCTCCGGAAAGCTGTCCACCGCGAAAAACCGCTCGGTGCGCAGGTCGGCGTCGCGGACCGGGTTTCCGGTGTTGAGGCTCGCCGTCTGCACCGTCACGTCCACCCGTCCGCTCCGCACCCCCCGGTTGTCGGTGGTGATGACGGCGTACCAGTTGGTGAAGGTCCCGCGCACCCGGCCCACCAGGTGGCGGACCCGGAAGTCCACCTGCGAGTGGACGATATCCACAATCCAGCGGCCGGCTCTCGGTGGCCCGGACTCTTGGGCCGCCATGCTCCCTGACAGGCCGGCCAGCAGTATGCCGGCCAGCACCAGTGTCCGACGGTTCATGGCGCGCTCCAGTGTTGGGTTCCTCACAAAGGATATGCCGCAAAGGTGAAGGAGCTGTGAGGATTGGCGGAATGAGGGGTTGCGCCAATATCGCGCCAGCCGCACACTCTCCCCCGACATCGCCATCTACCCCATTATCGTTCCCCATCCGCGCTCGGAGTATCGCCCTTGGCTGCACCGCACGACCCTACGGCCGCCATCAGAGCCGCCTTGGCGGATCGGTACGACCTGCTCGACGAGATCGGCCGGGGCGGGATGGCCACCGTGTATCGCGCCCGCGACCTTCGGCACGACTCGCGGGTCGCCATCAAGGTCCTGCGCCCCGAACTGGTCTTCGCCATGGGCGGCGAGCGCTTCCTCCGCGAAATCCACATCAGCGCAAGTCTGCAGCATCCCAACATTCTCCCTATCCTCGACTCGGGTGAGGCCGGCGGCACCTCCTACTTCGTCATGCCGTTCGTCGAAGGGGAATCGCTGCAGCAGCGGCTCCAGCGGGAGACTCGGTTGCCGGTGGACGAGGCGGTACGCCTGACTGCCGAGGTGGCCGATGGCCTCGCGCACGCCCACACCGCCGGGTTCATTCATCGCGACATCAAGCCCGGCAACATCCTGCTGTCCCACGGTCACGCGGTGCTCGCCGACTTCGGTGTGGCCCGCGCGCTGGACGCATCCGGGGCCGATCGTCTCACCGAGACCGGGCTCTCGGTGGGCACCGTGGCGTACATGAGCCCGGAGCAGGCCGGCGCGGGCCGCCTCGACGGGCGGAGCGACATCTACTCGCTGGGGTGCGTGCTCTACGAGATGCTGGCCGGGACACCGCCCTTCACCGGCCCGAGTGCCCAGGCCATCATGGCTCGGAATGCCATCGACCCGGTGCCGAGCGTTCGCACCGTTCGGCCGGGCGTGCCCCAGGCACTCGAGGCCGCGATCAACCGGGCGCTCGCCAAGGTGCCGGAGGATCGCTTCGCCACCGCGGCCGAGTTCCGGGATGAAGTGCTCCGGGCTGCCGCGATGCCGATCATTCCCAGCACCGCGCTCCCGGTGACGCGACCCTGGTGGCGCCGGCGCCCGGCGCTGCTGGCGGCGGCGATTGTCGGGCTCGGTGCGATCATCGCGGTATGGCGGGGGACGACGGTTCCTCCGCCGCTCGACGCCAATCGGGTGATGGTGTACCCGTTCGTGCTCCCCAGCGACTGGCCCGGCGCCCGCACGTCGGGCGAGGACATCGCCACCGTCATCGGGAGCGCGATGGACGGCGCCGGATCGCTCCGCTGGGTGGATGGCTGGCAACTCCTCCAGCCCGCGCAGCGGGAGAATATCCGCCTGCTGGCGGTGCAGGAGGCGATGCAGATCGCCCGCAACCAGCGCTGTGCCTACGCGATCACCGGACGGCTGGTGGCGCGGGGGGATTCCGCGGACGTCTTCCTCGAACTCTACGACGTGCGCGGTGACTCGGTCATTGCGCGCACGCCGGGGCAGTCCGCGATCATCAGCGAGAGCTGGCGCGGCGGCATGCGGGCGGTCACCGCGATTCTTCCCCGTCTCATCCCGACGGCGGTGCCCGATGTCGAGGCCGAATGGAAGGCGCGGCCGCCGCAGGCGGTGGCGCATTTCCTCCTCGGGGAGGCCGCGTTCCGCCGGGTGCGGCTGGCGGACGCGCTGGCGGAGTTCCGCAAGGCGATCGCGGAGGATTCGACCTTCGGGATCGCGGCGGTGCGGGGGGCGCAGGCCGCCGCCTGGAATCACCAGCCACGCCAGGCGGCGTCGCTGATTCGCTTCGCGACGGGTCAGGAGCTTTCGCCGCGCTACCAGCTGTTCGCCCTCGGCGTCGCATCCTACCTCGATGGTCGGGCCGACTCGGCGGTCGCGCAGTTGCGCGCCGCGCTGGACCTGGACCCCTCCATGGTGGTCGCCTGGATGCAGCTGGGCGAGGTGTACATGCATCTCCTGCCGGTCGAAGGGAACCCCGATTCCCTCGCCCAGGTGGCCTTCGGACGGGCGCGCGCACTCGACTCGGCCGCGACCACGGTGCGATTCCACCTGGTGGAGATTCTCGCGCGTCGGGGGGATCAGGCCGGATCCGCCGTCCTGGCTCGGCAGTTCGCCGCGGTGGCGGCCGACACCCAGCTCGCCCGCCAGGTCGAACTGGTGTCGGCCTGTGGACCTACCGGGTTCGGCGGCCTGGACCTGCGGTCCATCGCGGCCCGCAGTCCGCTGCCGCTGAGCCTCGCTGCAATGTCGTTAGGTGCATCCACGCTCACGTCGACGTGCGCGCTGGCCGGATACGCCATCCTGCTGCAGCAAGACACCGCCCGCACCGAGGCGGCGGAGGGCCGCCGGTTCTTCGCGTTGCTCGGGCTGGTCAACGCGCTGGTGGCCCGGGGACGAACGGATGAGGCGGTGACTGCCATTGAACAGTTCCGCCAGCGGTGGGGATCCGGCGCGTCGCTCTACCTGCTGGCGGCACCGGTGGAGCCGGCCTTCGCCGATCGGGCCCGTGCCCTCGCCCGGCAGGATTCCGTGGACTACGGGCCGGCATACGCCCGTCTGCCCTATCCCGTGCGCCTGTGGGAACTGGGGAGCTGGGCGGCGCACGAGGGACAGGCGCCCCTCGCCCGCGCAGTCGCCCGCGACCTCGCCGCGCGGGCCGTGCAGGGTGGGCGGATCGATACGCTGCTGGCGTCATCCATGGCGGCCCAGGCGACACTCGCGGAGGGCGACTCCCTCCTAGCGCTGCAGCAATTCGGGCGGTTGATTGCAGCGGCGGCACCGGCCGACGAGCTGACCTGGAATGAAGCCGCCTCGCTCGGGCTCGATCGGCTGCTGCTGGGGCGGCTGCTCATCTGGCACAAGGAGTACGCCCGCGCTTTTGGAGTGCTGGCGGTGCACGACTCGGCGCTGCCCGCGGTATACCCGCTGTACCTGAGGGCCAGCCTGCTGCTCCGCGCCGAGGCTGCCACCGCGCTTCACGAAGCTCCCCTGGCGGCTTCACTCCGCGCCCGCGTGGCGGCGCTTTCCAGCGGCTCCTAGTG
>JAWXBX010000044.1:0-8272 GCA_034440415.1 Gemmatimonadota bacterium | reverse complement strand
GCGCTGCGCGACCGGATGCTCGGCCATCTGCAGACGCTGCCGCCGACGTTTCGTGTCGCCCATCGCAGCGGCGAGCTGGTGCTGCGCCTGGTCGGCGACGTCGACCTTGTGGTCAAGCTGCTCACCCGGACGCTGCCGCTCCTGTTCCGCTTCGTCGCGACCGCGCTGTTCACCATCGCCGCACTGTGCTGGCTGGCGCCGCGGGAGGCGCTGCTGATTGTCGTGCTGCTCCCCGCCCTCTGCCTGCTCGTGCTGCGCTACGGACCGCGGATCACCGCGGCCGCGCGGCGGAAGCGGCGGCAGGAGGGCGAGGTCGCCGGGCTGGCCCAGGAGATCATCCGCGGGCTCCCGGTGATGCAGGCGCTGGGGAGCGACCGGCAGGTACGGGCGCGTTTCGCCGATCTGAACGCCGCGAGCCTTCGCGCCGGCGTGGACGAGACCCGGCTGAGCGCGCGTCTTGAGTGGAGTCTCGAAGCGGCCCGCGGCCTCGCGATCGGGATCGTGACCGGGGGCGGGGCGCTGCTGGCGCTCGGTGGCTTCCTCACGATCGGCGAACTCACGGTGCTCGCGGCCTACGTCGCCCAGCTGCTCAAGCCCATCGACAAGGTGAATGATCTGGCCGAGTCCGCCTCACGCGGGGTGGCGGCGGCGGAGCGAATGACGGCGCTGCTCGGGCAGCGGGCGCTGGTGATGGACGCGCCCGGGGCCGTGACGGTTGAGGGGACCCGCGGCGTCATGGAGCTGCGCGACGTGGTGTTCGGCTACCCCGACCCGCGGGGCCGCTCGGTCGCGGTGCTGAGCGGCGCCAGCATGACGCTCCATCCGGGCCAGCTCACCGTGCTGATCGGGCGCAGTGGCGCCGGCAAGAGCACCATCCTCAGCCTGCTGGTGCGCCTCTTCGACCCCACGTCCGGTGTCATCCTGCTCGATGGGCATCCCCTGCGGACGATCGCTGTGCGCTCGCTGCGGGCCCAGATCGCGATCATGACGCAGGATCTTCACCTGCTGGCCGACTCTCTGCGAGAGACGCTCATGCCCCACGACCGCGTGGTGCCGGACGCGGCGCTGTGGCACGCGCTGGAACTGGTCGCCATGGCGGAGTACATCCGCGGCCTGGCCCATGGGCTCGACACGCAGCTCGGCGAAGATGGCCTCAATCTCTCCGGCGGGCAGCGGCAGCGCCTCTCGCTCGCGCGGGCCCTGCTGCTCGACCGGCCGATCCTGCTGCTGGATGAGCCGCTGGCCAACGTCGACGAGATCTCGGCGCGGGTCATTCTCTCGGCGATCGCGCGGGTGAAGCAGGAGCGTACCTGCCTGGCCATCACCCACGAACCGATGCTGCTCGAACATGCCGACCAGGTGTATCGCCTCGACGGCGGGGCGCTCCACCCCGAAGCGCCGAAGCCCCGTGGACACGCCGGTCGGTCGAGGCAGACGGCATGACCGGCGTGCTGGTGGACCGCACCCCGCGGCCGGTATTCTGCGTGATCGACCACGCTTGTCGTGACCTGGCAGTCGCCGAAGCCGTCACGACCGGTCGCTTCACTCACGTCGGTCTCACCCTCGCACTCGGTGTGGAGCCGGATTGGCGCGGCGCGCCGTTCCCGGTGGACAAGGAATGGCGCATCGAGTGGAGCAAATTCTACTTCGGCCTCGATCTGGCGCACGCCTTTGCCGAGACCGGTGATCCGGTGTTCCTGCACAGCTGGGAGCGGCTGGTGCGGAGCTGGATCCGGCAGGTACCGGCCGACCATGATCGCAGCGATATCACCGCGCGCCGCATCCAGAACTGGATCTATGCCTGGGTCCGCTTCCGGGCGGCCGGCGCGGCGCTGCCGGAGACACTGGTCGATGCCGTGCTCGCGAGTCTCGCGGCGCAAGTCGCGTTCGTGCGCGCCAACCTGACGGCGGAGCGGAACCACCGGACGCTGGAGCTGTACGCGCTGCTGGTGGCGGCGCTGGCGCTGCCCGCCCTCGATCCGGAGGGCGAACTCCGCGAGTTCGCCACTGAGGAACTGAGCCGCAATCTGCTGGACGACATCCTGCCCGATGGCGTGCACCGGGAACAGTCGACCCACTATCACTGCGTCGCGCTGCGCACCTACCTCGGGGCGCGACAGAACGCCGAGCAGTTTGGTTACGCCTTTTCCGCGGCCTACGACGCCCGTCTCGTCCGCGCCTGTGAGTTCGCCCTGCACTGCCATCGGCCGGATGGCGAGATCCCCGCCTTTTCCGACTCGGACACCGGCAGCTACCACGAACTGTTCGCGCTGGCCGCCCAGCTGTTCGATCGCCCCGATTTTCGGTATGTCGCTTCCCGCGGCGGGGAGGGCACTGCGCCGCGGGAGCGGAGCGCGAGCTTCCCCGCGGGCGGCTACTTCATGCAGCGCAGCGGCTGGGGCGAGGAGCGCGCGTTTCACGACGAGCGCTTCCTCATGCTCGACTGCGGTCCGCTCGGTGCGGGCGGCCACGGGCACTACGACCTGCTCAGCGTGGAGCTGGCGGCGGGCGGGCGGCCGCTGATCGTCGACCCAGGCCGGTACACCTATTCCGACGAAGCGCCGGACTGGCGCCGCTGGTTCAAGGGAACGGCGGCGCACAACACCGTCCTGGTCGACGGTCTGGATCAGACCCCGTATCGGCGGAGCAAGCCCCGCGGGGCTCCGGCGACTGGCCGCCTGCTCGGTCGCTGGGGCGCCCCGGGGCTCGACCTGATCGTCGGTGAGGCGGTGAGTCCCGCCTACGATGCACGGCATGTGCGCTCGGTCCTCTTCGTGGCCGACGAATACTGGCTGCTGCACGATCGACTCACCGCCGCGACCAACCACACCTACGACCTCCGTTTTCACCTCACGCCCGCGGCCGAAGGGCGGACGGAAGTGTTCCTGCACCGCGGGCAGTGGGTGGTACGGGCACCGGGTCTGCTGCTCCTGGTCGAGGGCGCCACGCGTCCGCGACTGGAGCAGGGCTGGTATGCCCCCGCCTACGGCGTCAGGCACGCGGCGCCGGTCGTCTCGGTGTCCCGTCATGCCGCCCACTGTGATTTCCTGACGCTCATCCTGCCTGACGATGCCACCAGCGTCATCCCCAGCCTCGAGGTACACTCGTGGGGGAATGGCGACGGGCGCCTGACCATTGATCTCACCGGTGTGGCGCAGGGTACGGCCACCGATCGGCTCGTGTGGGGCGACCTCCACGAAACCATCACCCCACAGGATCCCGCGATCCGCTGGAGCCGTCGCGACGCGTCGGGCCGTCACCAGCAGCAGGCCGCGGTGGAGCGACTCGGATGACGGCCCTTGCCCATGCGTTGCTCGCCCCGGACGAGGCGCTCCCCGCCCGCGACCAGCTGCTCGACACCGACGTCGCCCGGAGCCTGGTAGGCCTGCACCTCGGCCGCCCGGGCGGGCCGCCGATCACGGGGTGCCGCCGGATCAAGGCCAAGTACCGGATCGGCGAGAGCCTGCGCGTGCTCTTCCGGGTCGAGGTCGCGGGCGGCAGCCACTTCGTGGCGGCGCGAATGTTCCCGGGCGGACGCGCTCACACGGTCTACCGCGAGGCGCTGTGCCACGCCGTCGATGGCGGGCCGCTGCTGCCGATCGGCTGCGACGAAACCAGCGGGACGGTGTTCTGGACCTTTCCCAACGACCGCCGGATCCGACATCTGGCCGCGCTGCTCCAGCCGCGGGCGGATTTCGATGCCGCGCTCGCCGGGCGGTGGGCCGAGACCCGGGTGGTCGCTTACGCGCCGGAACGCGCCGCGACGGCGCAGTGTCTTGCCGCCGACGGTGCGGTGCTGGGATACGCCAAGGTGTACGCCGGGGACGATGGGGCGCGGAGCCGGGAGCTGCACGACCGGCTGGTCCGCGCGGTTGGCTCGGCGGCGGAGCTGCAGCTGCCGCGCGCGCTGGCCTACGCGGAATCTGAGCGCCTGCTCGTGGTGGAGCCGCTCGCGGGTGACCCGGTGGGAGCATTCGAGCCATCGCGCCGGATCGAGGGATACCGGAAGCTGGGGGCGGCGCTGGCCCGGCTGCATTCGGCGCCGGTGCAGCTGGACGAACAGTTCCGTCGACTGGAGCCGACGCGCCTCCAGCAGGCCAGCCGGCTCGTCGGCTGGGCCCGACCCGAACTGGCCGCGATCTCGGCGCGCCTCTCCCGGGAGCTGACCACGCGCTTCCGTCCCGGCCACGATCCGCAGGTGTGCCTGCACGGCGATGTGAATTCCCGCAACTGGCTGCTGCAGGAGGATCGTGTCGCCCTGATCGACCTCGACCAGGTGGCGATGGGGCCCGCGGCCGCCGATCTCGGCGGCGCGATCGCCGGTCTGCTGTATCGCGAGATCACCCACGAGTGGTCCGGCACCGAGGCTGGCGCACTGCGGCAGGCGCTCTGTGCCGGGTACGACGCGATTCGTCCGCTGCCGTCGAGTGACGCACTGCGTTGGCACACCGCCGCCGCGCTGCTGGCCGAGCGGGCGCTGCGCGCCGTGACCAGGTTCCGGGTTGATGGCCTGATGCATCTCGCGGGACTGCTGACCGCCGCTCTGGACCAACTGGAGGTACCCACCCATGTCTGACGATCCGCGCGCGCAGTATGCCCATCGCCTGGCGGCCCTGGCGGACGATGCTCCGGTGCGCGCCGCTCTGGCGCGGATCGGCGAGCGGCGGCGCTGGTGGGATCCGACAACGCCCTGGGCCCGGACCTACGGTCGCTTCATGCCGGGACGTTCGCCCTACGCCACGCTGGTGTTCGAGGCAAGCGTGCCAAGACAGCAGCTGGTGCACGTCGAGGTGAGCGCTGAGCGCCCGGTGGCAACCGGCGAGACGGCGGCCTACGAATGTGACGAAACGCTCGGCTGGCTGCGGGTGAGCCGCATCGAAGCCGATCCGGCGCTGCCGGGACTGGCTCCATTGCTTGCCCAGCCCGGCGCGGTGCATGTCGTGCGCTACCGGCCCGGTCGGCGTTGCACCCTCCGGGTGACGCATGGTGGCGTCACGCGGTACGCGAAGGTGTTCAATGATGACGCCGGCGCCCGGCTCTACGAGGAGGGTGAGTGGCTCTGGCGCGCTGGCCTCGCGGGAGAATTCGGCTTCACCGTCGCGCGGCCGGAGCGGTGGGATGCGGCGACGCGTACGCTCTGGCATCACGAGGTGGCGGGCGTCCCCGTGCTGGAGGAGTTGCATGGCCCGTCGGCTGCCGGGCTAGTGGAGCGGCTCGGCCGGGCGGCGGCGTCGATCACCCGCACGACGCTTGAGCCGAGCCTCGTCTTTGATGGATCGAGCCAGGTGGATCGCTCGCGCCGGTACGTGAAGGAACTGAGTCGCACGGTGCCGCGACTCGCACCGATCGCCGTCACGCTGCTGGAGCGTCTGGCCGTGGTCCATCGGTCGCTTGGTTACCGGCTCCTGCGCCCGATCCACGGTGCGCCCCATCCCAGCCAATGGTTGCTCTCCGGCGGTGGACTCGGCCTGGTCGATTTCGACCGGCTGTCGCTCGGCGATCCAGAGCTCGACGCGGCCACTTTCCTCGGAGAACTGGAGTTCGAGGACGGGCTCACGCTGCCGGCGGACGGCCTCGGCGCTCGATTCCTCGAGGCCTACGAGTCGGTGCACGGGCCGCTCGATCACCAGCTGCTCGCGGCCTACCGGGCCCATAAACGTCTGGCCAAGGCGCTGCGTCTGGCGCGCTCGTTCACCGCCAATGGCGACGTGCGGGCGGAGCGGACGCTCGACCTCGCCTTGTCGGATCTCGCGCAGCGCAACGCACCCACTGAGCTGTCCATGGCCGAGGTTGTGTGACGGCCATGATCGTATTCCTCGCTCGCCACGGGCAGAGCCTGTGGAACCGGCGCAAACTGGTCACCGGTCAGCACGACCCGGCGCTCGCGCCCGAGGGCGAGGCACAGGCCCAGGACCTCGCTGTGCTGCTCCGTGATGTGGCGCTTTCGGCGGTGTACGCCAGCGATCTCTCCCGCAGTCGGGAGACCGCGCGTGTGGTGGCCGACGAGCAGGGGCGCGAGGTGCGGCAGCTCCCGGCACTCCGGGAGCTCCACTTCGGTACCATGCAGGGTCGCTTCCGCGACGAGCGGGATCCGGAAGTGGCGACGTTGTGGCGGGCGCGGAAAGCCGATCCGCTGCGCTTCTGCGCGCCTGGCGGGGAGAGCTTTGCGGACCTGATCACCCGGGTGCGTTTCCCGGTGCGACAGATCCTGAAGGCGCACCCGACCGGTACCGTGCTGATCGTCGGGCACCGCAACACCAACCGGGCTATTCTCGCCACCCTCCTCGGCTGGGCGCCGGAGCAGGCTGTCACCGCCGTGGTACGCCACGACTGCCTCTACCGGCTGCGGATGGGGACGCCGCCCGGCGTCAGCCCGATCCGCTTCAGCAGTCCGCGCACGGTGGAACCGGCGGTGCCCTCGTGAGCCCGCGCCGCACCTGCCTGTTCTATTCCCATCACTCACTGGGGATGGGCCACCTGGTCCGGTCGCTCGCGCTGGCCGAGGCGCTGGTAGAGCGGTTTGACGTCGTGCTGCTGAATGGTGGCCCGCTACCGGAGGGAGTGCGCATTCCCACCGGGGTCGAAACGGTGGCGTTGCCGCCGATCATGCAGGACGACACCCATCGGCTGGTGTCCCGCGATGCCCGATACACCGCCGTCGAAGCGCGCGCGCTGCGACGCGAGCTCATCCTGCAGGCCTATCACCGGACCACACCGGCGGTGATTCTGCTGGAGCTGTTTCCCTTCGGCCGCAGAAAGTTTTTCGAGGAACTCGCGCCGATGCTGGATGCGGCGCGCACCGCCGGTGATCGGCGTCCGGTGATCGTGTCCAGCGTGCGCGATCTGCTGGTGACAGGTCGGCAGCACCGTCAGCTGCATGACGACTGGGCTGCTGCGACGGCCAACCGGTATCTGGACGCCGTGCTGATGCACGTGGACCCGCACTTCGCCCGGTTGGAGGAGAGCTTTGCGCCCTCCGCACCGCTTGGCGTGCCGGTCCACTATACCGGATTCGTGGTCCCGGGTGGGGAGCGCGGGGAAGCGATCCCTCCCCGGCCGCGAGATGGGATCGTGGTCTCCGCCGGCGGTGGACTGGTCGGCGAACCACTCTTCCGGACGGCACTCGAGGCTCACCGCCACCTCTGGCCGCTGCTGCGGCTGCCGATGACGCTCATCACCGGGCCCTTCCTGTCGGAGCCGGCGTGGCAGGCGCTCGCCAGCCTCGTGGCGGCGCAGGACGGCGTGCGCCTGCTGCGCTTCGTCCCCGATCTCAGATCCGAACTCGCTGGAGCGATGGCGTCGATCAGCCAGTGCGGCTACAACACCGCCCTCGATCTGCTGCGGGCGCGGGTCCCGGCTGTGGTGGTGCCTTTCGGCGAGGGAGGGGAGAACGAACAGCGCACCCGGGCCGATCGGCTCGAGGCGCTGGGCCTGCTGCGCTCGCTCCCCGCGGAGCGGCTCGATGGTGAACGACTGGCGGCCGAGGTGCTCCAACTGCTGAATTTCGTGCCGGCTGATCTGCGGCTCTCCCTGGACGGTGCGGGCGAGAGTGCCCGGCTCCTCGCCGCGATGGTGCAGGAAGATCGAGTGGCGGCCGCATGAGCGACTGGCTCACTCCCGTGCGTCGAGCGCTCGAAGGCCTGCCTCGGGCCGTCCCGATCTTTTTCCGGGACGACGATGCCGGCTGGGACGACGCGCGGCTCTTCCAGCTGCTTGATCGCTTCGCCGCCCACCGGATGCCGATCGACCTTGCCGTGATTCCCGACGCGCTCACGCTGGCGCTGGCAAAATCGCTGTTGGCTCGGCGGACCGAAGCGGGTGGCCGACTCGGCATGCATCAGCACGGATGGACGCACCGGAACCATCAGCCCGCTGGACGGTCCTGTGAGTTCGGCCCGGCGCGGACGCCGGCGGAGATCCGCCACGACCTGCGCGCTGGTCGAGCTCGACTGGCCGATCACCTCGGTGTCGCGGTCGATCCGATCTTCACACCACCATGGAATCGCTGCAGCGAGGAAACCGGCCGCGCGGTGCGGGAGCTCGAGTTCGTGGCGCTCTCGCGGGACCGCACCGCGCCACCCTTCGCCCTGCCCGGTCTGCTGGAACTCCCCATCGCGGTGGACTGGTTCGCCAAACGGAGCGGCCTGCGACTTGAGCCCACGGCCTTCGGCGCGCTGCTCGCGCAGGCCCTCTCCAGCTCCGGGCCCATCGGGATCATGCTGCACCATGCCGTGACCACCCCCTCCGACTTCCAGCGGATTGAGCAGCTGCT
>JAWXBX010000043.1:0-33461 GCA_034440415.1 Gemmatimonadota bacterium | reverse complement strand
GGGGGGGACGGCGATCGCCCCCGCGACGGGTCTGCTCCCCGCCGGGTGCTCCCGCCGCCAGGCCGGGGCGCGTCGCGCACGCCGCGCGGCCCAGACCGATGGGCCGGCGCGCGCGCAGGCCTCAGGGGATCGGCGCGCGGGTGCGCCGCCATGTACTATGCCATGCCGGCCTCGGCGACCGTCAAACACTCGCCGGACGGGAAGTCGATCATCCTGACCGACGGCACGGGCGGGACCTGGACGTATACCATGACGGGGTGCGGTAATTCGCCGGCGCCTTGATCACCAGGATTCAGGACAACAGAGCGATGCTCGCGTGAGGAGTCCCTACTGCACACCATGATGCGCGCGTCCGTCCTGGTACTGGTCGTGACGTTCTCTGCCCGACTGGGGCGGGCCCAGGCCATCGACACCGAGGGCAGGGCGGCGATCGCCGTGGCCGACTCCGGGCTGGCGGCGCTCACCAGCGGCGACAGCGCGACGCTGGCACGCCTCACGCTCGATTCCGCGGTGGTGGGGGGTATGGACACGTGGTCGCACTGCGGGGTGGACGTCTTCACCCTGATGAAGAGTGAAGGACGCTGGCGTGTGGCGGCGCTGGTGTACACAGTCGAGCAGCCTCCCGTGTGCCGCAAGCATCCGGCGGGGCCGCCGGCGCACTGACAGGTTTGCACATTTCGAACACGAACGCCAATCCGAGGGGAGTTGCTGTCCGGTAGTGGGACAAGCGGTCCCGCTTCCGGGAACCGGTCGCTCGCGGCAAATCCGACAAACTGGCGTCTAACAACGCGTTGGGTTGGTCCACCTGACGGCATACGCCTTGCCCGTTGGCACCGTGTCGTGGCTCGAGCAGCAGCGAGCGACGGCCGATGGTCGCGCCGGACACCCCCCCGCTGGCTCATCTGAGGCGACGAACTCATGGGATCCCTCTGGCAGGACGTTCGCTTCGCGTTCCGGTCCTTCGCCCGGCAACCGGCGCTGACGCTGATCGCCGTCGTGTCGCTCGGCCTCGGCATCGGAGCCACCGCCACGGTATTCACCTGGCTTCAGGGCTTCGTCTTCAATCCGCTGCCGGCAATTCCCGACTCGGGTCGCCTGGTCGTCGCGCATACCCGGGCACCCGACGGCGCCCCCTGGTCGGTATCGTGGCCGGACTTCCAGGACTGGCGGGCGGGCGCGCGCACCGTCGACCTGGCGGCATGGGAGATGACCCAACTGGGGCTCCGCGAGGGCTCCGGGCCGACCGATCGCGCGTGGGGCATGCTCGTCTCGGGCAACTACTTCGAGGATCTACAGGTCGGGGCTACGGTCGGCAGGGTCCTCAGCATGGACGATGAGCGGAACCGTGCACCCGTGGCGGTCCTGGGCCACGGCTTCTGGCAGCGCCGTTTTGCCAGTGACTCCAGCGTGGTCGGGCGGAACATCACGCTGAACGGGGCAGCCTTCACGGTCGTGGGCGTCGCGGCACCGCGCTTTGGCAGCACCTATATCGGGCTCAACCTCAATCTGTACCTGCCGACCACCACAATGCCGCTGCTGACACCCGACGGCGAGCAGTTGCTCCAGGACCGGCAACATCGGTCGCTTGGCGTGGTGGGTCGGCTGAAGGAAGAGGCGACGGCGGCACAGGCCACGGCCGAACTGAATCCCCTGGCAGAGCGTGCCGGGGAGTTGGGCGGTCTGACCGAGCCGCTCGGGGCCGTCGTGCGGCCCCACAACGACGTCGACGCTCCCGGCGCAATGCGACCGGTCCTCATCGCCTTGCTGGCGCTGGCCGGGCTCGTGCTCTTGATCGCGTGCGCCAACGTGGCGAGCCTGCTGCTCGCCCGTGCGATCGCGCGGCGTCGCGAGGTGGCCGTACGCCTGGCGGTTGGCGCTTCACGGTCTCGTCTCGTGCGCCAGCTGCTGACCGAGAGCGTGGCGCTGGCCGCGCTGGCCGGCCTGTTCGGCCTGGTCCTGAGTTTCTGGGGCCGCGACGCGATGCTGGCCCTGCTGCCTGCGGTGCCATACCCTGTGGGTCTCGACTTCCGGCTGGACGCTCGGGTGCTCCTGTTCGCGACGGCCGTCACGGCGACCGCCGCTGTGGTCTTCGGGCTGGTGCCGGCGCTGCAGGCCTCACGGCCGGCTCTCGTGCCGGCCTTGAAGGACGAGATCGGCGATGGGCCCGGCGGTCGGGGCCGGTTGCAGTCCGCACTGGTCGTGGCGCAAGTCTCGTTGGCGCTTGTGACGCTGGTCTCGGCTGGCTTGTTCGTGCGCAGCTTGGATGGGTACCGGTCCATGGACACGGGGATGCATGGCACCGATCGCGTGCTCCTGGTTGGCACCGACATGCGGCTGACGGGCATCGCCAACGACAGCCTCCAGGTGAGCATGGTGCGGGGCCTGCTCGAGCGCATCCGGGCGGTGCCCGGCGTCGAGGCGGCGGCAGTGGCCAGGGCTGTCGTCCTCGGTCCCGGGTCGGTCAACTCCACCCCCATACGGATCGAAGGGTATGCGCCGGCACCGAACGAGAACATGAATATCAGCCATAACGTGGTGTCCGGTGACTACTTCCGAACGACTGGCATCGGAGTCCTGGAGGGACGAGACATCAGCGATGCGGATGTGGCCGGCGACGCACCGGTGGCCGTGGTCAATGACGCCTTCCTCCGGAAGTACCTCGTGGGCCGATCGGCGATCGGTGCCCGGGTGAACGCGACCGGCGACGAGTGGCTGACAATCGTCGGGGTGGTGGCGACGAGCAAATACGACAGCTACACCGAGAATCCGCTGCCGATGGTGTTCCGCGCCTATTCGGTGCGCTCCGCGCCACCCGCCTTCACGGTGCACGTGCGGACGGCCGGGGAGCCGTTGGCGCTCACCGCGGCGCTCCGCGGCGCGTTCGCGGAAGTCAGCGCCACGCTGCCGTTCCTGGACCCGCGGAGCATGGCCGAGTTCAACACGATTGCGTATTGGCCGCAGAAAGTCGGCGCCATCATGCTCGCGGCCATCGGGGGACTGGCGTTGCTGCTCTCGGCCATCGGCATCTACGGCGTGATGTCGTACAACGTGAGCCGCCGAGCCCGGGAAATCGGCGTCCGGGTCGCCCTTGGGGCGCGGCAGGGAGATGTGGTAGGGATGATCGTTGCCCGTGCCATGCGCCTTACGGGACTCGGGCTGCTCATCGGCGGCGCCGCCGCGATCGGCGCGGGGGAGCTGCTGAAGAGCCAGCTCTTCGGTATCAGCCCGCGGGATCCCGTGACATTCTTCGGGATCGCCTTCCTGCTTGGCGTCGTGGGACTCTTCGCCAGTTGGGTACCGGCCCGGCGGGCGGCAGCGGTGGATCCGATGATCGCCCTGCGGCACGACTGACGGCCAGGGCCAGCAACAGCGCGGGGCAAATCCCGACTGTATGCCCGGTGTCTGATTCACCTTGGCGGAAAACACCAGCGGCGAGCACCCGGTTGGATGCCCGCCGCCGTGACCTTTATTGGGCCGGGGCGGTCTACTTCGCCATTGCGAAGAACGCTTCAGCCGCCTCCCGGAGCTCTTCCTTGGAGAGATCCTCCATGTGTTGTGCCAGCCACCAGTGATGGCCGAAGGGATCCTCTGGAGTTGACCCGGTTTCGTGGCGACCTCACTCTTTGGGGAGGAGGATGCCACGATGGCCCAACGCACCTACCCCCCGGAGTTCCGTCAGCCGCTGATCGCGCTGGCCCGGGCGGGGCGGACCCCCGAGGCCTTGGCGAAGGAGTGTGAGCCGAGCGCCCAGACGATTCGCCATGGGGTCGCCCAGGCCGACCGCGATGGGGGCCGACGCGACGACGGACTCCCCAGCGAGGAGCGCGTGGAGCTCGTCCGGCTCCGGCGGGAGCTGCGGCAGGTGAAGCTGGAGCGCGAGATTCTGTCAAAAGCCGCGGCCTGGTGCGCCCGGGAGACCGGCACGATCCCCGACCGGTCTACGGGTTCGTGAGGGACCACCAGGCGGTCTGCCCGATCGCGACGCCGTGTCGCGTCCTCCGGGTCTCCCCGAGTGGCTGCTACGCGTGGCGCGATCGTCCGCCGTCGGCGCGCGCGCAGCGCGATGCCGAGATCCTGGCGCATCGGCGGGCCTTCCACGCGCGCTCGGACGGCACGTCCGGGGCCCCGCGGCTCGTGGGCGATCTGCACGACATCGCCATGCCCGTCGGTCCGAAGCGCGTGGCGCGGGTCATGACGATCGGCGGGCGGGTGGGCGTGAGCCGCCGGCGCGGCGTGCGCACCACGCGGCGCGGACCGGAGGAGCACGCGGCGGCGGACGTGGGGCAGCGCCAGTTGGTCGCCCCGGCCCCGAATCAATTGTGGGTCGCGGCTATCACGTACGTCCCGACGTGGGCCGGCTTTCTCTACCGGGCCATCGTCCTGGATGGGTGGAGTCGACGGGTGGTGGGCTGGGCAATGGCCACGCATCGCACGACGGCCCTGGTGCTCGCGGCGCTCAACATGGCCATCACGCCGCGTCGACCGTGCGCCGTGATTCATCCTTCGGATCGCGGCTGTCAGTAGACGGCCCTGGCCGTCGGGCAGCGGTGCCGGCAGCTCGGGGTGCGCCCGTCGCGCGGGGCGGTCGGCAGCGCCGACGACCACGCGATGGCGGAGCGCTTCTTTGCGACGCTGGAGTGTGAGCGGCTCGATCGGCGGACCTCCCGCACGCACGCCGCAGCCCGGCGCGATCTGTTGCAGTACATCGAAGGGTGGTACCATCCGCACCGGCGGCATTCGGCCCCGGGCAACCGGTCGCCCAGGCACGACGAGCGGAGCATGGCAGAGGCGGCGTGAACCCCCAATACGCCACCTCTCCGCGAAAGCGGGTGAACTCCAGACCAAGCGCCAGTCAAGGTATCGTAGACCAGTGTTACGGGAGTCAGCTTCGTAATCCCGGGTGATGTTTCGAGCACAACGTCTAAGTTGAGGATAGAGTACCCGCTGGAATCGATTGAGACGGGCTTCAGAAAATAGGCCGGCAAGTGCTGCCCCTTCGGCAGCCGCCCGGCTGGGCGCCGCGCAACGGCTCTCAGGGCAGTGACGGCTGGGACTATGCCCGTGCATGCCGGCGACAATGGTCGCGTCGCGTTATCCGGAATGGAATACTCCGCGAGCAACAGGGCGTCATCGCCCGTTTGAATAGCTTGAAAGAGCCGAGATACGGCAAGGTGCTTCATTTGTGCTAAGGCACTGTCACGCGGAAAGCCTAACACGAGTGGCGCCCGGCTTGAGTCCGGCGAGGGAAGGGGGGCTGGGATGACCCCGTAGGAGTGGGCCTCGAAACCGGTTGACGGCTTCAGCTACCCCTTCCCCAGCCCGGCCGGCGCCCGCACTTGGCCCACCACGCCCGCCAGCACCAGCAGCGTGAGCAGGTATGGCAGCAGCAAGAAAACCTGATACGGCACGCCGAGCAGAAACGACTGGAGGAGGAACTGAAGGGCCATCGCCGCACCGAAGAAGAGCGCGGCACCGAATACCCGACCGGGATGCCAGGAGCCCAGGACCACGATCGCAATGGCGATGAAGCCGCGCCCCGCCGTCATTTTCTCCGCGAAAGTGCCGACCTGTGCCAGCACCAGACTCGCCCCGGCGAGCCCGGCGAGCGCACCGCCGATGAGCACACCGATCACCCGCACCCGTGTCACCCGCACCCCAGCCGCCCTGGCATGCTCGGCGGACTCGCCGCTGGCGCGCAGCGTCAGCCCGAATCGAGTGCGGAACAGACTCCACCAGAGCACAGGCACCAGCAGGTAGGCGATATACGTCAGGGCGCTCTGTTGAAAGAACGCAGGACCGACCACGGGAATGTCTGAGAGTCCTGGAACAACAACAACGGGCAGGGTCGGCAGTGAGAGCCCGACGCCCGCGGTGCCGTACGCCGATCGGTAGATCGCACCGGTCAACCCGATCGATGCCAGCGTCATCGCCGTGCCGGTGATGATCTGGTCGGCATCGGCACCAATGGCGATCGCCGCGAACGCCGCCGACACCAGGAGTCCACCGGCAATCGCCGCGAGCACCCCCGCCCACGGACCTCCCGCGGTGGCCCCGAGTGCGGCGCCCAGCGCACCGGCGAGCATCGCACCCTCGATACCAAGATTGATGACCCCACCACGCTCCGAGACGGTTTCGCCCAATGCCGCCAGAAGCAGAGGTGTCGCGACCCGGACGGCTGCGGTCAAGAATGCAGTGAGGAGACTCTCGTTCATGTCATACCTCTCCGCCAGCGGCCCGAAGCGCTACTCGGCGGCGCCTCGCCTCGGCCACGATCACCACGATGATGATCGTCGCCTCCACGACATAGACCGCGATCGCGGGAACACCGGCATCACGCTGCATCCCACTGGCCCCGGCTTCCAGCGCCGCGAACAGGAGCCCCGTGCCGATGGTCGCCAGCGGATTGAGCTGCGCGAGCAGCGCCACCGCGATGCCGGTGAAGCCATACCCCGGAGAGAGATTCTGGAACAACGCGAAGGTCGTTCCGCTGACCTCAGCACCTCCCGCCAGTCCGGCGAGGGCACCCGACCCCAGCAAAGCGAGTCCAAACACCCGTCGGGTGTTGATGTGGCCGACCACCGCGGCTGCCACCGGATTGGCGCCAGTCGCCCGTAACGCGAATCCGGCCAGCGTCCATCGCCCGAACGCCCACAGTGTCACTGCGAGCAGGAGCGCGAGGGCTAAGCCGAGATGGAGCCGGGTGCCTGGCAGCTGTGGCAGGCGCGCCGCCACGGGCAGGAGATCACTTTGGGGATAGATGTGCTTCGATTCCTGCAGCGGGCCCTGCACCATCCAGCTCACGAGCGCTTCGCCGACGAAGTTGAGCAGCAGGGTACTGATCACTTCGAGGACGCCGAATCTCAACTTCAGGATGACGGGAACAGCGGCCCACAACATCCCCGCGATTACTGCCGCGAGCAGCACCATCGGCACGGTCACGAGGCGGGCCCACGTGGCGCCCAGCCCGCTGGTCCACCCCCCAACCAGCAGTCCGACCCAGGTGGCGGCGATCGCACCGGCGTAGAACTGTCCCTCCGCCCCGATGTTGAGCGCGCCCCCCCGAAAAGCGAGGCCGATGCCGAGGCCGATCAGAATGAGCGGGATCGCCCGCGGAAGCACGGCGGAGAGTATCGCGTCGGGAGAGCCAAACGCCCCTGCACCCATGGCGGAGAGTGCGGCGATCGCGTCGTAACCGCTGAGCGTCAACCCGAGGGCGAGTACGGCCAGCCCCACGCCCATCGCGGCCACGGCCGAGAGGAGGGAGCGCACCGCCGGGTTCACACCCACCGCTCAGCCAGCCCCAGCGAGCATCTGTCGGCCGATGGCATCCCGCGAAGCTCCTGTGGGCATTTCGGTGGCGATACCTGCTGCGAGCACCACAATGCGATCCGCGACCGACATCAGCTCGTCGAGATCGGCAAGATGGACGATCACGGCGACGCCTGCGCCAGCCGCCGCGCGCAGTCGATCGTGAATCTCGGCGGTGGCCTTGAAATCGAGCCCGCGGGTGGGATTCTCCGCCACCAGCACCGCAGGTCGTCGTTCCAGCGCCGCCGCGATCACCATCCGCTGCTGATTCCCGCCGCTCAACCCGCGCGCCGCCATCTCGCTCCCCGAGGCCCGGACCCCGAAGCTCTCGATCAACTGTGCCGTGCGATCGTGGGCCTGCCGCCACCGGATCCAGGGCCCGTGAATCCACGGCGCCGCCCGGCCCTGGCTGAGCACCAGGTTTTCTGCCAGCGAGAAGTCACCGATGAGCGCTTCGCTTGTCCGGTCCTCCGGGATCAGGACAACGGGCGCTTCGACGTCAATGCGACCGCTTTTTGCCTCGGCCATTCCGGCGATGGCCCGCAGCAACTCGCGCTGCCCGTTGCCCTCGACCGCCGCGATGCCGACGACTTCGCCCGCCCGGGCGACCATGGTCGCAGTGCGAAGCCCGGGCCCACTGCTGCCCTGCCGGAGGACCGTCAGTGACTCCACTCGCACTCTGATGTCACCCGGCTCCGTGGCGGCCACACGTCGACGATCCGGCGGCAGCTCGCCGAGGATGTGTCGCGCGAGGTCGGTGGCATTCGTGGTGCCGATCGGGCCGCTGTGAACCACCTCGCCTCGACGCAGAACCGTGACCGTGTCTGCGATGGCAAGCGCCTCGGAGAACTTGTGGGTGATCAGCACCGAGGCGATACCCATTGCCTTGAAACCGGTGAGCTGGGACAGGAACTGCTCGGCGTCGGTGGGGGAGAGGACCGAAGACGGTTCATCGAGGAGCAGAATGCGGGCATCAGCCGCGATCGCCTTCAACACTTCGAGCCGTTGCTTGAGGCCAGCCGACAGGTCGACCGCGCGGCTCCGTGGATCAAGGTCGAAACCGATCCGCTGCGCCAGCGCGCGTACCCGCTCCTCCGCCACGCGCGGGCGGGCGATTGACCACCCGGCGGTCAGGGCCACATTCTCCCAGACGGTAAACGCGGGAATCGAGGTGAAATGCTGATGCACCATTCCGATGCCGGCGCGTCGCGCCTCGACCGGAGAGCGCAACTGCTGTGCACGTCCATCGAGCACGATGGATCCAGAATCTGGACGCACCAGGCCGAAGGCCACTTTCATCAGCGTGGACTTCCCGGCCCCGTTCTCGCCAAGCAGGGCATGGATCTCGCCGGCACCCAGCTCGAAGTTGACGTCGCGCAGGGCGACGACGGAACCGTATTGCTTGCTGATGTTGCGGAGGGTGAGCGGGAAAGGCATGGGAAAGTGGGACAGGAGAGCAGGGCAGTCCACCCGGAGGGTGGACTACATGCCCGTGGGGTGGTCGTGAGATTCCCACGGCAAGTTAAAGTGTGCGCTCAGGTGAGCGGCGAGGGCTTTCACCCCCACCGTCTCGGTTGCGTAGTGACCGGCGTACAGGACATTGATCCCGCCTTCCATGGCATCGAAGTAGGTGTGGGCAGCGCCTTCTCCCGTGATGAAAGTGTCGCAGCCGGCGTCCCTGGCCTGGAGGATCGCGCTGCCCGCGCCGCCGGTGATTACGCCGACTCGCCTGATGCGTTTCGGCCCGCCGGGAATCAGCTTGATGTCGCTGACGGTCAGCCCGAGGGTTGTGGCCAATGAAGACGCCAACTCCTCACGCGTCGTGATCGCATCCGGGGTGGTTCCCGCGATGCCAAGCTGGAGGCCCTTGTGATTGCCAAAGTGAGAGAGTTCGCTCAGGCCGAGACTGCGCGCGAGAACCGGGTTGTTGCCGACCTCCGCGTGCACATCCAGCGGAATGTGGGCGGAGTACAATGCCGCGTCCTGTTCGAGCAGCGCGCGCAGTCGCCGGTACCTGCGTCCGGTGACCGGCCTGTTGCCATCCCAGAAGAGCCCGTGATGGACGATCAGGAGGGGCGATGAACGCGGGGTGGAGTGCTTGTCGTTCCGGCGGAGCCCATCGATCGTCGCCTGGGAGGCATCAACCGCAGCGACAATGCGTCCGATTGTCCCCGCATTCTGGACCTGCAGCCCGTTCAGCGCCGCGGCCTCGTCCGGTACCTCCCGGACCTGGAGGTAACCATCGAGATAGTCGGTAATCCCGGAGAGGGGGACTGCCTGGGGCGTCACGGGGTTGTCGCGCGGACCGTATCGGCGGCGATGATCGAATCCCGTGCCGCGGCGACTCGCTGACGGAGCGCTTCGGGGAGGCTCGATTCAAGGGCACTATTGGCCTCGTAGCGGATGACGCCGCTTTTCAAGCCGAAGGATTCGATGGTTGGCTGGAAGCCGCCCGCCCGTACTTCCTTTGCGATCGTGAGGAAGGCGCGCGGGAGGTCGATGACGGCGGAACCGAGCACTCGGGCGGGCGCCAACGCAGACTGATCGAGGTTGGCGCCAAAGATGAATGCGCCCGGGGACTCCTTTACAGCCTGAAAGACCCCAAGGGCAGCCTGGTCGGCGTTGTGATGGAACATGTCGACGCCAGCCTGCAGTAGCGCGATCGCGGCTTCCCTGCCTGCCGCCACATCGTCAAAGGTGTTGAGGTACGTCGAACGCGGCGTGACCTTGGGATTCACGGCCCGTGCGCCGGCCACCCAGGCATCTTCGGCGAGCTTGATGGGCGGAAGTTCGATTCCGCCCACGAAGCCGATCGTGTTGGTTCGGGTCATTCCACCGGCGACCATCCCGGCCAGGTAACTTGCTTCATGCAGTCGGAAGATGAGAGGTGACACATTCCCCTGTACCCTTTCTCCACTGGTCACCACGAATGCGGTCTTCGGATACTGCGCCGAGACTCGTTCCGCCGCCCCTTGGAATTCGAACCCATGCCCGAAAACGAGGTTGTACCCCTGCGCCGCATAGGTGCGAAGGGCCTCTTCCTGTTCCGAGGGAGTTCGTGCTTCGACATGGCTGACGTTGACTGCCAGTGAATCCCGGATCTCCTCAAGCCCGCTGTAGGCTCCCGAGTTCCAGGCCGCGTCAGCGATCGAGCCTGGGGTGACGAGCCCCACCCGGAATCCTGCTGTTTCCGCCGGCTTCCCACTGCATCCCAGCAGGATGAACAGGCCGTGTATTGAGATAGCACTATGCAACAGTTTCATGATAGTATCTCGACAACAGTCTGGCAGTGGGCATTTTCCGGGACTGCTCAGGGGGTGATTTCCACAACTTCGACCTGCTTATCAACTATTGTGGGAAGTCCTGTTCAAGCTAGGCGTTCGTTAGCCCGACCGACCCCATCGCCTCGGAAGGATGACCCCGGCTCGCACCCTCGGGTTCCATGACGACGTGGCCGTTCACCCGACCGCCATCCACGATATGTATCCGCTGGGTATGTATATCCCCCTCGACCAGGGCTCCGGACTGGATTTCGACGCGCTCATCGGCGTGTACCCCGCCACGGATCTCTCCCCCGACGACGATTTCCAGTGCGAAGACATCTCCACGGACCACCGCCCCTGGAGCAATCAGGAGCTGAGTGGCAGCCCGAATGCTTCCTTCGACGGTCCCCTCGATTTTTACAATGCCATCACTCATGAGGTCACCAGCCACGGTGGTGCCGCTCGCGATGATGGTCAGGCCAGCACCCTCACCCCGGCGCGCTGGTGCATCCGGACGGAACGACTGGGAGGGACGGGAGAAGATGGCCATCAACGAGGCTCCTTCAGAAGAGTGCGAGGGTCAATTGAAGATCCGTTTTGCCGGATCTCAAAGTGAAGATGCGGGGCGCTCGAGTTTCCGGTGTTTCCGGTCAAGCCCACCACCTGACCAGCGCCAACCATGATGCCGGGAGTGACAGTCACGCGACTCAGATGACCGTACACGGTCCGGTATCCGTCGGGATGCTCCAGCACGACATACTGGCCGTATTCGGGATGTTCGCCGGCCTCCAGCACAGTCCCGCCGCCGGCGGCCCGTACTGCGGTGCCGATCGGGAGGGCAATATCAATGCCCGGGTGCTCCTCCCCTCCCCGCTCGTTGCCAGATCCGCCGGTGGCCTGGCCGCGGGTCACGAAGCCCGCTTCGTCCAGCGGCCAGTGGCGGGGAACTGATCCGCCGGTTTCATAGCGGCTCGCCGATCCGGCGACTCGCGCGGTGATCGCAGGTGAGATCGGGAGCGAGGCGCTTCGGCGCATCGGGTCGACGACCACATCCGCCCCCAGCATATCCCGGATCCGGTCGTATCGGCGCTCAGCGCTGTCTAACGCCGCGACCAATTCGCTGATGCGCCTGCTCTCTGCCTGGAGACGATCCCGCTCCCGTACCAGGCCGGGTACCCGAGCGGCCTGAGTCGCGATGGGCAGATAGAGCGCCACACCGAGGAGCAGAAGCGCCCCGCTCACCGCCGCCAGGAGGAGGACCGCCCGGATCGCCCAGAGCGGCAAGCGCCAGGTGCGGGAGACCGGCGTCCCGTCCTGATGCACCACGATCGTGATGTGGCGCCGATCCACGCTCAGCCCCCGAACGGTTCACCCAGGATGACGTCGAGCACCCGGGAGAGGTCATCCTCGGAGTAGTAGCTGATCGCCAGCAATCCCCGCCCGCGGCGACGGGCCGTCACCCGTACATCGGTCCCAAGCCTCTTGCGCAGGGCGTCCTCGACGCGCCGATGCTCCGGTGCCTGCTGGCGCACGGGGGCACGCCGCGCGCCGGCGGGCCTGGCACCGCGCACCTTCACCTCGAGGTCCCGCACCGACCATCCCTGGGTCACCGTGTCCTGCGCCAGCCGCAGGATCTGGGTCCGGTCGCCGAGTCCGAGCAGCGCGCGCGCATGCCCCTCGGAGAGGCGACCGTCGTCCACCATGCTGGTGACCTCCGCCGGCAGCTTGAGCAGCCTCAGCGCATTGGCCACCGTCGAGCGGTCCCGACCGACCAGCCGCGCTACTTCGGTCTGGGAGACCTGGAATTCATCGATGAGGCGCTGGTAGCTGGTCGCTTCCTCGATCGCTGACAGGTTGTCGCGTTGCAGGTTTTCAACCAGCGCGAGAGTAAGGAGGGTACGATCGTCGGCTTCCTTGATGACGGCGGGGATCTTTTCCCACCCCAGCTTCTGGGCCGCACGCCAGCGGCGTTCTCCTGCGATGAGCTGGTAGCTATCGAGGTGTCGTCGAACCAGGACCGGCTGGAGCAGCCCGGAGGCCTCGAGCGAGGAAACGAGTTCCTGGAACTGCGGTTCGTCGATTCTGGACCGCGGCTGATATGGGTTGGGGCGAATCGCCGAGACCGGCAGCTCCTGCAGCATCCCACCGGCTTCGGCCTCCCGGCGAGAGACGGGGCCAAGGAGTGCCTCCAGCCCGCGGCCGAGTCGCTTGGATTCACTCACTGGCTACCTCGGGAAGGGCGGACTCCTCATGGGCGCGGGCCTCCGCGCGACGGACCAGTTCCTGTGCGACGGCCAGATAACTCTTTGCCCCGACGGATTGGATGTCGTACAACAGGATCGGCTTGCCGTAACTCGGGGCCTCCGCGAGGCGGACGTTGCGCGGAATGACGGTGGGAAACATGCGGGCGCCAAAGTACTCCTTGGCATCGGCGGCGACCTGGCGACACAGGTTGACCCGAGAGTCGTACATCGTCAGCAATACCCCGTCGATCGCGAGACGGGGATTGAAGTTCTGCTGTACCAGTTTGACGGTGTTGAGCAGCTGGGAAATGCCCTCGAGCGCGTAGTACTCGCACTGAATCGGGATGATGACCCCGTCGGCTGCTGCAAGCACATTCAATGTGATGAGGCCGAGCGAAGGCGGGCAATCCACCAGAATGTATTCGTGAGTCGCTCGCGCGGGCTCGAGTGCCCGCGCGAGGGCATGTTCCCGATCGCGGCGCTCGACCAGCTCCAGCTCCGCACCGACAAGGTCCTGTGTAGCGGGCAGCACGTCGAGGAACGGAAGATTGACGTCCTTGAGCAAGACGTCGTGGACCGGCCGACCGTCAATCATCACATCGTAGAGCGACAGCCGCACCTGATCGCGTCGCACTCCCACACCGCTCGTCGCATTGCCCTGCGGATCAGCATCTACCAGCAGAGTCTTCCGCTCGGCAATCGCCAGAGAGGCAGCGAGATTCACCGCCGTGGTGGTCTTGCCGACGCCACCCTTCTGATTCGCGATAGCGATGATTCTTGCCATTTGTAAATCTTTGTGATTATGTGACTTACGATACTATATCGACAAACAGCGCAAGTGATTTCTACCGCGCGCCGACACTCTCTGAATATAGCTTTGGGAAGGCAACGGCGAAATGGCAAGCTTTCAGGACCGGCACGCCCAACGCCTGCCAGGCTACTGCATTGATATAATTAGATTTGTGGTGTTAGTCGCTTGGCGATCTGTTTCACGTGGAACAAGTAGCCGACGGGACACTCGCTATTTCGGCGATCCTGCGCTGTTTCACGTGGAACAGGGGGGGACGGGGGAATCCAAGTCAGATGGACGGGCTGTCCTTGGCTCTCCACTTCAGGGTTTCCATTACAAGGTTCTGCAGGTCGCTGGGCGAGACACCCGGGATTCTCCCGGCGCCGGCGATTGTTGCTGGCCTCCTGGCGAAAATCTTTTCCCGGGCTTCGCGCGAGATGGTTTTGAAGCCAAGAATGGGCAGGTCAGCCGGAAGCTGGAAATCCTCCTGCGACGACAACCGCCTTGCCGCCACGGCCTCCCGCCTCAGGTAGCCCTCGTACTTAAGCTCGATATCCGCCCACTCCGTCGTCGACGAATCACCACTCCATCCGGTTGCACGAAGCAGCTCCTCCAAGGTGAGCATCGGTCGTCGGGCGAGCTCAGCAACCGAGAGAGAATCGCATATCGTGGCCGAGTTGTTTTCCGTGAGTAGAGGATTCGCCTCATTGGGGGTTAGAGAAGTCGCTCCCGCCCTTGATAGGACGGCCTCCTCGTCGAGCAGGCGAGTTCCCGCAGCGACAAGGCTGGTCTGATCCAGGAGGCCGATTGATTCTGCGAGCGGCATCAGGCGCCTCAGGGCATTATCCTGCCGCAGGAGCAGCCGGAATTCAGATCGAGAAGTGAAAAGCCTGTATGGCTCATCTACGCCTCGTGTTACGAGGTCGTCGATCAGCACGCCGATCATCGCCTGGTCCCGGCGCAGCACGACCGGTGGCCGGTCGGTAACCGCAAGTGCGGCGTTCATGCCCGCCATGATCCCCTGACCGGCGGCCTCCTCGTACCCCGTGGTACCGTTGACCTGACCGGCGAAGTAGAGTCCGAAGCACCCTCTCACCTGCAGGGTCCCTAGAAGCTGGGTAGGGGGAAAGAAGTCATACTCGATTGCGTACCCCGGCCGGGTGATGAGAGCCGACTCTAGTCCAGGCACCGCACGAACCAGCTCGACCTGAGTCGCTGCCGGAAGGGAGGTCGACATTCCGTTCAGGTAAAGCTCACTTGTCTCCAGTCCCTCCGGCTCCAGAAAGAGTTGGTGGCGGGGCGCATCCCGGAATTTGACGATCTTGTCTTCGATCGAAGGGCAGTAGCGAGGACCACGACCACTGATCGCGCCACCGTACAATGCAGATTGGTGGAGCTCTCGCTCGATGATCGCCTTCACCGCATCGCCGGTCCAGGCGAGATAGCAGGGGAGCTGCGGAGGATGGACCGTGCGTTCATGGTAGGAGAACCAGTACGGCTGGATGTCCCCATCCTGCCGTGGCAATCGCTCCAGATCGATACTCCGCCCATCCAGCCTCGGGGGAGTTCCTGTCTTGAAGCGTTCTATTGTAATTCCATATGCTGCAATAGCTTGTGCTAGCTCAACCGAGGCATGATCGCCCGCCCTGCCGGCCGCTACACCCCCGTCCCTGCCGAGGTGGATCTGCCCCCGCAAGAAGGTCCCGGCCGTGACGACGAGCGCCCGGGTCGCAATGGTCATCCCCTCGCGTGTCACAACGGCCTCGACGCGACCAGAGCGGATCACTAGACCCGTGACGGTTCCCTGGGCGAATTCCAACCCACGCTCATGCTCGAGCAGGGAGCGAACTGCCCGCCGATAGAGCCCACGGTCACATTGGGCCCGCGGCGATCGAACCGCAGGTCCCTTGGAGCGGTTCAGCATACGGAACTGGATCATCGCACGGTCGGTTGCGCGACCCATGATGCCCCCCAGTGCGTCCACCTCGCGGACCACGGTCCCCTTGGCAATTCCGCCGATCGCCGGGTTGCACGACAGCTGGCCGATCGTCTCGAGATTCTGGGTAAGCATCAGAGTGCGCGCACCGAGGCGCGCCGCGGCGCTGGCGGCCTCCGTCCCGGCGTGGCCACCGCCGATCACGATAACGTCGTATGAATTCATACAGGGAACTTGGGCAGGGAAGCGGAAGTGGGCCAGTGGGCCGGGGGATCCCCTGGCCAACCAGCCCACTAGATGCCGCCAATCTTTCCGGTCGGGCTACCCGGATGCTACGAAGTTCGGGCCCAGCGCCAGAGCTCCTTGAACGTGGGCTTCTTGCCGTACGACAGGACGCCAACCCGGTAAATGCGCGCGCCCAGCCATACCGTTCCGGCGATGCCGAGGAGCATCACCGCGACGGCGAGCAGCACTTCGCTGAGCGGGAGTGGCGCGATCGCGTACCGGACGGGCACCACGATCGGGGTGAAGAAGGGAATGAAGCTCAGGACCCGCGCCATCGTCCCCGATGGCTCATTGATCAAGGCGAACATGGAGAGCATGCCGAGGCCGATCAGCATCGTGATCGGGGTATTGGCCTGCTGGGCCTCCTGCTGCGTATTGCACATGGCGCCGATCGCGGCGTAGAGCGATGAGTAGAGGAAGAAACCCAGCAGAAAGAAGACAAGCACGACAATCACCAGGTCAGGATTGACCGCTGGAAGCGTCATGGAGCGTGCAGTACCATCGACCGCCATTCCAGCCGAGGCTGACGCACCGCCCTTGAAGAGGCTGGTGACGTAGAACCCGGTCACCCCCCAGATGCCGATCTGCACCAGTCCGACCGCACCGACTCCGATCACCTTGCCCATCAGCAGCTGAAATGGGGTCATGCTCGAGATGAGAACTTCGACAATCCGCGTTGATTTCTCCTCGATGACTGCGCTCATGACCTGAATGCCGTACAGCAGCAGCGTCATGTACATCAGGAAGTTGATGATGTACGCGAGAAAGAACGACGCCTCCGAGCTGACTCCAGTCGTCTTCCCTTCGGTGACCTTGGTAGCCTGCATATCAAGCTGAATGGCGGCGGCGTCAACCACATTGGCCGGGGCGCCCTGACGCCTGAGCCGCTCCTCCCGCAGTCTCGGTTCCAGGACCCGTTCGAGCCGCGACATATCCCGAAAGCTGGTGACATTGCTGCCGAGATACGTCACCTTCCCGCTATCGACCGCCTCCCCGGTCAGAATCAGGATACCGTCGGCGGCATCGACCGGCCCATCGCGCAGTCCGATCTGTCGCACCACAGAATCCCGCAGGGCATCGAGCCTCCCACCCGCCTCCACCCGCACCACTCGATACCGCGCCAGCGCTCCTGGACCATCGCCGATGGTCACGCTGTCGAACGCCGCCGCCAGGCGCTGGCCTGTGCCGCCGGTGGTGCCATCGAGAAGGACCAACCCACGCGCCCCGGTTTCCCGTTGCATGAGGGCGCTGGGCAGATAGCCGAACACCCCGAACATCACCGGAAAGAGAAAGGTGCCAATCAGGAATGACTTGGTGCGTACCCGCTCGATGAATTCCCGCCGGATGACCGCGAAGATCTTGTTCATACCGCCACCTCCCGCGCGACCGGGCGGGCGGCTTCCGGGCCGACCTTCGCAATGAAGATGGACTCGAGGGATGGGTCCACCACCTCGAATCGGGAGAGGCCGACACCGGCCATGACCAGCGCCCGGAGCAACGCCTCGGGCTCGATCCCGGCGGCGAGCTCTGCCTCGGCAGTCGCACCGAGGTCATCCGCCCTCAACACCAGCGACCGATCCTGCAGCAGGCGGTGGGCGGTGGCGATGTTGCTGGTGAACGCCAGCGCGATTTGACTCTTGCCGAAATCACGCTTCACCTGCGCGAGGGGGCCATCCACCACTTTTTCGCCGCGCGCGACGATCACGATCCGCTCGCACATCTTCTCCGCATGCTCCATGATATGCGTCGAGAAGAGTACCGTGCGGCCGCTCCGGGCCACGTCCACGACGACCTCCTTCATCACCTGGCTGTTGACCGGGTCGAGCCCGCTGAACGGCTCGTCGAGGATCAGCAGGTCGGGATCGTGCTGGAGGGCGCCGGCAAACTGGACCTTCTGCTGCATCCCCTTGGACAGGTCGGACACCTTACGGGCGCTCCATTCACCGAGTCCGAGCCGTTCCAGCCAGGCCTTCGCGCGCTTGCGGGCGTCCCATCGCGAGAGACCCTTCGCCTCGCCAAGAAAAGCGAGCTGGTCCAGAACCCGCATCTTGGGATAGAGTCCACGCTCTTCGGGGAGGTAGCCAATCCTGGTCGAGAGGTCCCGGCCAGATCCGGCTCCGCCGAAAAGCGTCACCCGCCCATCATCCGGCGTGATGATGCTCATGAGCATCCGGATCGTGGTGGTCTTGCCGGCTCCGTTTGGACCGAGAAGACCGAAGATCCCGCCGGACGGGACTTCCATAGAAAGGTCGTGGACAGCGGTGTGGCCGGCGTACCGCTTGGTGATGCGATCGGCTACAACGACGGATGTAGTCATATCGGTCCCGGAAGGTGACCTGGAATGGGCGCCAGTACGCCCGCTGCGCCTGCCCTGTTTCGAGTCGGATCGGGAGACGCGGGCGGGAGTAGATGCCCCCGTCCCCGAATCACCTCCCGACCATCGGCGTCGATCCCGGGGCCGGGTGCCCCGGCGACCGTCCGGGGGACTCTGGCGTGAAAACGAGAGACCCCTATAATAGGCGCCTATGCCATACAAGATCAGCGTCAATCGAGAATTGTGTGCGAGCAATGCGGAGTGCGTGTCGCTGGCGCCCGATGTGTTCGAGCTGGATGATGAGGATCTCTGTGTGGTGATCGACCCGGAGGGCGCGAAGGACCAGCGGATTCTGGATGCCGCCCGGGCCTGCCCTGTCGATGCGATTACGCTCATCGCTTCCGGCGGGGAGCAGATCTGGCCCTGAGGACTGGTGGGACGGGGCTATCTCGAACCTGACCGTCTACTTCCCCCCGCTCCACTCCACGAGACGACTCACTTGGCGCACATCGGCACCCGGCACGACAACGTGTCGGTGGTCCGCACGCACCCCGAACTTCAGCATGCGCGCCACGAACTCGGCCGGTGTCGCGACCGCCGAGCCGGGGGTCCACTGCGCAGCATCGTGCAGCAACAACCCCGACGGGGTTTCCTCGTGGTAGCGCCCGACGTACAAACCACCCGCCTGAAGTTCCACCACGACCGTAATGCCGTGAAGGTCCGCATGGCCGGGGTGGAAGACATGGCCGGTCCCATGAGGACCGGTCTCATGCACGTGGTCGCCGTGATCGTGAGAATGGGCAGGGCTCATACGGCCGATGGCGTGCAGTGCTGATCGAACGCCGCGGTAAGATCGGCAGCGATCTGCTGCGGGGAGCGCCCTTCGATCATGTGGCGGTGGACAAAGTGCACCACCTCACCATCGCGCAGCAGCGCCACCGACGGGCTGCTCGGCGCATAGTCGCTGAAGAACTGCCTCGCGCGGGCGGTGGCATCGACATCCTGCCCGGCAAATACCGTCAGAATATTCCGCGGCCTGGTCGCATGCTTGAGCGCGAGTGACAGTCCGGGACGGGCTGTGCCCGCGGCACAGCCGCAGACAGAATTGATGAAGACGAGGGTAGTCCCCTGGGTATCACTCATCGCGGCATCGACATCGGGGACGGTCTGCAGCTCGCGCACGCCCATGCGGGTCATTTCTTCGCGCATCGGCTGCACCATCCGGGGATCGTAGGGCATCGTCAGGCAACTCCGTGAAAGTTCTGTGGTGTATCGTGGGTTACTCTGCTGGCTGAGCAGGGATGACCACTCCGCCCGTCAGCCCGCTCCCGGCTCGACTGCTTCGCCATGAATCGCGCTCTTCAGCGCATGCCATGCAAGGCTGGCGCACTTCACCCGGGAAGGGAACTCCCGCACTCCCGCAAATACCGCCAGTTTCGGGGGAAGGTCAGCATCCGGCCCACCCTGCCCCACTATCATCCGGTGAAAGCTGTCGAACATTCGATCGACTTCCTCGATCGTCTTGCCCTTGACCGCCATCGTCATGAGCGAAACCGACGCCTTCGAAATGGCGCAACCGGAACCCTGGAAGGCGACATCGCCGATGCGATCGCCATCCAGCCGGAGCTGGAGCGTGAAGTGATCCCCGCACAGGGGGTTGTATCCCTCCACTCGGCGATCGGCGTGCTCCAGCACCCGGAAGTTTCGTGGCGCCCGGTTATGGTCGAGGATGAGGCTCTGATAGAGCTCGCTCGCGTCGGTCATCAGCCGAACACCTGGCGTACCTCACGCAGCCCCTCGATCAGTGCGTCGACCTCGTTGCGCGTGTTGTAGAGACCGAACGAGGCCCGCACCGTCCCGGGGACGCCCAGCCGTCGCATCAACGGCTGCGCGCAGTGATGACTGGCCCGTACGGCAACGCCATGCAGATCGAGCACCGTACCAACGTCATGGGGATGAATGCCGTCCAGCGTGAACGACAGCACACTCACTCGCTTCGCCGTCGCCGCGAAAACACGCACCCGCGGCAGATGTAACAGCTGCTCCGTGGCGTAGGCCAGAAGATCCGCCTCGTGGGCGTCCACCTGCCCGCGGTCCAGGCCGCCGAGATACTCCAGTGCGGCCCCAAAGCCGACCACCTGTGCAATCGGCGGTGTGCCGGCCTCGAAGCGGGCCGGCACGGGCGCATAGGTCGTCTCCTCGAACGTGACCGACTGGATCATGCCCCCGCCACCCTGCCACGGGGGCATGGCGTCGAGCAGGGCGCGGCGGCCCCAGACGAAACCCACACCGGTGGGTCCGTACATCTTGTGGGCCGACGCGACGTAGAAGTCGCAGCCGAGCGCCTGGACATCGACCGGGAGATGGGCGGTCGCCTGCGCGCCGTCGACCACCACCACGGCGCCCACCGCATGGGCCCGATCGGCGATGTGCCGCAGCGGGTTGACCGTGCCCAGCACGTTTGAGACGTGGGTGAGCGCAACAATGCGGGTGCGGGGTGTGAGCAGGTGCTCCAGCGCGACAAGGTCGAGCGTGCCAGCCTCCGTCACGGGAATGACCCGGATCACGGCGCCCGTCGCCTGGGCGGTGAGCTGCCAGGGAACGATGTTGGAGTGATGCTCCATTTCGGTGAGCAGAATCTCATCACCGGGCTTGAGCACGCGCCTGCCATGGCTGGCCGCAACGAGATTGAGGCCGGCGGTCGTCCCAGCCGTAACAATCACTTCATTCGCGTCGGGGGCGTTCAGGAATGCGCCCAGCGATTCGCGGACACTGTCGTACCGGGCGGTCGCTCGCTGGCTGAGCGTGTGTACGCCACGATGCACATTGGCGTGCTCCCGCAGGGCGTAGTCGGCCTCCGCCTCCACCACCACACGCGGCCGCTGGCTGCTGGCCCCATTGTCGAGATAGGCCAGCGCCTTCCCATGCACCCGCTCCTGCAGCACCGGGAAGTCCCGGCGCGCCCTGGCGACATCGAATATCGGCGTCGCCGCCGGCTCGGCGGGCGGGTGGAGGGTTGGCGTGGTCATGCCGGGATCATCGCGGGGCAAGCCCCTCGAGGCGTGACATCACCACGGCTTCGAGCGACTCGCGCAGAGCGGGGTACGGCAGCTCTTCCAGTACCTCGGCGGCGAAGGCGTAGGTAAGGATCTTCCGGCCCAGCACCGGGCCGATGCCCCGGCTCTTCAGGTAGAAGGCCGCTGTCGCATCGAGGGCGCCGACCGTGGCACCATGGGTGCACTTCACGTCGTCGGCGAAGATCTCGAGCTGTGGCTTGGTGTTGACGCGGGCCTGGTCGGAGAGCAGGAGCGCCCGATTGGTCTGTTTTGCATCGGTCTTCTGGGCGTCGGGGGTAACGTAGATCTTGCCGTTGAAGATCCCATGGGCCCTGTCGTCCAGAATCCCCTTGTAGATCTCCCGGGTGTCGCAATTCGGGTGGGAGTGCAGGATCGAGGTGTGATTGCCGATTTCCTGCTGACCGCGCCCGAAGTAGAAACCCAGCATCTGACCATGGCTGCCCGGGCCATCCAGCACCATGTCGATCGTGTTGCGGGCGACCAGGCCTCCGAGCGTCACCGCGAACGACTGGACCCGGCTGTCGCGGCCCTGATGCAGGTGGGTGGTGCCGATATGAAAGGCCTGCTCGCTCTCACGCTGCACCCGGGTGTGCTCGAGCCGGGCACCCTCTTCGATGACGGCTTCCGTCACCGCATTGGTGAGATAGGCGTCGTCCGCGAGGCCCACGTAGCTCTCGATGACCGCCGCACGGCTGCCGCGTTCGAGGCGAATGAAATTGCGGGGATAGGTCGCGGTACCCCGGCCCCGGCTATCGGTAGCAAACACCACGTGAATCGGGGAAGTGACTTCCACGTCGCGGGCGACATGCAGGTACAGGCCGTCGCCCGCCAAGGCCGTATTGAGTGCGGTGAAGCCGTTCTGCTCGGCCCGGGCATAGTGACCCAGCTGACCATCCAGCATGGCCGGTTCGGCGCTGAGTGCGCCAGCGAGGTGGCGGAGGGTGACGCCCGCAGGGAGCGGAGCCAGTGTGGAGCGGGCCGGCACAAACCGCCCGTTGAGGAACACCAGCGTGCTCGCGCCAGGGACATCGTACAGGAATGGCTCGAGGGCACCCGTGGCGAACTCGGTCGGGTCTCCGCCGGCACGGGGAAACTCCCGACTGGTGATCGGCTGCAGGTTGGTGAACCGCCAGTCCTCATCCTGCGCGGTGGGGAAACCGGCGGTACGGAAGCGATCGAGCGCGGTCGCGCGGAGGCCCTGCAGCCACAGGGCCTTGCTGCCACCGTTCTGCTGCAGCTTCTCGTGATCCTGCGTGTACACTGTGCTCACACGCTCACCGCCGCCTCGGTCAGCCACTCATAGCCCTTCGCCTCGAGCTCGAGGGCGAGTTCCTTCCCGCCGGACATGACAATCCGGCCACCGGCGAGGACATGGACCACATCCGGCACGATGAAGTTGAGCAGGCGCTGGTAGTGCGTCACCACGATCGTGGCGTTGTCCGGGCTGCGCAGCTTGTTGACGCCGCCGGCGACGATCCGGAGCGCGTCGATATCGAGACCCGAGTCGGTCTCGTCCAGGATGGCGAGCCGGGGCGAGAGCACGGCCATCTGCAGGATCTCGTTGCGCTTCTTCTCGCCACCTGAAAAGCCGAAATTGACGGCGCGGGACAGAATCTCGGGACCCCACTCCACCAGCTTCAGCTTCTCCTCCACGAGATCGAGGAAGTCGATCGGATCGATCTCCTCCTCGCCCCGGGCCTTCCGGATTTCGTTGTACGCCGCCCGAAGAAAGTAGGCGTTGGACACGCCGGGGATTTCGACGGGATACTGGAACGCGAGAAAGACGCCGGCCCGCGCCCGCATCTCCGGCTCCATATCCAGCAGGTCCTCACCCTGATAGGTGGCCGATCCACCGGTGACTTCGTAGGCGGGATGGCCCGCCAGCACCTGGGCGAGGGTGCTCTTGCCCGAGCCGTTCGGGCCCATGATGGCGTGTACTTCACCGGCCTTGACGCTCAGCGTGATGCCGTTGAGAATCTGCTTCTCTCCCGCCTTGGCGTGGAGGTCCTTGATCTCGAGCACGGGCGAATCTCCTGTAGAAACGGGCGACCACAGCGGCCGCCCTTACGGTACTTCCCTGCCCTACCCGACGCTGCCCTCGAGGCTCACGCCGAGGAGCTTCTGGGCCTCGACGGCGAATTCCATCGGCAGTTCCTTGAAGACTTCCTTGCAGAATCCGTTCACGACCATGCTGATCGCGTTTTCGGTGTTGAGGCCGCGCTGCTTCAGGTAGAAAATCTGGTCCTCGCCGATCTTCGAAGTGGAGGCTTCATGTTCCACCGACGCGGTCGGATTCTGGATATCGATGTAGGGGAAAGTGTGCGCCCCGCACCGGTTGCCGATCAGCATCGAGTCGCACTGGGTGTAGTTGCGCGCGCCGGCTGCCTTGGGCAGCATCTTCACCAGGCCGCGATAACTGTTGTTCCCGCGCCCCGCGGAGATGCCCTTCGAGACGATCGTGCTCCGGGTATTGCGGCCGACGTGGATCATCTTGGTGCCGGTGTCGGCGACCTGCTTGCCATTCACCACCGCGACGGAGTAGAACTCGCCCACCGAGTCGTCGCCCTGCAGGATGACGCTGGGATATTTCCAGGTGATCGCCGAGCCAGTCTCGACCTGAGTCCAGGAAATGCGGGCCCGCGCGCCGGCGCACTTGCCGCGCTTGGTGACGAAGTTGTAGATCCCGCCTTTCCCCTCCGCGTCGCCCGCGTACCAGTTCTGCACCGTGGAGTACTTGATGCTCGCATCACTGAGGGCCACCAGCTCCACGACCGCCGCATGCAGCTGATTGGTGTCGCGCTTGGGCGCGGTGCAGCCTTCGAGATAGCTCACCGTGGCGCCTTCCTCGGCCACGATCAGCGTCCGCTCGAACTGGCCCACGTCCGCCGTGTTGATGCGGAAATAGGTCGAGAGCTCCATGGGGCAGCGCACACCCTTGGGGATGTAGACGAACGACCCATCACTGAAGACCGCCGAGTTGAGCGCGGCAAAGAAGTTGTCGTTGTAGGGCACGACCGAACCCAGATAGCGCTGGACCAGCTCCGGATGTTCGCGCACGGCCTCGCTCATCGAGCAGAAGATCACGCCAGACTTGGCGAGCGTCGCCTTGAACGTGGTGGCGACCGAGACGCTGTCGAAGATGGCGTCGACCGCGACACCCGAGAGCATCTTCTGCTCGTTCAGCGGAATGCCGAGCTTCTCGTAGGTGCGCAGGAGTTCGGGGTCCACATCTTCCAGACTCCCCAACGGCTTCTTGGTCTTGGGGGAGGCGTAGTAGCTCATGTCCTGATAGTCGATCGGCGCGTAGGTCAGGTTGGCCCAATGGTGCGGCTCCTTCATCTCGAGCCAGCGACGATAGGCCTTGAGGCGCCACTCCAGCATCCACGCCGGCTCCTGCTTCTTGGCGGAGATCAGCCGGACCACGTCCTCGCTCAGGCCACGGGGAATGACATCGGATTCGATGTCCGTCACGAAGCCGTACTGGTACTCCCGGTTGACCAGGGACTCGACCGGTGTCGTCATTGGTTCTCCTCAGGGACGGGCTCGTCCCGCGTGGGCCGCTCGCCCGATTCGTCGCCGTCGTGAAAATGCACCTTGTATTCGCAGGCGGTGCACCCATCGAGCATGTGGGTTTCCCGTTCTACGGCCGCCCCCAGCACCTCGCGGAGAAAGCGCGCTTCGGCGGCGCAGATCTCGGGGAAGCGCTCTGCAACAGCGCGGATGGCACAGTGATGCTCGGTCAGCCGGAAGCCACGGAGCTCGGGATGCCATTCGGCCATGAATCCGCCCTCGGCCAGCGCCCGCAGGACGACCTCGCGGCGGCGCAACGGCGTCGCGTTCGCCAGCTCGGAACGCAGCCCGCGCGCCAGCTCCACAAACCGGGTCTCGAACACATCGACCACCGCCTGCCGACCTGCCTGTGCCGCCACGCAATCCAGCACTTCGTTGAGCAGTTCCTTGTACCGCTGGGGGAAGAGCGCCTCCCCGGCTGGTTCGAGATGCCAGGCAAACGTCGGCGCTCCTACGCCGCGGCGCTCAGTGCGATACCCGATCAACCCCTCGGATTCGAGCTCGCGGAGGTGGTGCCGCACGGCATTCGATGACAGACCCAGGAGGTCGCCGAGGTCACGACTCGTGAGCGCGCCGGCGCGCTTGAGGGCGACGAGGACCGCCCCCCGCGTGCCCTTGTAGGCGGCGGGGAGGAGTTGTTCCGAAACGGACTCAGAGACCGGGGCGCTCATGAGAGATGATCTTATCGATCTAGTCGGGATTTGTCAACTTAACACCAACCTATTGGCGCTAATCCATAACTCGATGTTCATGAATCCATTGCGATGCCAGTTTTGACGTTTGTTCCCGGTCTTGCCGGAGCGCTTCCATCGATCGTTGTATAATTAGTTGTTTATACAACTACTATGATACTACCCAAAGCTGATCGACAGCTGGCAATGGGAGCATCCTGGCTGAGCTATTGTGGCGCCGACCCTCAGGCGCAAGATTGTGGCGGAGACTCTCCAACGAGGAACCGCCATGACGATCCATCGGATCCGCATGCTGGGCGACCCGATCCTGCGTACCCAGTGCGAGCCGATCCTGAAGCCCGGGTCCACCGCCGTCCGGGTGATCATTGATGACCTGCGGGAAACCCTGCGCGATTTCCAGTCACGCTTCGGCTTTGGGCGCGGGATCGCCGCCCCGCAGATCGGCGCGCCGGTGCGGATTGTCTATGTGGAAATGGACAAGCCCTGGTCGCTGATCAATCCGGAAATCGTGGACGTCGGGACGGAAGACTTCACGGTCTGGGATGATTGTTTCTCGTCGCCCACGCTGCTGGTGCGGGTCTCACGGGCGTACCGCATCAAGGTGCGCTACGAGGATCAGAAAGGAGAGTCGCACACCGTCGACCTGGAAGGCGACCGGGCGGAGCTGCTGCAGCATGAAATCGACCATTTGGACGGCGTGCTTACCGTCGACCGTCCGCACGGACTGGATGCGTTCTGCCTGCGGGAGGAGTGGTCCCGGCAGCACGCCCATGCGGGCCGGTGCGGAGAACCGGAGGTACGCAGCGCCAGCTACGCAACCCCGCTTACGGGGTTGTTGTGACCGAGTCGGCGGCCGGGCCCTTCCGGACCCGGCCGCGCAGATCCATCCGCTGGAGGTTCGCCCTGATCCGCTCCACATAATTCAACGTCTCCTCATGCCGCCACCGCGGCACCTCCGGCGCTACCACCGCAACGCTGCCCCAGAGGCGCGGATCCAGGGCCTGTGACCGGGCGAGGCCCTGCGCCCGCAGCAGCGGAACCCTGCCCGCGTTGTAACTCGCGAACATGAAGCGAATGTGATCGGCCTGATCGACCGAATCCCGCCAGAGCCGCCACAGCTTCCGGTCGTAGTAGATCCCTGCGGCGATGTTCCACTCCAGATCATCTATGGAAGTGAAGCCGGAGTTCTTTGTCTGGATCTCCAGGAAGGTCGAGGGCATGAGCTGCATGATGCCGCGCGCACCGACCCAGCTCTTCGCGGCGGGATCGAGGTTGCTTTCGGTCATCGCCTGCGCCTTGAACAGGCGCCAGTCGTATCCCACGCCGAAATACCGCTTGCTGTATTTTTGAAAGGTGTCGTCGTAACGACTAGTCGCTGTCTGGGCAGAAAGCGGCGCGACGACGGCCAGCAGCAGCCCGGTGAGGAGGTAGTGGACGAGCCACGGCGCGGCGCGGTTGGCGGACAATGGTCCCGAGAGACCCCTCGCTTCGCGCGGGGTGTTGGCAGGGACGCTTCGCACCACCACCATCAATTCAGCGCTCCGGCGATGATGATGGCAATCGAAAGAAAGATCGCCGCGATGAAAATGCCTACCGCGACATTCCCCCGGCGGAGCTCTTCGGCGAAATTGACTTCGGGGGTCAACCGGTCGATGACCCGGTAGGTCACATACATGAGCACCACACCCATGACGGCATACAGAATATTCAGTCCGATAATCGACAATTCCATGGAGACCCCGGCGGAAGGGAAGGGTAGAGCCGCGGCGTGGGTACGGGAAACAATATGGGGCCACAGGCGCTGGGCGAAAGTCTGTGGTCTGCTGCTGCTGGGCTTGATGACCCTGATCGGTCACTCGATGCGGCTGTCGGCACAGTCCGACCCCGGCCCCCGTGCCATCACACCGGAGGGGGTACTCCGGGCCTCGGCGCTGGTGGATTCGGTATTTGTCGACCGCCAGCTGCTGAGAGCCACCGTCGATGGAGGTGACTTCGCCGCCTACCTGATGGCCCGGCTCGGCGCACGCGCCCTGCCGCCGGATTTCGGGTATCAGGTGCTGGTGGACACGACGCTGCTGCGGATCGGTGGTCGGATCGCCGACCTGCCGCCAGAGGCCCGCCGCGCGCTCGCGGGACTGGTCATGGTCCTGCCGCCAGACACGCGACTTGAAGCCCAGATCGAACTGCTGTCTGCCGGCCGCGAAGCGGCCCGCTTCCGCCTGCGCAGTGCAACGGTACAGGGCATTCCGGTGCCAGAGGCTTTCCTGGCCAGCATGCTCGCCGAGGTGGGGCGCCAGTACCCCGCGCTCACACCGAGCGGACGCGACCTGCTGGTTCAGATCCCGACGGGATCCAGCATATTTCTGCTGCCCGGCGCAGTCGAGCTGATCGGTCCGTAACCGGACGAGTTGCCAACCTCGTCACTGGACGACAACTTCCTTTTCTCCCCATTCGAGGCGAATCCATGCTGCTCCTGCTTTCCACCCTCATTGCCGCGGCTCCGCTCGCCGATTCGGCGTTGACGATGAACGGCGTCACGCTGCCAGCGACGATCGAGGTCAGTGGACACACGCTGAACCTCAACGGCGCCGCGCTCCGCAAGAAGTTCGTCGTCAAAGTCTACGTCGCGGGGCTGTACCTCGCGAATCCGTCGAAGAGTGCCGACGAGATCCTGGCCGCCGATGCGCCGCGGCAGATGCTCATGCATTTCATCTCGGGCCACGGAACCAAAGACAAGATGTGCGGGGCGTGGAGCGACGGACTGCGGGGCAATACCCCCGGCGCATCGGCGGAGCTGCAACAGCAGTTCACCGCACTGTGCGGGATGATGCAGGATATCAAGAATGGCGAGCGGATGACGCTCACCTACCTGCCGGGCACAGGCACGACGATCGACATCGCCGGCACCGACAAGGGAACCATTCCGGACAAGGAATTCGCCGACGCGCTGCTGCGCTGCTGGATCGGACCCAAGCCCGGCCCGGGAGCGGGCTTCAAGAAGGGCGTATTGGGGCTCTAGAACCACTCTCCCAGTCGCACGTACATCATCTCCCGACCGCCACGGGCGCGGCTGTATTCCACTCGAACCGGCCCGACCAGGGTCTTGACCCCGAGTCCGATGCGGCCTCCGTATTCCCAGGTACCAGTGGGGAAGGCGGGGCCGCCGGCGGCTACCTGGCCAAGTGCCCCTTCCAGCCGGGCCTCCAGCGGTCCGATGAGCGTAACCGCCGCACTCAGGCCGCCCAGCGCCTCACGGGTTCCCCGCAGTTCCCCGACATGCAGACCGGGAAAGCCGTCGTATCCACCCAGCATGAACGTCGATTGCAACGGCAGGCTGCCACTGGCCCAGCCGTAGCGCACCCACGGCGTCAGCCGCAGCCGGTCGCCGACCCTGGCCGGCGCATACACCTCCGCGGCGAATCGGGTGTAGGCGCCGGTGACAGTCACCTCAGCCAAGAGATGCGTCGCGCCGTGCAGCACGTCCCGCTCCAATCGGGCGACACCACCGAGCGTGGTCCTGTCCCCCCGGGCCGGCTCATACCAGAGATGGAGCCGCCCGCCGAACGAGAGGGTGACGTCACCCCCGAGCTCCTGCACCAGCCCGGCGAAGCCGGTCAGCTCGCGTGTCTTGGCACCGGGGATTTCATCGCCAGCCGGATCAAACGATCGCACCCGTTCCCGCGCCAGTGTCAGCACCACGGTGGGACGGAGCGGCTGCTGGGTGAGGGTATAAGTGCGCAGGCCGAGCTCGAAGTCCTGACGCAGCTCCCCCAGTCCGAGCACCGCCGAACCCTCCAGCCGTCGGGCGAACAGGCGGCGGTCCGTTGCGCCTACCCACATGCGGCCGCCGAGATCGTTGTCGTAGGTAATGCCCATCGCGGCAAGCCGCCGATTGGCCGGCCGGACCTGGAGACTTAGCACCAACGAGTCCGCCGTCCCGCTGGGCTGAAGCCAGGCGGCAGTGAACCCATCGTGCTTCCCAAGGCTGCGAAACCCTGCACGAGTCGCCACCGGGTCAAGGGGAGCGCCATCCTCGAGCCGGAGTAGCTGGCGAACAAAGCCCTGTTCCGCCGGACTGCCACCCGTCGTGCTGACGTGCGCGATCCGGGTAAGCTGGGTAGTGCGGGGCGGGGGAGACTGCGGCGAGTCGGGGCAAGGATCGTCAGAAAGCGCGGCGCGGGCAGCGTCGTAGCCGCGCGCAATCAGGTCCGAGACGGCCCGGCTGGAGAAATTGAGACTGGTGAAGCCGTCAACATCGGGTCGAATGAATCGATCCGCCGATCCAAGCACCGCCGGGGGCTGGTTGAAGAGGAAGCCGAGGAGCTGTTCGGCGAGAACGATGGGGGAGCTCAGATTGACCGTGTCCGCGAGATGCTCGGTGGCATCGGAGACGATGACCCGCACCGCACCCTCCCGCCGCGCCGTCGCGACCGGAACATTGGCCACGAGGGCCCCGTCGCCGAGGTAGCGCCCGTCGAGACGCTCCGGCTCAAAGACCAGGGGGATCGACAAGCTGGCCCTGACAGCGCGGGCCAGATCGCCGCCGCGGAGCACGACTTCCTGGCGATCACCCAGATCGGTGGTGACGGCACGGAAGGGGATGGGCAGGGAATCAAAGTACCCGCGCGCGCGGAGATTGCCGCGGAGCATGGCGGTGTTGATGAGACCGTTGACCTCAGACTCGCGGACGGCGGCACGCTGCAGGATGAAGCCGCCTTCGCCCTGCTCCCAGACGACCAGCGGGAGTCGACCACCGAGGGAATGCGGGGTACGCGGCTCGTACCGCCGGAACAGGGTGGTCAGGGAGAGCGAGCGCGCGAGCGAGTCGATTTCCCGCCCGGCATAGCCGCTGGCATACATGCCGCCGACGATGGCACCCATGCTGGTCCCCACCACGAGATCGGGGCGGATTCCGAGGCTGTCCAGCACCCGGAGCACCCCGATGTGGGCGAGGCCTTTGGCGCCACCCCCGGAGAGGACCAGTGCGAGCGGGCCCGCCGGACAGGCCTGCCCGGGCGCCGGAAGCGTGAAGCCGGACAGCAGCGCTGTGGCAAGGAGAAGGGCCCGGCGGGGGGTGCGCATGACCGAGAACATAATCGCCCCCTTGCGCCGGGCCCGAGGCTTTCGCAATACTTTGCGGCCCATGTCTCACGAGAAACTCGACCTCGACTGGCGCAAGCCAGTTTACCGAATCGAAGGAGCAGCAAAATGACCTACGTGATCGTTGAAGCCTGTATCGGCGTCAAGGATCGCGCCTGCGTGGATGTGTGCCCGGTGGACTGCATCTACGAGGGCGCGGACATGCTCTACATCCACCCGGACGAGTGCATCGACTGCGGCGCCTGCGAACCGGAGTGCCCGGTGAACGCAATCTTCCCCGAGGAAGACGTGCCGGCGAACATGCAGAGCTATATCGAGAAGAACAAGGTGATTTTTACCAGCGACACGCCGCCGGGAAGGCCGAAAAAGTAGCTGGCGGCGACCAGGTAGCAGGTAGCAGAAACAACATGAGACCCCCTGAGCTGATGCTCGGGGGTCCTTGCTTTGCGGGCGATTGTCGGCCGGAACGCCTACTTCCTGCCACCTGCCACCTGCCACCTTAGAAAGGAGAGACGCCCCGGTGCCGAACTGACTTGGCCGCGGCACCGGAGCGTTCTATGGGAAGGAACATAACATCGCATTCGACAGCAGTACACCAGACGGTGCAGCCATCAGGGTGTAAGACGCTCGGAGGCGGAAGAAAGTTGCATCCTAGGTCGGAGTGGCCAGCTGGGCCAGAAAATCGGCGATCAGCGCGGTAACCCGTTCGGGCTGTTCCACGGGGGTGAGGTGGCCGGCGCCGGGGAGAACGAGGAGGCGCGCATCGGGCAGCGCATCTGCCATCACCTGGGCCCGTTCCGGGGGGGTGACGACATCCTCGGCGCCGACAATGACGAGCGCAGGGATGGACCCGAGGGTCGGCAGCAGGGCGAGGCTGTCCGGTCGGTCGCGCAGCGCGCCGATGGCACCGATGATTCCCGCCACCGGCGTCGTGGCCATCATCTGGTGGATGCGTTCCCGCAGGGCGGGTTGGGCTGCGATGCTCGTGCGCCCGAGCATGGTGGGGAGCATCGCGGCAGCGATCGCCTCCGCACCGCCTTCCCGCACCTGAGCCAGTGCCGTCTCCCGGGCCCGTCGGGCTTCCGGCGAATCCGCCTCTGCCCGGGTATCGACCAGGATCAGGCCTCGGATGCGCTCCGGCGCGCGCCGCAGGATCTCGAAGGCGACGTATCCCCCCATCGATAACCCGCAGAGTACGACCTGATCCACTCCGAGGGTGTTGAGCAGAGCGAGGAGGTCGTCGGCATAGGTGGTCATGCTGTAGCCGAGGTCCGGGGCATCCGACTGGCCCATGCCGCGCAAGTCCGGGGCGATGCGCATCCAGCCCTCGAGCGAGCCGAGGGTGTGCTCCCAGATGGTGTGATCGAGCGGGTAGCCGTGGATGAAGAGGATCGCCGGTCCCTCGCCGCGCACGTCGGCGGCGAGATTGACGCCGTTGACCGCGATCCGGCGGAGGTGATCGGGCCGCGCGCGATTCGCCATCGCGGATGGGACCGCCTCAGGCACCGGTACCGGGCGCCCCTGCGGGTCGATGCAGACGAAGACGATGTCGGTCGTGGCGACGAGCAGGTCATCGCGCACGCGGTGGCAGGTCTGGCGCAACGTGAAGCTGGTGCGCCCGAGATGCAGCAGGAGCTGATTGAAGCGAAGCACGTCGCCCGGGAACACCTGGGCGTGATACTCGATGGTGGCCTTCCGGAGGGCGGGCCAGACGCCAAGGCGGGTGAAGAAGTCCATGCCCGGGCCGCGGGCGAGCACTTCCCAGCGAGCCCGCTCGAAGAGGGCATGAAACGACGCCTGGTTCAGGTGACCGTAGGCATCGCACTCGTCGGGGTAGACGGTCAGGTCGATTTCGGGAGCGGCCACAGCGACTCCGCGTAGGTCCGGGCTCGGTGCAGGCGGGGAAGCTCGACCAGCGGCGGCGGGGCGAGTCTGGGGTCAAAGGTATGCCAGAGGCAGAGGTGCGGGAAGGAAGCGGCGAGATCCGCGAGTGCCGCAGCCGACTTGGCGGTGTAGCTGAATTCGGCGGCGATCCCTTCCCGGGCGAGGAGCGCGGACGCGGCGCGGGCACCGGGAGTGGGATGACCGTATCCTGGGCCGAGGTGGTGCTTGATCACGACGAGAGGCGGATGGAGGTCGGGGAGGACGAGGCCATAGCGACGGAGCAGGCGGCGGGCCCGGGTCGCCAGGGCACGAACGCGGCGCTCCGAGGCAATCCAGGGTGACGACACGCGCACCGCGCAGATGGTGACGGGCAGGCGCGCGATCTGGCAGCCAAGCAGCAGCCCCGCGGCTGTGCCGCCGGAACCGAGAGGGACCACGATCGCAGCGGGCGGGGGAAGTTCACCAGCCTCGACCTGCTGGGCGAGTTCGAGCGCCGCGTTCACCGAGCCGAGTATGCCAAGCGGCTCCGCGCCACCGGGGCCGAAGAAGGTGGATGCTCCCGCGCTTCGGGCGGCAAGCCAGGCGCGGGCGATTGCGAGCGGGAGCCGGCCGGGCGTGCTGGCCAGATACACCTCTGCGTGAGCCGCGGTGGTGGCCAGGGCGCCGGCCACGGCGTCGGACCAGGGCTGGGGGAAGAGGGCGAGATGCGCCTCTCGACCGGTGGCTTTCGCGGCGGTCGCGAGCGCGGCACACCAGGTGGAGCCGTAGCCACCGAGCGAAGCGATGAAGCGGCCGGCGGAGGGGAGCAGCCACTCGAGGGCACGCAGCTTGTTGCCGCCGAAGGTGGTCCCGTTCAGGTCCTCCCGCTTGACGCTGAGCGAGCGCGCACCGATCCGTCGCGCCAGATCGGGGAGCGGCTGCACTGGAGAGGGATAGCTCCCGAGCACCTGCCTTGGCGGCGGATCAGGGAGCAGGGCGAGAAGGGGGAGGGACATGGGC
>JAWXBX010000042.1:0-17259 GCA_034440415.1 Gemmatimonadota bacterium | reverse complement strand
GTCGTTGAGCTCGGTGACTTCCCGGATCATCGCCCGGTCGAGCGGATCGATCACCCGGACCAGCTGGATGAACGGGTCTTGTGAGGCCGCGGCCGCGGCGGCCCCGCCGTCGGTGAGCGCCTTGCGGGCCGCGGCCGTGGTGAGCGTAGCGGCATCGACCATCGCGGTGGCGGCGGCCTCCGGCGGCCGGCCCTTGAGCGCCTGACGCAGCACCGGATCGGTGGCGGGCAGCTCCCGCTGCATCGCGGTGAAGTAGGCGGTCAGCAGCGCCTTCTCCTGCGCCACATCAACCGGCTGGTCGCCGAACAGCACCCGTTCGATGTTGGCCTTGTTCGCATCCTGATACGGCGCCAGGCGTGCGGAATCCGGCTTGGCCGTTTCCACCGGATAGCGGATGGCCCCCATCGCCAGGCTGAGCAGGCGGGAGCCGTAGGCACCGGAGGCGTAGTAGCGGCGTCGCACGTCGATCTGGCTGCGGCGCAGACTCACCGCCGAGATCGTTGGCCACGCCTTTCCATACTGCCGCTTCAGTCCCGCGTCTCCCTCTACCCGGGCGCGGAAACCACGCTCCCACTCCCGCTTCCGGGCCATGAGCTTCGGATCGAGCAGACCGGACTGGTAGCCGAGAATCGCCTTCTGGGTGTTCTGCAGACCGAAGATCTGGTTGCGCAGCGCCTTCCCGCGCACGCTGTCCTGGCTCGAGAGCTGGAAGTAGGTCTCGATCTGCCGGTGCAGGGCATCGAGCTGGGCCGGGTACTGCACGTCACGCAGGAATTCGAGCTGGGCCACGGTATTGAGCCGCCCGGTGGAGCCGGGGTTTCCAATGACGAAGGTCAGGTCGCCTTCGGTGCTGCCGCTGCGGCTCCAGGTGAAGTGATGCGGCGTCGCAGCCGGCTTCCCATCGACGTAGGCCCGCACGAAGCTCATATCGAGATTCCAGCGGGGGTAGGTGAAGTTGTCGGGATCGCCCCCGAAGAACGCGATCTGGCCTTCCGGCGCGAACACCAGCCGGATGTCCTTGAACCGGTGGAAGCGGTACAGCTTGTACTGCCCGCCGCGGTACATCGTCACCACCTGGCAGGCGGCGTCGGGCCCGGTCTTGCCGCACTCCTCCTCGATCAGCTTGATCACCTTGGCGCGCTGGGTGGATGCCGTCTTGGGGTCGGCCGTGGGGGCGGCGGACTGGCTCACCCGGTCGGTGACATCGGTGATCTGCTGCAGCTGGTCGAGGAAGAGACCCGCGCAGGCGCGCTCGTCCTCGCGCCTGGCGGCGTAGAAACCATCGGCGAGAAAGTCCTCACCCTCTTTCGTCGACGACTCGATGCAGGCGCGGGCGCAGTGGTGATTGGTCATCACCAGCCCGTCACCCGACACGAACGACGCGGTGCAGCCGTTACCGTACCGCAACGCCGAGAGCCGCACATGCTCCATCCAGCCATCCGATGGGGTGAAGTTGTAGCGCTTGGCCCAGTACTCACGGGGCGGGACGTCAAAGGTCCACATCTTCCCGGTCTCGAGGCCGGGGTAGTCGCCCTCGAGCGGGTTCTGGGCCCGGAGGGACGCCGGGGCGGCGAGCAGAAGGGTGAGCAGGGCAGCACGAAGGATTCGCATGGTCTTCAGGGGTTCAGGGTGGAGCTTGATCCAGCCGACGGCCAGAAAACTATGCAGTCGCGCACCGGAATGCGCGAGGGCGGATCCGGGCGACCGCGGAGCGCTCACCCCCGATTCACCCATCGTTCATCCACCCTGACCAGGATGCAGCTCCGCGTTACCTGAGAGGGGCACATGGACGCCGGTACCCTGCTCCTCTGGAGCGTGGTGGCCGCGCTGGCGACGGGACTCGGCGCCGCGCTGGGCGTGTCCATCCTGGGCTGCGCGCTATGGAGCGTATTCTCTTCGCTGCCACAGCCGCTGATGGCGGTGCCGGCGTTTCTGCTGGTCGACCGGGTACAGGCCGCCCTGCCCTACGGGCTGGGCTTTGCCGCCGGGGCGATGGTCTACATGGTGCTGATCGAGCTGCTGCCGGAAGCCTACGATGCCGCCGAACGCCGCTCGATCGCGGTGCTGGCCGGCCTCACGACCGTGGTGATGCTGCTGTTTCAGCAGGTCCTGTAGGGCGTGCGAGGGGAGAGGTATGCACTGTCACCGTGGCGCCTTGCCGGACACACTCACCAGCCGCCGGCCCTCCACGTCATAGGTGACGAGCAGGATCTGCCGGGGTTCGAGGACGAGGGTCGTTTCGAGCAGGAGACTGGCGGGCACCGCCTCGAGCCGGCGGTGCTCCCGTTCATCCGCCTCGCGCCGATCGCGACCCGGAAGTCCCGCGATGAGTGAATCGTCCGGGTGCTCGCCGCTGTCGGGTGCGGCGGGGCCCACGGGGGTCAGGCTGTCGATGCGCTCGAAGCGAACCGCGATCTCATGTCGCCCTGGTGGGGTGGGGAGGTCGCGCAGCAGGTAGAGCGGCCGGTCGTGCCGCAACCCCGACCCGCGGACGACCTCATCCACCAGAGAAGCGCCATCCCTTGATACCCGCAGCCGGTAGCGCGCACTGGTGCCTTCGCACACCACCTTCTGTCGCATATGCGCCGGGAGCTGGGCCAGCTCCGCCGCGCTCGGCTCGCGACAGGACTCGATGCGCTCCGGTCGCGCGCTCCAGGCAAGTCGGATGACCCCCGCGTCACTCGGCCGAATGTGATACGGCGCGCGGGACAGCCACGCGACTCCGAGGACAGTCACGAAGGCCAGGAGTACGCCGAGCCCGCGGCGAAGCGGTGTCGTCATCGCGTCACCTCTTCCTCGGCGGCCGGCTCGCAGACCGCCTCGACCTGAATCTCCGCCTCCGCCGTCGGCGGCACCAGCCGGGCGAGCGCGGCCTGGAATTGGTGCAGGGCACCGAGCGCAACGGCGCGTTCTCCCGCGGCCGCATGTGCAACGGCGACCCGGTCGCGATCCACCCGCGCCTGCAGTTCGGCTTCGCGCTCGTGATAGATCCGCTGCTCCAGCCAGAGCGGGCCCTCGCGATTCTTGCAGTCACGTGGGGGACAGGCGAGGACCAGGACACCGGCGGCGCCGGCACGGATCGCATACTCGACCACCGAGGTGTGAAGATTGCCGGCGCAATCGACTGCATAGACCGCGCTCCCTGCAGCCTCGAGATCCGCAGTGAGAGCCCCCGCTCCATGGCCGCAAGCGATCACGACGACCTGATCGGGCCGGCGGACCGGATCGGCCATGAACCGGCGAATGGTCTCCAGCTGGTCGCGGCCGGTGCGGCCCGGCGGACCGACACCCATCGGCGCGCAGGAGCCGGCGCAGATCCCGCAACTCACGCAGAGCGCCGGATCCACATCGGCGACCACGTCGGCCCGGCCATCGGTGCGCGGCAGCATCGTGATCGCGTCGAAGGGGCAATCGAGCCCGCACTGGCGGCAGCCGGTGCAGAGCGCCGCGTCGACCGTGGAGGGCGGTGGCCGCTCGGCGCCGCGGCGGTGGGCCCAGCTCGGGAAAAAGACGAACGTCGCCGTGACTATGATGCCGAGGGCCCAGACCGCCGCGCCCGGCAGCGGGCGGGTGAGCGGGAGCCAGAAACCGTAGAACCAGTCGACCGCGACAAACTCTGGGCGGCTGAAGGGACTCGCCTCCGGGGCCATGGCCAGCGGCCAGATCACGGCGACGGCCAGCAGCAGCAGCACCAGCCCGCGGGCGAGCGCCTGCGGCGGGAGCAGCACTGGCCGCGCCAGCCTCGAGACGTGAAGCCAGAGGCCGAGCCCCATCGCCAACGGGATCGCGATGTGCAGGAAGAGGTTCAGAAAGAAGAAGACACCCTGGATCGGGCGTTCTCCGACAAAGGCGCGGCTGATCGGCTCGGAGAGAATCGGCAGCGCGTCCACGATCCGGGCGCCTTCCAGCGCAAGCTCGGCGCCGAAGCCGTCCCACACCATCACGAATCCGGTCACCCCGCATACGAAGAGGAGTCCGAGGAGGACCATACCCGAGACCCAGGCCAGCAGGCGCGGTCCCCAGCTCCGTCCCTGCGCGACCATCCGAACCGCGTGGACCACCGCGGCAACGACTGCCGCATCCGAGCTGTATCGATGCAGTCCCCGCACCCAGTTGCCGGTCCACCGGTTGGCCGTGAGGCGGGCCACCGAGTCCCACGGGGCGCCGACTCGGTAGAACAGCAGCAGCCAGAGCCCGGTCACCAGCAGAACGAGGAAGAGGAGGACGACGATCGTCCCGCTCTGATAGAGCGGATTGTGCCGCCAGCCATAGAGCCGGTTCAGCCCGGCGTCTGTCTGACGCAGTACTCGGCGGACAAGGCGTTCAAAGGCACGGACAAGAGAGTGCATCGGGCCGGGGAAGCTCGAGGAGGTGGCCTGGGGGCTTGCGCGATTCATAATATCACCTCATCATGATCTAATCAACGCGAAGCGATCCACCTCCACCTCAATCGCGCGGAGCTGCGTCCATGCCCCAAGCCCCTGACCACCCAAGCGCAGTTTCCGAGGAGCCGCCGCTCGGGCAACGCCTGTTCGACAACGTCTTCCTCCTCCTCGTCGCCGGCATCGTGGTCATGGCGGTGCTGTTCACCGGCTGGGGCATGTGGGAGATCATGACACTGCCGCCCGCCACTCTTCCCTGAGGCATCCATGCACACTGAAACCCATACCGGGCTGGACTCTCCGCGGGGCATCTGGTGGAAACCGGCCCACAAGGCCGAGAGGATGTGGGTCGCGATCGCGTTCGGCTGGTGCATGGTGCTGTTCGCGATGATGCCACTGTGGCATCTGAAGGGCGGGCAGAATCCCTCAGGCATCCGCCGCCGCACCACGCCGCAGGCGTACTACGCCCGCACGATGGAGTTCATCAAGCAGTACAAGGTCGGCGAGGACCGGGGGATGCCGATCGTCGCGCCCCCGCCCGGCAGCGATGTCTACCTGATGGCGCTGACCTTCCAGTGGCAGCCCATCCTCAAGCTGCAGCAGGGCGTCGAGTACACCCTGCATCTGTCGTCACTCGACATGCTGCACGGCTTCGAGCTCTTCCCCATCAACGTGAATTTCGAGGTGATACCAGGGTACGACTACGGCCTCCGGGTCACGCCGACCGCGGCCGGCGATTTCCGCATCATCTGCAATGAGTTCTGCGGGATCGGCCACCACACGATGGTTGGCCGCATCATCGTGGTGGACAGCGCTGGCAACGAAGTCGCACAATCCGGAGGTACCCGATGAGCGCCGACGTCTACCGGTCCTGTCCCGTCACCGGCCGCCGGATCTACTCGCAGGCGGATGCGCTGATCAAGGCTAATGCCGTGGTGTCGGTGGTGTCGCTGCTGATCGGCGCGATCGCGGCGATCCTCATCGTGCTCACGCGCTGGCAGGCGGTGCACCTCCTCCCCGCGGACTGGTTCTACCGGCTGCTCGGCGTCCACGGGATGAGCATGCTCATCTTCTTCATCATCTTCTTCGAGATGGCGGTGCTGCACTTCGCCAGCACGGTGCTGCTCAATGCCCGGGTGTCCGCGCCGCGACTATCCTGGGTCGCCTTTGGGCTGATGGTGCTGGGCGCGCTGATGGTGGAGGTGCTGATGTGGGCCGGCAAGGCCGATGTGCTGTTCACCTCCTACGTCCCGCTCAAGGCGCACCCAGCCTTCTACCTCGGCGTCATCCTCTTCGCGGTCGGCGCACTGCTGGTGACCGGCGTCTTCTTCAATAACCTCGTGGTCGCCAAGCGGGAAAAGACCTACGAGGGGTCGCTGCCGCTGGTCGTCTATGGCGCGGTCACCGCCGCGATCATCGCGGTGATCACACTGCTCCATGGCGCCGCCATCTACATCCCGACGTTCCTCTGGTCGCTGGGGCTGATGAACGTCGATCCCCAGGTGTACCGGCTGGTCTGGTGGGCGCTGGGTCACTCGTCGCAGCAGATCAACATGGCCGCGATGGTCGCCATCTGGTACATGCTGGGCGCGCTGACCGTCGGCGCGGTGGTGCTGAACGAAAAGATCAGCCGCTCGGCTTTCGTCCTCTACATCCTGTTCATCTCCATGGCCTCGGCCCACCACCTGCTGGTGGACCCCGGCATGGGACCAGCATGGAAGGTGGTCAACACCAGCTACTTCATGTACATGGCGGTGCTGGCCAGCATGGTCCAAGGCTTCACCGTGCCGGCGGGGATGGAACTGGGCCAGCGACTGCGGGGCTTCACCAACGGGCTGTTCGAGTGGCTCCTCAAGGGACCGTGGGGCGACCCGGGGTTCAGCTCCCTGATCTTCTCGGTGGTCGTGTTCGGTTTCGTCGGCGGCATCACCGGGGTGACCATCGGAACCGAGCAGATCAACATCATGGTCCACAACACGCTCCGCTCACCAGGCCACTTCCATTCGACCGTGGCGAGCGGCACGGCGATGGCATTCATGGGAGCCACCTACTACCTGATCCCGCTCATTTTCCGCAAGAAGGTGGCCTTCTGGCCGCTGGCCCGGATCCAGCCGTATCTCTTCGCCGGCGGCATGCTGGTGTTCGTGATGGCGATGACCTTCGCCGGCAGCTTCGGCGTGCCGAGGCGGCACTGGGACATCAGCTTCAGCCAGGCGCCGTTCGATGTGCAGTTCAATCCGGCGGTGGATCTTCTCCTCGCGGTGATGGCGCTGGGCGGCGTGGTCGCGGCGACGGGCGCGCTGGCGTTCGTGGCGATCGCGGTGAAGTCGGTATTCTTCGGTGAGCCGATCGGCGAGATCGTGCCCGGCGTCGAGGTGGCCGGCCTGCCGAGGGGTATCACCCATCCGCCCATCCACAAGCCGAACGTCGATCAGCTTAACGATGAACTCCATGCCGGCAAGACCTGGCGGCTCGGCCCGGCGCCGGGCACGCTGATCCTGGTGTTCGTCTTCCTGGCGGCTTTTGTGCTCTACTTCTTCACCAACTGGAAGCTGCTGTCGGCGGTGTGGAAGATCGGATCGTGATGCGCCGCCGGGCGGCGCTGGCGCTGGTGGCACTGGGGTGCATCACGGCGATCACCGTGTCGTGGTGGGCACTGGCGCTGTGGCCAATGCCCGCCACCACGCCGCTCTGGCTGGCCCGGGCCCGCGAAGTCTGTTTCGGGAACGCGGGCGACGGACTACCGAACGCCGGCGGATGGATCCTGCTGGTGGGCGAACCGCTTGGCATGGTAGCAATCCTCCTCGCCGTCTGGGGCGATGCAGTACGCGAGGGGCTTGGAGTACTCAGCCGGCGCTGGACGGGGCGGCTCCTGCTCGGTGGCACCGCGGCGGGAATGCTGGTTGGCATGCGCTGGGCAGCCCAGCGGGTGCTGGACGCGCGGGGCGAACCGTTCGATGCCCTCGCCAGCGCGCCGGTGCGCCTGGACCGGGAGCCGCCACCGCTCCGACTGCTCGACCAGGCCGGAGATACCATCCGGCTGGAGCAGTACATCGGCCGGCCGGTGGTCGTGGCGTTCGTCTACGGACATTGCGAGACCGTCTGTCCGGTGATCGTCCACGACCTGATCGCGGTCACCTCCCGACTCGGCGCCAAGGCGCCGGAACTGCTCTTCGTCACCCTCGATCCGTGGCGCGACACCCCCGCTCGCCTTGCCACCATCGCCGCGACGTGGGAGCTGCCGGCCGGCGCGCACCTGCTCAGTGCCGGGGTCCCTCAGGTGGAGGCGGTGCTGGATGCGTGGGGAGTTGCGCGGAGCCGGAACACCACGACCGGAGAGATTGTCCATCCGCGGCTGGCATATCTGATCGGGGCGTCGGGGCGGATCACGGCCCGGCTCGACGGCAGCACCGAGTCAGTGGTCGCCGCGGTGGAGGCGCTGGACCAACACAGCCCACGGTAGACGCCCAACGGTCCGCTTTCCCACCGTTGCGGAGCGGTCGAAGACGCGGCGGCCCCACCGATCCTACTTCTTCCTGGCGGCCTCCTCCCAGTGCCGCTTCTCCTGCTCTCGCAGCTCCGGGGTGCACTCCGCGCCGAAGTCCTCCGCCTCGAACACCCGCCGAATCTCGATTTCCGACGCGGTCAGCATGGGATTGGGGCAGCGCTTCACCCACTCCACCGCCTCCTCCATCGACCTCACCTGCCACAGCCAGTAACCGGCGATCAGCTCCGTGGTCTCGGCAAAGGGGCCATCAGTCACCGTACGCTGGGTTCCTTCGAACCGCACCCGCTTCGCCGTGCTGCTGGGATGGAGCCCATCGCCGGCCAGCATGATCCCCGCCTTGACCAGCTCCTCGTTGAAGTTCCCCACATCGGTGAGGAGCTTCTCGCTCGGCATGACGCCGTTTTCCGAGTCCGTGGTCGCCTTGATGCTCACCATGCCGCGCATTCGGCTTCTTCTTGATCGCTGAGAGTCAGGGGGGTCTGGCGGAAGCGTCGAGCGCTCGGCCTTCGGCCGCCGAGCGATCAGACCGCATTTCATTCGCCGCGCCCCATGGCCATCACATCGTGCCGTTCAGTTCTCCCGGGACCAGCGTGGTCTGGCTCGGTATCCGCCTCAGGCCAACGCGGCCTGGAGCACCTCGCGCAGCGCCTCGAAGGAGAAGGGCTTCTGGAGGAAACTCGCCAGGCCCTTGCCGGTGAACCGCACCAGCGCTTCCTGCTGGCTGAAGCCGCTCATCAGTACGACCTGCACTCCCGGGCGCAGCCGGCGCAGTTCCATGAACGTCTGCTCCCCATCCAGGTGTGGCATGGTGAGGTCGCACAGGACCAGCGCGAAGCGGTCGGGATCGGCGCGAAAGAGCTCCAGCGCCTCGCGGCCATCCGGAGCGAGTACGGCTTCAAGACCCATGTGGCGCAGCATCCGCGCGATGGTGGTCCTGATGGTCTCCTCGTCATCGATGACGAGCACGGTGCCCGGGCCAAGCAGGTCGGTGCTGGAGACCGGGCCGATGAGGGCGGGGTCGAGCGGACCGGTCACCGCCGGGAAGAGAAGCTTGAAGGTGGTGCCACGGCCCGGCTCGGTGTAGACCTTTAACGCCCCCTTGTGTCCCCGGATGATGCCGAGGACGGCGGCAAGCCCGAGTCCGCGCCCGGTAAATTTCGTGGTGAAGAAAGGATCGAAGATGCGGGTCTGTGTTTCGGGGGTCATGCCGCAGCCGCTGTCGGAGACTTCGAGAAAGACGTAATCCCCTTCAGGCAACTCGGGCGTGGTCACCGTGCCGGCGAGGTACGGGCGATCGATGCGGGTCACCCCCGTGCTGATGCTGATGACCCCGCTCTTCTCGCCGATGGCCTCGGAGGCATTGATGACGAGGTTCATGATCACCTGGCGGAGCTGGGTTGCGTCGGCCTCGATCGGGGGCAGCTGCGGGGCAAGTTGCAGCCGCAGCACGGCCTTCTTGCTGATCGAGAGCTGGATCATCTGGGTGGTTGCCTCGACCAGCCGGCCGAGGTCGAGTCTCTCGACCACGAAGCGCCCCTTGCCGCTGTACGCCAGCATCTGCTTGCAGAGATCGGCGGCACGAAACGCGGCTTCGGTGATGTCGTTGAGATTCTCCTCCGCCGGGGAGCCGGGCGGCAGGCTCATGAGTCCAAGGCTGGCGTTGCCCAGGATGCCGGTGAGGATGTTATTGAAGTCATGGGCGATGCCGCCGGCAAGCACGCCGAGACTTTCGAGCTTCTGCGTCTCCAGCATCTTCCGTTCGAGGTTGTCGCGATCCAGCTTGGCCTGCCTGCTGGCGGTGATGTCCTGGATGAAGCCGTCGATGCACAGCAGCGTCCCGTCGGCGGCATAGACCCCCGAGGCCCGCTCGGAAACCCAGTGCTCGTGGCCCTGCCGGTCGAGAATCCGGTACTCGTTCTGGCATGGAATGCGGGCGTCGAGCGAGGCCTGGCACTTGGCCCAGAGCCAGGTGGCGTCCTCCGGATGCACCAGGGTGCCATAGCTGACGCTCCGGTTCCCCTCCAGTTCATCACGTCGGTAGCCGGTGAGCGCCTCGCAGCCGTCGCTGACGAAGGTCATCGTCCAATCGGGATCGTTCTGGCAGCGGTAGGCCATGCCGGGAAGGTGGCACACCAGGGTCTCGAGCCGGACCTGACTGTCGCGCAGTGCGGCCTCGGCCTGCTTGAGCTCCGTGATGTCTGACCCCAGCACGAAGAAACCCAGCACCGTGCCGTCACTTCGCGTGCGGGGGATGTACTGCACGTCGAACCAGTGGGACTTGCCTGCGGGGCTGGTGGGATTGATCTGATAGTGCGCCGGCTGGCCGGCAAGCGCTTGACGGACATGCGGCTGCATCTCGGCATAGTCCGCCGGCTGATGCACCTCGCTCAGGCGCTGGCCGACGAGCTTCTCGGCCGTCGGGCCGATGTACTCCTCGTAGCGCCGGTTCACCAGCCGGTAGCGCTCCTCGGCATCCACGAAGGAGATGTAGGCCGGCAGGGAATCGACCAGCAGCTGCAGCACGGTGAAACTGCCGGCCGAATCGTCCATCCACTTCATCGGTTTCTCCGGGATCGAGCGCAGGACCAACAGCCGCAGAGCCGGCGGTCTGCAGCCAGACCGGGCGCGGCATGCTTTCCAATGTACATCTCGAGGCAGTCATTCGCCGGGAAGATCGGCCTCAGTCGCCTTCGGCTCCGCCCAGGGGAGTGATGCGCCCCCAGATGAGCCTCTCTTCACCACTGGTTCACGATGCTTTCAACGCCAGCGGGGAATCCTGCTTGTGACTCAGGCAGGAGGTCCCGGATGCTGGTGGCGGAGCTGATGGAGAAGAACGTCCTGACGGTCGGCGCGGAAGCGACCGTCGCGGATGTCATCGTGACGATGTCCGACGCCCACGTCTCATCGTTGCCGGTGGTGGACCGGCATGGACGGTTGCTGGGAGTCGTGTCGAGCACCGACGTGCTGAACGCAGAGGCGGAGGCGGAGGGGGGCGGGCTTAAGACGCTTCTGGCAAAGACGACGGTCGAGACGATCATGACGACTCGTCGGCTGGGCGTGTCACCCGAGACATCAGTACGCGAGGCCGCCCAGCAGATGCTCTATGCCGACGTGCACCGGCTCTACGTCGTGGAGCACGACCGCGTCATCGGGGTCATTTCGACCACGGACATCGTGCGCGCCGTGGCCACCGGGCAGCTGTAGGGAATAGCGCCGCACGGCGAGCACCGCAGGTCGAGCCGTTGGGTCGCCCGCACTGAGAGGGGTGGATTCGGCGACCGGCCGGTGATGCGACACTGATCACAAGAACCGGGGGGCGCGGAACCGGTGCATGGGGCATTTTCAGGGGGTCGTGGACCGCCCCCTGACTCGTACGGAGCCTCCCACTCCCATGCCTTCCGCCACGCTACCGCTTCCTCCCGCACTGCAGCGCGCGCAGCACCACGCCGCCACCTGGCTCAACGGTCTGAACGAGCGGCCGGTCGCGGCGGTGGCAGATCTTTTGACTCTGCGTGCGCGACTGGGCATTCCACTCCCCGAGCGGGGCACCGACCCGGAACGCGTCATCGACGAGCTCGTGGCCGCCACGGAGGGGGGGCATCTTGGCTCTGCCGACGGGCGGTTCTTCGCCTGGGTCATCGGAGGATCACTCACCTCCGCACTCGCCGCCGACTGGCTTACTGGCGCCTGGGATCAGAACGCGGCGCTCTACTCTACCGCCCCCGCCGCCGCGGTGGTGGAAGAGGTGGCGGGGGCGTGGATCAGGGAACTGCTCGATCTGCCGCGCGACGCGTCGTTCGCCATCACCTCCGGCTGCCAGCTGGCCCATTTCACCTGCCTGGCGGCGGCTCGCCATGCCGTGCTGCACCGCACCGGGTGGGATGTCGGCGTCGAGGGTCTCTCCGGCGCGCCACCGTTCCGGGTGCTGGTCAACGAGCAGAATCATGGTTCCATCACTCGCGCAGTCCGATTCCTCGGACTTGGCACCCGGCATCTCCAGGCGCTGCCGACCGATCAGGCCGACCGGATCGCACCGGCCACACTGGAGCGCGCGCTCGCCAATCAGTCAGGCCCGACGATTGTCGTGCTGAACGCCGCCGACCTCAACATCGCCGCCATCGACCCATTCGCCGAACTCATTCCGCTGGCGCACGCCGCCGGAGCGTGGGTGCACATCGATGGCGCCTTCGGGCTGATCGCACGGGTGAGCCGATCGAAGCGACACCTGCTGGCGGGTGTGGAGGCGGCCGACAGCTGGGCGACGGATGGCCACAAATGGCTCAACGTGCCGTTCGACTGCGGCATCGCGCTGGTGCGGGACAGACAGGCGCACCGCTCGGCGATGACCGTCAGCGCCTCGTATATCACCGCCGAGAGCCAGGCGCGGGATGAAATCGACTGGAACCCGGAGTGGTCGCGCCGGAGCCGCGGGTTCGCGCTCTACGCCGCGCTCCGGGAGCTGGGCCGTGCGGGGCTGGAGGCGGTGGTGGATCGGAATTGTGCGCAGTGCCATGCGATCGTCATGGGCATCGGTGCGCTCGACGGCGCGGAGGTGGTCTGGGAACCGACGCTCAATCAGGGGCTGGTCCGGTTCCCCGACCCGCGTGCCGGCGCGAGTGAGGCGGACCATGACCGCCGGACCGATGCGGTCATCGCCGGCATCAACGCGACCGGCGAGGCGTTCTTCAGCGGCACGACCTGGCGCGGGCGGCGGGCGATGCGGGTCAGCGTGGTGAACTGGCGGACGACGGAACAGGATGTGGTGCGCGCCATCGCGGCGGCGCGTCAAGCGATCAGCATGGGCTAACGGTGGGTAGGTCCGGCCTCCGTGCCGGACCGGGAAGGGCAATGAGGCGCGGCGCAATGGTCGCCAGCCGGCCGGCCGGCCTGAGTTCATCCTTCTTTACCGGGGGCCCCGCCAGGGCCGGACTGCTGCTCTTTCCTTGTCCTGCTCATTCTGGCAGCCGACGTCAGCAGCGACCTGCCCGCCGTGGCCCGAGTGGCCGTCACTCCCGCCAGCTCCACCATGGCGGACAGCGATTCCGCCGACTTTTCGGCGGTGGCCTATGACGCCCTCAACAATCCCCTGCCCTCGGCGACGATCCACTGGACCTCCGCAGATCCCGCGGCGGTGCAGTTCCAGTACGGCTCCGCGCTGGTGAACACCTTTGCCTGGCCGAGCGTCGTGGTGCATGGTCGCAAGGTCGGGCTCGCAAGCTTCACCGCGAGTGCCGGCGGCATCACGACGGTGGTGCCGATCGACATCCAGGTGAACACCATCGTGCTGGTGCAGCTCTACCCGCCGGACTCGAGCCTCACCGTCGGCGATCAGGTGCAGGGCGACCCGCGAGTGAAGGACAACTCCGGCTACATCGTGCCCTTCCCCGTCTTCTGGACCACCAGTGACGCCAACGTGGCGACGGTCGACGCCAACGGGCTTGGCCCTACCCTGCGCCAGTCCCCTCAGCCGCAGGCCTCACCGGCCTCGCGCGGAAACACCGTGATGCCGACCGCGAGAAAGGCCGCCTGGGCCCGGACCGTCCGCAGTCTGAGCTGGTCCGCGAGCAGGCAGCCGGGCCCTCGGAGACGCGGACCGGGGAGGCTGGGACGCACCGACGCCTGGGCGAGGTGCGCCGCCAGATCCCACGGGTGGGAGGCGAGCGCCTCAAGCGATTTCTGCCGCAGCAGGTCGAGTGCGCCGTTGCACATCATGCCGGTGGTCGTGATGTCCGGCGCGGTGAGCACCAGGCGGTTGGTCCGGATGGCGGGGACCCCACTGATGCGGACCGGGCAGGCGAGCGGTCCGCTCCGCGCGGTGGCCAGAAGCACCACCCGCGCCCCTTCCACGCGAAAGGCATTGGCGCCGGGCTGCAGGGTGAGCGAAACGACCTTGCCCTGATCCTGCGCCAGCGCCTCCTCGACCAGATGGCGTCCCTCCGCGGCCGTCACCCGGACCTCCTGATCCGGCGTGCGGCTCGCCTCCTGCACCTGGCCCGCGAGCGCCGACGACGTGCCTCCGAGGCATGCGAGGATCACCCCGGCACTCGCTATCTTTGCTACCAGCATCCTGCCTCCCTTGCGACGCCCTGACGGACGTCCGCCGCAGTCACTCACTCCTGAAAAGTAACGGGAGCCACGAGCGCCGCCGGCGACGACTGCCGTCCCACCCGGAGAGATTCATGGCTTACCAGCAGCGTTGCGCCCTCCTGCTACTTTGCCTGCCATCACTCCTCACCGCCCAGCAGACACCCGGCTGGCGGGTGCACGAGATGACCCGGCCCCATCCGCCATCGATCGCGACACCAGCGCTGGCGCGAGCGGCACCACCCGCCGGTGCGGTCGTCCTGTTCGACGGCACCAGCCTCAGGCACTGGGTTGGGGCGGACGGGAAGCCGGCGCGATGGACGCTGGGGAAGGGTTACTTCGAGGTGCGGCCCGGCACGGGCACCATCACCACGGTGGATTCCTTTGGCGACATGCAGCTCCACCTCGAGTGGTCCGCGCCGGTTCCGGCGAAGGGCGAGGGGCAGGACCGCGGCAACAGCGGCCTCTTCCTGATGGGGCGCTATGAGCTGCAGATTCTCGATTCGTGGCATAACGAGACCTACACCGACGGGCAGGCGGGGGCGATGTATGGCCAGCACCCGCCGCTCTTCAATGCCTCGCGTCCGGCGGGGATGTGGCAGAGCTACGATGTCTTCTTCCGCCGGCCGCGGTTCGACGCGGGCGGCGCCCTGCGGGAGCCGGCGCGCGTCACCGTGCTGCAGAACGGTGTGCCGGTGCAGAACAATGTGGCGCTGTTCGGGCCCACCTCGTGGCTCAGTCGCCTGCCCTACGAGGCTCATCCCGACCGGCTCCCCTTCGGGCTGCAGGATCATTCGTTCAAGGTCCGGTTCCGCAATATCTGGGTGCGGCCGCTCCCCGAGGGGGATGCGCCACCACCGCCACGCGATATTCACCGGGTCGCCGACGGCGTCACCGCCTCGCTGATCGGCCGATACAATGAAGGGGGCAACGCCGCCGCGATTCTGCTCTACGACGGGAGGCTCTCCGTTGACCTGGGCGACGGGCCGATGCCGCTCGTCGCCGACACCGACTCCTCGTTTTCGATCGAGGGCGTGGATGCCGCGGTGCGATTCTCGCGGGATGCGGCCGGGCTGGTGCGGGCACTCGAGTTCGAGGTGGGTGGGGTGCGCCGGCAATTCGAGCGGCGCACCGAAGCGAACCGCCAGGTGGGCCGGATCCGGACCCCGCAGGGCGAGATTCTCTTCCTGCTGCACGACGCCACACCGCGCCACAAGGCGAGCTTCCTCCGGCTGGCGACGGCGCACTACTGGGATTCGCTGACGTTCAACCGGGTCATCAAGAACTTCGTCATCCAGGGCGGCTGCCCCGACACGCCGGAGGGCTTCAGTGACTCCCCCTACCTGCTCGCGCCGGAATTCCGCGACAGCCTGAAGCACATCTACGGCGCGGTCGGCGCCGGGCGGGACGACAACCCGGGCGAGCTCTCCGCCGGCTGCCAGTTCTATATCGTGGTCAACCCCAAGGGCATCCCCCGGCTGGACCATCACTACACCGTCTATGGCCAGGTCATCCGGGGAATGGATGTGGTGGAGACGATCGCCTCGGTGCCGAAGGACTCCACCGACACCCCCCGGACGCCGGTCAGCCTGCACATCGACGTGATCACGATCACAGCCGAGGAATTGCGGCGCCTGTCGTCGCCCTGATTGCAACTCTCCGCCGCCCGTGACATACTGGTGCGGAGGATTCCGGGACGAATACGCGGAGAAGGTGGATGCGGCGGATCAGGGAGTGGCGCGAGGCGCTCAAGCGCGGCGGGATGACTCGGCGGCGGCGGTGGCAGCTCATCACCGCCGTAGTGGCGTTCTACCTGGTGCGTGACATCCTCCTTTATGTCGTGCTGCCGGCGCTGGTCTGGGTCCGCACCCGATAGCGGCGCCCCTGACCCATCCCATCTGAAGCCCGGCGAGCCTACCCCCGCACCATCAGCACCACGCCCCACACCGCCAGTCCTGCCCCGACGATCCGGCCCACGAGATCGCCGCGGGGCACCACCTTTTCGAGCAGCACCAGCAGCGCCAGCCCACCGACCCAGAGCGGATTCATCACCCCGCCGACGAAGAGCAGTCCCATCAGCAGCCAGCAGCAGGCGAGGCAGAGCGTGCCGTGCTCCAGGCCCATGCGGAGCGCGCCGCTGGTGCCTTCCCGCCAGTGGGCGGTGAAGTGGGCGAGGGGTGAGCGGCAATGGGAGAGGCAGCTCGCCTTGAACGCGGTCCACTGATAGGCGCCGGTCAGCAGCAGGAGCGCACCGGCGACGAGGCTCATGGGCCGGGAGCCGGAAGCGAGGTCGAGCAGGGCGACGCCCAGGCGGGTCTGCAGGAGCGCGGCGAGCGCGCTGAACCCGATCCAGATCAAGAGATAGCCGCCGACGAAGGCGGGCACCGAGAGCGGGGCCCGATTGGTCTGCTGCCGCTGGCGGGCCATCGACATGAACAGCAGGACCGCCGGCAGCACCGCCGGCAGCATCATCCCCGCCATCATCGTCACCCACATGAGGAAGAGGCTGAGCAGCGTGGCTGTCGGGGCCATCGGCCTATCCATTCCCGGCATGTCCATCGGCATCGTCGCCGACATGCCGGGGGCGCGGGCGACGCCGGCGACCCAAGCCCACGAGAGGATCGTGAGCAGGGCCAGCGTCGCGATGACCCTCAGCCGGTGCTCAGGTCGCGTTGTGCCAGCGGGCGATGGCATGCGCCGAGTACTTGCCGGGGTGGGCAAAGTGAACCTTGCCGTGGGTGACAGTCATCGCGGCCGTGGTGCAGACGTTCCCGTCGTCCCAGAAGAACCCGCCCTTGGGATAGACGATATGCACCTCCGAGTCCTCGCCCGAGACGATATTCTTGATCGGGGTCTGCTGCAGTTCGACGACGCCGGGGATCCGGAAGCTCGAGCGGGTCCCGTTCACCTGCATCTCGATCCTGGCGCGGACCGGTCCCTCAAAGGAAGTGACCGTACCGGCCAGCGCCTCCCACGGCATGCCGCCATGCTGGCCGCTCAGGATCTGGGCGATCGCGTCCACTTGGGGCTCGGTCAGCGACTCATTCACAAACAGCACCACTGCCCCGTTGCCCTCGTGAATCGCGCCGGGATATACGCAGACGACGACGAACGTCGCGCCGTCGAGGCGGACCGAGCCGAACATCCCTTCCTGGACCCGATAGCCGATCAGGAAATGACAACTGGTATAGGTGGGCGTCCCACCAAACTGGCAGGGGCAGCTCGTGGGACAGTTGCACGATTCGAGCTGATCGAGCTGCACCTTGTAGCGGGTGGCGGTTGGGG
>JAWXBX010000041.1:0-15542 GCA_034440415.1 Gemmatimonadota bacterium | reverse complement strand
GGCCTGGGCGCCGGCCCCCGCGGCGGCATCGGTGCTGAAGGAGATCAAGTCGCCGATGGTGGGAACGTTCTACAAGTCGCCTGAGCCCGGCGCCCAGGCCTACGTGAAGGTGGGCAGCCGGGTCACCTCCGGGGCGGCGGTCTGCATCATCGAGGCGATGAAGATCATGAACGAAATCGAATCCGAAGTGACTGGCGTCGTCCGCGAAGTCTGTGTCGAGGAATCGCAGCCGGTGGAATTCGGTACCGTCCTCTTCCGGGTCGATCCCAATGGCTGAGCCCTCCGGTCCTGCGGCGATCCAGCCGCCGTTCAACTTCAAGCAGGCCATCTCGGTGATGGTGCAGCGGAATGGCTCCGACCTGCACCTCAAGGTCGGGCGGCCGCCGACTATCCGGGTCAACGGCGAGCTGGCGGGGCTGGAGATGCAGCCGCTCAAGCCGGAAGACCTGAAGCTGCTGGCGGAGCAGATCATGACGCCGCGGCAGGTCAAGGAGTTCGCCGAGAAGAAGGAGGCGGACTTTGCGATTGGCGTGCCGGGCGTCGGCCGGTTCCGCACCAACATCTACCAGCAGCGCGGCACGCTCGCCTTTGCGTTCCGGGCGATTCCCTACGAAGTCAAGACGGTGCGGGAGCTGTTTCTGCCGGAGGTGCTGGAGGAAATCGCGCTCAAGCCGCGCGGGCTGGTGCTGGTGACCGGTGTGACGGGGTCGGGCAAGTCGACCTCGCTGGCGTCGATGATCCACCATGTGAATCAGCACCGCCGGGTCAACATCATCACGATCGAGGACCCGATCGAGTTCCTGCACCGCGACGTGATGTCCAACATCGCCCAGCGCGAAGTCGGCAGCGACACGTTGACCTTCGGGCTGGCGCTGCGCCATGTGCTGCGGCAGGACCCGGATGTGATCCTCATCGGCGAGATCCGCGACCAGGAAACGCTCGATGTCGCGCTCAAGGCGGCCGACACGGGACACCTGGTGTTCTCCACGCTGCACACCACCGACGCCACCCAGACGATCAACCGGGTCATCTCGTTCTACCCGCCGCACCAGCACCAGGAGATCCGTTCGCTGCTGTCCACCGCGCTCGCCGCCGTGGTCTGCCTGCGGCTGGTGCCGCGGAAGGACGGCCGGGGCCGCGTGGCCGCCACCGAGGTGCTGATCAATACCGCGGCGGTGGCCGACAACATCCGCGATATCGAAAAGCAGCTCAACATCCCCGACCTCATCTCCGAGGGCGCCGAAGCCTACGGCATGCAGAGCTTCGACCAATCGCTGATGAAGTGGTACCGGGATGGCGTGATCAGCTACGAGAGCGCCTTGTTCTACTCGACCAACCCCAGCGAGTTCGCCCTGCGCGCCTCCGGCATCAGCTCCGCCTCCGACCGTACCTTCAGTGGCATGAACAGCGGCGGTGCCGGTGCCACGAGTGGTGGCGGGGCGCAGGAACTCGCCCAGGATCTGACGCCCTGATGTTCCAGCCGGTTTTCATCGCCCAACGCACCGCAGGCGTGGTCAGCAGCCGCGGAGTGCGTCGTGTTTAAGAAGGTCCTGATCGCCAATCGTGGCGAAATCGCCCTGCGGGTCATCCGTGCCTGCCGCGAGCTCGGCCTCGAAACCGTCGCCGTCTACAGCGAGGCGGACCGCGAGTCGCTCCACGTGCGCTTCGCCGACGACGATGTCTGCATCGGTCCCCCGCCCAGCCGGCTGTCCTACCTCCGCATGCCGCACCTGATCGCCGCCGCGGAAATCACCGGCGCCGACGCCATCCACCCCGGCTACGGGTTCCTGGCGGAGAATGCGGAGTTCGCCGACACCTGCAAGGCGTCCGGCATCGCGTTCATCGGTCCGACCGGCGACCAGATCCGCCAGATGGGCGACAAGGCGACCGCCAAGAAGCTGGCGCAGGCTGCCGGAGTGCCCACCGTGCCCGGCAGCCCCGGGACGATCCAGGACATCGACGAGGCCCTGAAATTCGTCGAGACGATCGGCTTCCCGGTGATCATCAAGGCCACCGCCGGCGGCGGCGGCAAGGGGATGCGGGTCGCGGTGGACGCGGAGCAGTTCGCCCAGAGCTTCTCGCTGGCCCAGAACGAGGCGCTCGCGGCGTTCGGCAATGGCGAGGTCTATGTCGAGCGCTACCTGAGCCGGCCGCGGCATGTCGAGATCCAGGTCATGGGCGACACGCACGGCAGGGTGATTCATTTCGGGGAACGCGACTGCTCGGTCCAGCGCCGGCACCAGAAGCTGATCGAGGAGAGCCCGAGCCCCGCGCTGAACCAGGAATTGCGCACCCGCATGGGCGAAGCGGCGGTGATGCTCGCCTCGGCGATCGGGTACGTCGGTGCCGGCACGGTCGAGTTCCTGCTGGACGAGGACGGCAGCTTCTACTTCATGGAGATGAACACCCGGATCCAGGTCGAGCATCCGGTGACGGAGATGGTCACGAGCTTCGATCTGGTCAAGGAGCAGATCCGGGTCGCCGCGGGCGAGCCGATCAGCTTCCGCGGCGAGGGCGGGCGGCTCCGCGGCCACGCGATCGAGTGCCGCATCAATGCCGAAGATCCCTACCGCAACTTCCAGCCGTGCCCCGGTGTCATCACCGCGTACCATCCCCCCGGCGGCCCCGGTGTGCGGCTCGATACCCATGTCTACGCCGGCTACACCGTGCCGCCCTACTACGACTCGCTCCTGGCCAAGGTCATCGTCCACGGCAACGACCGGGCGGAAGCGCTGGCCCGCATGGGACAGGCGCTCGACAGCTTCATCATCGAGGGAGTGACCACCACGATCCCCTTCCTGGCGCGCATCATTCGCCATCCGGAGTTTATCGCGGGCGAGGTAGACACCAAGTTCCTCGAGCGTCATCCGGAACTGCTCCGCCTCGACTCATGACGCTGGACGTCGTCTTCACTCCGGCGGGCCTCACCAGCGGTGAGGTCCAGGGTCGTACGGTCTTCGTCATCGACATCCTTCGTGCCGGGACCACGATGTGCGCCGCATTGCATCACGGCGCACGCGCCGTCGTGCCCGTCGCCACCACCGAGGACGCGCTCAGGATGGCGCAGACCCTCGGCCCCGATGAGACGCTGCTCGCCGGTGAACGCCACTGCCTCCCCATTCCCGGGTTTGCGCTGGGCAACTCGCCGCGCGAGATGCAGCCCGATGTGGTGCGCGGCAAGACCGTGGTGATGACCACCACCAACGGCACCGCCGCGCTCCTCGCGGCATCCGCCGGCGCCAGCGTGATTGTCGCGGCGGCAGTCAACTTCACGCTGGTCGGCGAGCGGGCTCACGCCGCCTGGTCGGCCGGCGAGGATCTGCTGATCATCTGCGCCGGCCGGGAGGGGCGCTTTGCGCTGGACGACGCCTACTGTGCCGGACGAGTGGTGGAAGCCGCGCTCGGTGGAGGCCGTGGCCGGAAGGGCCTCAATGATGCGGCGCTCGCCGCGCTGGACCTGGTGCGGCGCTACGGCGAGCGGTGGGAACGTCCGCTGGTGGTCAGCGAAGGGGGCCGGGATCTGGCTGAGCTCGGAATGAAGGACGATATCGCCGACGCGGCCACGGTGGACGCCTATCCGGTGCTGCCGGTCTTTCACGAACGCCGGCTGCAGCTCGCGCCATGAGCAAACCACTCGTGCCAACACCGGAGCAGACCGGCCGCAGGCACCTCGCCGCGATTGTGGCGCTGGTCGCCGGGAGCTTCGTCGGCCTGACGCTGCTGCCCGTCCACCTCACCGGTCCGCTCGGCGAATGGCTCGGCGGCAGCCTGCGGCGCATGTTAGGCGTCGGCGCGCTTGGCTTCCCCCTGCTCGGACTTGGCCTGGGCCTGGCGGGATTTGACCGGCTGCCCCGGCTCGACATGAAGCGGGCGGCGATTCTGGTGACCGGCCTCGCGGTGCTGGTTCCCTTCATCATCGGCGTGATCGCCGGCGTCCGGCCGCAGAGCTACGATTCGGTCGCCCTCGCCCCACGCCTCGCCGGCGTACTGCCTGGCCTGCTCTCCTACTACGTCACCAAGGGCATCGGGGTCGCCGGCGGTCTGCTGCTCGGCTTCCTCTCCCTCTCCGCGCTCACGATTCTCACTATCGCCTGGCATCCGCTCCGCCGACTCGAGCGGGGTTCGGGGGCAGTGGCACCGGGTAACGATCCCGAGGCAGTGCCTGCGCGCGCGGCGCCGGGCGCTCCCACCAAGCCGGAGACGGTCGCGTACGAGCAGCAGAATATCGCCCCGCCGCCCGGGCGTCCGGAGAAGAAGCCGAAGAAAGCAGCCAAGCCGCTCGGCGACATCCCGCTCGGTGATCCGGCGGACGAGAATCCGCTGCCACCCATCGACCTGCTCGCGCCGCCACCGGCGCAGGACAAGGATGTAGGCGAGGCAGAGCTCGACCGGCTGGGCCAGGTGCTGATCGAGACGCTCAAGACCTTCAAGGTCGAAGGCACCATCGCCGGCCGGACGACGGGGCCGGTGGTGACCCAGTTCGAGGTGGTGCCGGCGCCGGGCGTGAAGGTGGGACGCATCGCCGCGCTGGCCGACGACATGGCGATCACCATGCGGGCCCAGTCCATCCGCATCGCACCGATTCCGGGGAAGGGCGCGGTCGGTGTCGAGATCCCCAATCCGACCGCCAGGATGGTGACCCTCCGGGAGCTGCTGGAGTCGGAGCAGTGGGATGCCGCCAAGGCGTCGCTGCCGATCGCGCTGGGGCGGGATCTCGAAGGCAAGGCCATCGTCGCCGATCTCGCCAAGATGCCGCACCTGCTGATCGCGGGCGCGACCGGCTCGGGCAAGTCGGTCGCCATCAACACGATCATCACCAGCCTGGTCTATCGCTACGGCCCGAAGCAGCTGCGCTTCCTGATGGTCGACCCGAAGATGGTCGAGCTGTCGATGTACAACGCGCTGCCCCACATGCGCCACAAGGTGGTCACCAACAACAACGAGGCCGCCACCGTCCTCAAGTGGGCCGTCATGGAAATGAGCAAGCGCTACGAGCTGCTCCACGCCAACGGCGCCCGCAATCTGGCCGACTTCAACAAGAAGGCGGAGGAGGGGAAGCCGCTGCAGAATCCGGCGCGGCCCAAGCCCACGATCGCCAGCATCAGCGCCGAAGGAGAGACCACGCCGCCGGAACTGTTCGATGACGGTGTCTACCGCGACGGGCCGCTCCCGCTCATCGTGATCATCGTCGATGAGCTGGCCGACCTGATGATGACGGTGCAGGGCGAGGTGGAAACGCCGCTCGCCATGCTGGCCCAGAAGGCGCGCGCCATCGGCATCCACCTCATCCTGGCGACCCAGCGGCCCTCGGTGAATGTCATCACCGGCCTCATCAAGGCCAACTTCCCCAGCCGGATCGGTTTCCGCGTCGCCTCGAAGGTGGACAGCCGGACCATCCTCGACCAGAACGGCGCCGAAGCGCTGTTAGGCAATGGCGACATGCTGTTCCTCCCGCCCGGCAAGAGCGAGCCGATGCGGCTGCAGGGGGCGTTCATCGCCACCGAGGAAACCGAGCGGGTCATGGCCTGGTATGAGGCTCGGCGTGAGGCGCGCGTCGTCGCCGCCGTGCCGCTCCCCGCGGCGGAGCCGGACATCCTCGCCATGGTTCGGGCGCATGAAGCGGATGATGGGGAGGGCGGGGCAGCGGAGATGGAGGGGGAGCAGGATGTGCTGTTCCGCGAGGCGGCGGAGGCGTGCATCCAGAACCAGGGCGGCTCAACCTCGCTGTTGCAGCGGCGGCTCTCGATCGGCTATGGCCGCGCAGCGCGGATCATCGACCAGCTTTACAACGCCGGCATCCTCGGTGCTTCTCCCGTCGGCTCGAGCAAGCCGCGTGAGGTGCTGATTGGGTTCGATCAGGTGGACGACTATTGTCGGTAGGCGGGTGGGCGGCGACCGAAGCGCCTTAGGAGCAGCGTAGCTGCGACTCGGCGCGAGGGAGTGGCGATTGGGCGATTGGGCGATTGGATCGATTCTCACTCCTCACTCTTCACTCCTAACTCCTCACTCCTCACTCCTTGCGATGACCACTGTCTATCTCGTGCGGCATGGCGTTGCCCAGGACGCCGAAGGCCGCGCCCTCGGCTGGACCGACCGGCCTCTCGCGCCGGAGGGACGGACGCGCAGTGCGGAACTCGCTGCCACCTGGAACGGGCCACCGCCGGTGCGCTGCTGGACCAGTGACCTGCTGCGCACACGGGAGACTGCTGCGCTCCTCGCCACGCGGTGGTCCACGCTGATCGAGCCGGAGCCGAGACTCCGCGAAATGCATTTCGGGGAGTGGGATGGCCGCGCATGGGCCGAGCTGGAGTCTGCGGATGGGGAGAGGCTCGAGGCCTGGATGGCCGACTGGACCACCGTGCGCACCCCCGGCGGCGAGGGATGGCCCGATCTGCTGGCGCGGGTTGAATCGTGGTGCGGCGAACTGCGAGCGGCGGCGGCGCAGGGCGGGGGGCCGCTCGTGGTCGTGGCCCATGCCGGATCGTTGCGCGCCATCCTCGGCGTGCTGCTCGAGCTGCCCGCCGCGGCACTCTTCAAGCTGCGGATTGAACGCGGGGCAGTGACCGAGCTGGCGCTGGGAGGGCGGGGGACGGAGCTGGTGGGGCTCAACCTGCCAGCGTTTCCACCGGTTGCCTAACCCGTCGTCTCCCGCACCACCGCCATGAACGCCGCCATCACCGGGCGGCTCCGGTCCCCGCCGGATGTAACAATCAGCACTCCGGCAGATTCTGCCGCACATAAAGTGCGCAATGCCGACCTCACTAAGGACCCCCTAGCGGACCGCCGTCAATCGCGTAACCTAAGGTTATGCGCTCCACCATTCCTACCGTATTGCCCGAGCCGCAAGACGATGGGGTCGCTGTCACACGCTCAGCCACCTTTCTGGCGGTGCTGGGTGAGGCTGAGCGGTACGCCCGTTCTCCACATCCGATACTGATTCTCGGTGGTCCAGGGACCGGGAAGACGATGCTGGCGCGTTTCATTCACGACCGCTCCGGCCGGGGCGCAGGTCGGTTCTTGCGCTTCCCGCTGACCGCTGTGCCGGACGATCTGCGGCATGCGGAGTTGTTCGGCTATGTGCGCGGGGCGTTCACCGGGGCCGATCGCGACCGCGTCGGGGCTGTTGAGTCGGCGCATCAGGGGACGCTCTTCCTCGACGAGATCGGACTGGCCTCACCAGGGTTTCAGGGGGCGTTGCTGACCGTGCTCGACGACTCCCGGATTCGCCGACTGGGTGAGGAGCGGGAGCGGACGGTCGATACCAGAATCATCGCGGCGACCAACGAAGATCTTGAGGGGCAGGTTCGCGAGGGACTCTTTCGCCGGGATCTGCTTGCCCGGTTCGGGTTCTTTCAGCTGGAGCTGCCGCCACTGCGTGAACGCAACGAAGATATTCTCCCGTTGTTCCGCTCCTTTCTGAGTCATGACCGAGGCGCGGGGTCCGGGGCGGTCGCGGTCGAAATAGACAAGGAGGTTGAGGATATCCTTCTTGCGGCACTCTGGCCGGACAACGTCCGCGAATTGCTCAACGTGGCCCGCTACGCGTTGGTGCATCTCAGCCCCGGGGGGCGGGTGGGGGTCGACCACCTTCCCAGGCCATTCCTGCGAGCCGTCGGTGCGGCGTTGGGCAAGTCTGATCCGGCGTCTCGTCTGCGCAATGCGCTCCGGTTTACCGGTGGGAACCGCAGCAAGGCGGCCGAGATGCTGGGCATGGGCCGCGCGACATTCTATCGACACATGAAGCAGGAGGGATTAGCGTCCTCGTAAAAATGCAGCAGTCGTCTCACTGTCTCACGATGGGGTGCTGGTGAGACGCGAGTGGCGCGGGCCTCGGCACTGCAAACCACTGTCAAGCATGCGGTTGAACGGACGACGTTCTCGGCACGGCTTCTGCCTGACTTCGGGAGATCCCTCCCTGGAGTCGGCCCATGGTCCTCCGCCGTTGCGCGCTGCTCTCGCTTGTCGTCGTCCCCTGGCTGTGCCATTCCCGTGCGCTCGAAGGGCAGGTCGGGGTCCAGGCACAGCAGTGCGGTCTGGTCGCGAGCAACCCGTGCCGGCCTGGGGCGTCGCTGACGATGCCTCTCGCCCAGACGGTACCGGTGGAGACTTCGGGCCTGAGCTATATGGTGATTCTCGGGAACAGTGGCAACTATGGCGGCACCTACAATCTCATCTGCACCGACACCTCGACTCAAACGACCTGTAGTCCATCGCCCGCAACCTTCCACCTGCTGCCCGGCGAGGCTCAGCCTGTCACGATCACCTACAGCGCGATGGGGCTGGAGACGTTCACGCATACCCTTTCGGTGTCCGCCGACCCTGACCCAGCGCCAGGCCTGATATCGACCGAGTACGGCGGCAATTTCACCGGGGGAGGTATCACCGTCAGCGGACTGTCCATCGTCCAGCATCTGTGGCCAGGAGATGGAGCGGAGATCGAAGTCATGGATACGCTCGTCGCCACGTATTGGCATGCGAGCGGTATCAATACCGCGCTCACCGAGCTCTGGATTGACGGTGTCGATAGCAGCGCGAAGCTGGCCGGCAACACGACCAGCACTGGCTATCGGGTGGCGATTCAGCCGGCCAGCTACCAGCACAGCTGGAAATCCCGCGTCTGCGCCAACAACGGGCGCTGCGATAATTACGCCACGACATTCAATGTCTTTGGCAGCTCCAGCTATGCCTTGGATGACTCGCTTCCGCCGACGGTCAACCCGCTGAATACCAGCGCGTCGCTGCTCGGTCCGCTGGCCTTGCCCGATACGGCACTCTGGGGATGTGGCCTGGGCGTCGGGTTCCCCGAAATCACCTTCACCAGCCCGCTGGCAACGCTGAATCAGTCAACGCCCAGCGGCCAGATCTTCATCGCCGCAATCGGGCAGTTCACCCCGGCGCTGACCATCCGGACCCAGACGCTCGGGTGGCTGCCCGGCAAGAGCAAGGCCTGCGACCAGTTGATCTATCTCGACAAGGCCTACTTCGACTATTCCTATTTCCCCTCGCTCCCCCCCAATGATCCCCACTGGCTGAGCTATCCCTGGCTTTCCAGTCGTGGGAATCAGGGAGATCTCGACGGGGTCTTTGCGGACCCTATCGACCTCGCCTTCGCTGATCTGCCCTGGGGACTTGCGCGGCTGTTCCATGGCCCCTACGCCCCTCCGGTCAGTTCTTTCCGCGGCAATTCCGGCTGGGCGGGCCCCCCCTTGCGCCGACCGGCGCCGCCCGCGATGTCCAGCGCGGTGCTTCTGCCCAGCCCGGGCAACATCAACGCCAGTACCTGGCACGTGGACCTGAACGGCGTCGCCATCATCCATCAGTCCACGGCGGTGGGCGGGAGTGGTATCACCAATATCGTCGCCGGCCGCCTGACGCAGTCTGCCCAGATCCCGCTCAGCCATCCGAGTCTCAATACCACCACCTCGGGCGGCTGGAACGAGCTCGTGGCCAGCATTTCGGACTCCCTCGGCCACACCTCCTCGATTCGGGTTCGCTTCATCTACGAAGCACCCGCAGCCCCAGGATCGCCCGCCCCGCTCGCCATAGCGCCACAGCGCAATTTTGCGCATACCGACCAGGGGGAGTGCGCCGCCTTCGGCGCCTTCCAGTGCGAAGGGATCACCCTCGCGCTCGGGATCCCCGGCTTCGTCACCCGTGACCGGCAGAGGGGCGTGCACCTGGTCTACCGTTCCGCTTCCCAGAAGACCCGGGTGACGGTCCCGCTCCAGCTCACCATCAACAAGACCCAGAAGGCGCCCGATAGCCTCTGGGTCATGCCCAGCCTGAACGGGGTCGTTGATGCGAGCCTCGTCACCCGCTATTTCGGCGCCGGCGGGACGGTGACCGGCCCGAATGCCACGAACATCCTCGAGGACCGGGACGAGGTGCGCATTGTCGCTTCGGAATTGGACAGCGCTCCCGGTGAGGCAAACATCCGAACGGTCACCCACTCGGTCCGGAGCAAGTTCACGGCGGGAGTCTCACCCGCGTTCCGCGATGACTCGGTCTCGCAGGATGTGGTACAGCTCTACCTGAGCACCATCGCCTCCACCCGGTTCGGGCAGGGATGGCAACTGGCAGAGCTGGGTCGGCTCGTGCTCACCGGCCCTTCGGGGGCGCTGCAGTTCAACGGAGCCACGGCGGCGATCTGGCTGTCGGGCGACGGTTCCTACACCATCTTCCGCAAGCCAGGCTCGACCTGGATCGCTCCAGGTGGTGAGAACACCCACATGATGCAACTGGGCAGTCTGCTCAACGGGGCGAGATACGTCTTGTATCTGGAGAACGGCGCGCGGCTGGGCTTCCGGGACGACGGCTGGCAGGTCTGGACCCAGGACCTGCTGGGCAACGCGACGACGTACTCGTACCCCACGACGACCTCGACTCAACTCGATGCGATCGTCGATCCGACCGGCAAGGCCATCCTGTTCCGCTACTTCACGACCGGTCCGAAAACGGGATACGTCGATCGGATTCAAGTCCGGAGATCAACCGTCCTGACCGATACCGTCACCGTCGCCCGCCTCGACTACGTCACGAGCGGAACAGCGGTGCGCCTGGCAAAGTTCGCCGTCGTGCGCACCGCGACGACGGCGGACTCGACCCGGTTCACCTACATGGCTGGCGCGCCCGGCGCCTTCATCGATTCCATCGTCGATCCGCGTGATGCGCCCGCGAAGCGCGTCGCCAGCCGGATCTCCTGGGATCCCGTGATGTGGACGCCGGAGAAGATCAGCCGACCCCTTGGAGGCAGTGCCCAGGCGCGGCAGCACTGGCGGCGGGCCTCACCCAGGATCGGGTATGGTCGCCCTGGCCTTCCCTACGAGCGGACCCTGCAGGCCATCCAATGGATCGGCACCTATGTGCCATTCGCTGGTCCGGCAATGGACTATCAGGTCGACCCCTTCGGCGGCCCGACCTATGTGCTCACCGGCACCGGTCCCCTTACCGGCATCCTCGGCACCAACAGCGCGGATGTCCGGCATGTCGTCCGCGACACGACGGGGCGCGCCGTCAGGGTCGTACACAACCGATACAATCCCTCGGATGCCGACTCGCTGGTGTACCACTACGACGCGCTGGGCCGGGTCGACACGCTGCTCCGGACGACGCGGGAATCGAAACTCAGCGGCCAGACCCGGGCTCTCGACACGCTGACGTTCGTCTTTGACTCGCTGACGCTTGCCGTGGACGGCCCCTGGTGCTCCCGACTGACGAGCTCGAGAGACGAATTCCGCCGCACAACGACCGTGCAATACCTGACGACCGGTGCCAGCACCAGTCCGGGCCGCTGCCTTCCCGCCCGGGTGATCGGGATCGCCACCGATACGACGGAGTTCACCTACGGCAACAGCAATGTGCCCGTCGCAGGAAGTATCGCCGGTGTGCGCCCGGTGAAAGTCCGCAGTCCTGGTCGCATCGACTCGGTCGCGTATCACGCCGGGACCTGGAATAGCGAGTACCTCATATCGCCGAAAGGGGCCATCACCCGGGCGATTTACGATGGCTTCGGACGCGATACGATGATCCTCGATCCACTGGGGCAACCGAGCGTCGTCATCCGCGATATCTCCGGACGGGTGACCTACGCCCGGGTGGGCACCGGGCTTTCCGCCCCGGTCACCAGGACGGTGTACGATCCCGGCGGGCTGGTCACGGAGAGCGACGTGTACGGATCGATTGACGACCTCAACATTCCCGTACCCGCCACAGCCCAGAAGACCTTCAACTATTTCGATGCGCTGGGCCGGCTGGACTCGGTGATCAATCCAGGGGGGCGCGCCATTTCCAGCACCGGTTACCAGGCGCGCAAGCTGAACTGGGCCAACCGGGACGGATTCGGCAATCCGCGGTGGGACTACCGGGGCAATGGCAGCTTTGTGGCGCGGATGTACGATGCGCACGGCAATGTGACACAGGAGGATCAGGGCCAGGTGACCTCCTACGGCAACCAGGGCGGGGAACGCTTTGCCGACGCGGCCGCTACGAGCTGGTGGAACAGCCTCCTCATGCCGACGGGCAAGGTGCAGCAGGCGGGAATCACGCACCTGAATACGTATGATGCCCGAGGGCGCCTGGCCACCAGCAGAAGCCGGGATCCCTTCCTGAACAAGGGGGCTGGCCCGACCGGGCTCAACTCCGATACCGCCTACGTCATCCGCACCTATCGCTACAACGGGAGCAGTCAGCTGTTGCAGGAGATGGTCAACTTCGAGGGCCCGAGTTCGGGGTACGTATCGCGGCGCTACGAGTACAATCGTCGGGGTCAGCGGACCATGGTGCGGGATACCGTGTACGCCAGCGGGGTGAGCGGGGGCCCGGAGAGTGCGGGGCAGACAATCTACGTCTACGACTCGGTCACTGCCCGCCTGACCAGTGTCGAGGGGCTCGTCGGGGCGACCCGGTATGGCAAGGTGCGCTACGTCTACGACCGGGCGGGCCGGGACACGCTGCGGGCGGTGGCGCCGACGACGGGGAGCTTCGAGGTCATCACCCGGACCTCCTATGACTCCCTCAGTCAGATCGCCGGTCTCAGCACCGCCAACAGCACCGGCACCGTTCACTACTCGATGACCGGTCCCATCTACAACCTGGTGGGCGATCTCACTGGATTCTCCTCGACCGGCGACGGGGTCAATTCGGGAACGCACTCCTACGCCTACACGACCGATGGCACCAGGAGGCTGCTCGATGCGGTGGATGGGGCAGTCTCCCACGTCTGGACCTACGACCTCCTCGGCAACCGCATGACCGAATGGAACCGCACGAATATCGGGGATCAGAACCAGTGCACCAGCACCTACACCAATGTCTACGACAGTGACAACCGACTTCAGCGGCGGACACCAGCGACCGCCAGTACCGGCTGCAGGAAGACCCGATACTTCACCGACCAGAGCGGCAACCGCCTGGGCGAGGCGGACACCACCGTCTTCAATCCACCGGGCGTGCCGCCGCTCGGCGGGCTCAATTCCGTCACCAGCTACACGGCCGGTGGGCAGCTCTACTTCTCCCTGACGCTGACCGCGGACCTCTTGGCCAAGGACTACAACTGGCACTGGTACGATGTGCAGGGCCGCCGAGTCGTCTCCCAGGTGGCGACCGGCAACGTTAATACGCCGATCTTTCCGCATCCCGACAGCGTCGGTGGGTTCCGCACCTACTTTGTGTATGACGGCAGCGATGTGGCGCTCGAGCTGGTGCGCTCGGGCAGCACCTGGTCGGTGGACCGTCGGTTCCTGAGCGGGGGCCTCGATCGCCCGCTCCTGGGCCGATTCAATGTGGCGGGAACCTACAAGAACACCACGCTGGTGGCCGACCGGACGGGGAGCATCCTCAAGGCCGTGACGAGCACGGGGACGCTGGAATCCAACGCGAACTATTTCCCGCGCAACGCCTTTGGCGCCCTCGCCCAGGTCACCGGGACGGGCGGCGTACCGATGGGTGGGGTGGGCTTTGCTGGAGCGGGAACCCCGAATGCCCGGGGCGGATTTGTGTACCTCCGGAATCGGTGGTATGATCCCACGAGCGGGCGATTCCTCACCCAGGATCCCCTCGGGCTGGCGGGCGGCGTCAATCTGTACGCGTATGCGGGGAATAACCCGATCAGTTTTAGGGACCCGTATGGGCTGTGTGAGAAGCCCATTGGCAAGGGTGTGGGCATCTGCATTCAGGCGTTCATCTCGGCACCGACGGTCATGGGGCAGGCCGTGGGCGACGGTCGGGGCCCGAGGAGTGACGGCGGAACTTACAAGACGAGTCACCGCTTCTCGGTCGACCCTAGCTCCGGCAAGATGACTGGACTTCAGCAGGGCGTTGGAGCGACAAAGGGTCAGGCAGGCATCGGCGAGCTGATGGTGTCGCCGGTGAGACAGACGAAGGATGGCGGGCATTCCGTGAGTGTTACTGGAAATGCGATGAGTGTCGACATGCCGCCAGGTATGGACATCACCTACTCCTTCGACGTCAACATCTCGAAGGATGGGAAGGTTTCCGTGACTGGCGGCGAGTTCGATGGATTCCCCTCATTTGAGATCTGGGCGTATCCGGAGAAAGGCAAACCCCAACTCGTGAAGTTCTATGGGGAGAGTAACATCACGGCGTTGGGGGGAGAGCCCGAGAGGAAGGTGGTCCCATGAGTTCTGAGTCAGTCTCTGGGTCAGCGAAAGGAGCAGCGGATATGTCATCCGGAGAGATCGCCCGAGCGCACTTGAGGCGCGTGGGGTTAATGCTCTTTGGTGCAATCCCTGCCACCATTCTCCTTACCGGAATCGTGGACGTGATCGCTTCGAGTGGCGGCCAGACTTACATCGACGCCATTTTGAATGGCCTCGTGATGACATACTACACGATGGCTCCTTGGCTGATCGCAGCAACTCTGGTCCACACCGCATTGCTACGTGGCCGGCGAATGGCTCAGATCTCGATCCCTCTCGCAATGGTATTGGGGGCGCTCGCAGGGCTCTTTGCTGCATGGCTCGTAGGCCAGCGAATTTCGGTGCACGAGCCCGGCCTTGCGGTGTGGGGAGCTGTGGCCGGGGGCATCTATGGGATTCTGAGCATTCGCTGGCCCGGAACCGGGGCCCGGCCAGGGTAGTGTCCCTCCGCTTCGCTTGTGAGAGCCCGGCCCTTGCGGCCGGGCTTCTTCTTTTAGTCAGCTTACAGCGCGCGCTTTGGCGCGGGGCCGGCTGGTGCGCTGGCGGGATTCGTGGAGGGCGTCGAGGAGTTTGAGGACCGTCCGCTGATCGGCGGGTGGGAGATCGGCGATCTTCTGGAGCCGCTTGAGGAGGCGCGCCGTCTTTGGTGACGGCTTATTGGTGGCGGGCTTGAGGCCCAGCAACTCATCGGAGGTCACCTTGAGCGTGCGCGCCAAGTGCGCGAGGAGGGCGCCCGGTGGCTGGCCTCCCTCCCCTTCGTAGTAGGCAATCACCCGCTGCGACGCCCCCACGGCCTTGCCCAGCTCCGCCTGGGTGAGGCCGCAGCGCTGGCGGGCCTCCGCCAGCCGCTCCCCGAAGGTCTCGTCGGTCTCCCTGGCCTTCATCGTGTCGGTCTCCTCGAGCGTCTGCGCCATCAGGTCCAGCATACCGTGCCTCCAGGATAAGGGCTGCTTCCGACCACCGAGGGTCGCGCTTGACGCGCTGATACGACCATCGTATCATCTCCGAGCACAGTCGGCAAGCCGGTTTTGGCGCCCGCCCCCCACTTGACAGCTTTTGATTGCGGAGGCCTCGGATGGCCCGGATCCCGGACGACGAAGTCGCCCGCCTCAAGCGGGAGGTGGCGCTCCTCACCCTGGTACAGGTCTCAGGCGTCGTGCTCAAGCGCCACGGGGCGAACTGGCTGGGCCGGTGTCCCTTCCACGCCGACAAGACTCCCAGCTTGGTGATCACCCCGAGCAAGAACCTCTGGCACTGCCTGGGGGCGTGTCAGGCGGGCGGGAGTGTGATCGACTGGGTGATGCGGGTGGAAGGCGTGAGCTTCCGCCATGCGGTGGAGCGGCTGCGGCAGCAGCTCCCCGACGGTGGTGAGGTGGCGGCGCCGGC
>JAWXBX010000040.1:0-3346 GCA_034440415.1 Gemmatimonadota bacterium | reverse complement strand
GTCGCGCAGGTCGTGCCCGAGCATCTCGAGGAGGTTCGTGGCGCCAAGCTGAAGCTCCTGGCCAAGACCGAGGCTGCGGTCAAGGCGCGCCTCACCAAGGAGATCACCTATTGGGACCACCGCGCCGAGCAGTTGAAGCTTCAGGAGCAGGCCGGCAGGCCGAACGCCCGGCTCAACTCCGGCGAGGCACGCAAGCGCGCCGACAATCTGCAGGGGCGTCTGGCGAAGCGACTGCTGGAGCTCAAGCTCGAAGCGCAGCTCGCCCCGCTGCCACCAGTCGTGCTGGGTGGCGTGCTGGTTATCCCCGCGGGTCTCCTGGCCGCCATGACCGGCCTCCGCCCACTCGCGGCGACAATGCCGGTCGATACCCAGGCCTCCGCCGCGCGGGCCCGCGCCATTGTGATGCAGGTCGAGCGTCAACTCGGATTCGAGCCCACCGATCGTGAGCTCGAGAAGTTAGGCTATGACATCGAGAGCAGGGTGCCAGGCACGGGCAAGCTGCGTTTCATCGAGGTGAAGGGGAGGGTGGCTGGTGCTGATACCATCACCGTGACAAAGAACGAGATTCTCTACTCGCTCAATAAGCCGGAGGACTTCATTCTGGCCATCGTTGAGTTTCTCGACGACGAGCACCATCGAGTGCACTACCTGCGGCGGCCGTTCCAACGCGAGCCGGACTTCGATGTCGTGAGTCAGAACTACGACTTCGCCGGGCTGCGCGCACGAGCGGGTGCGCCCTGCTAAGGCGTACCGAGCAGACTTCATCGAAGTGGTATAGTTTGAGTGCGCCAATGTCCTATTTGGAGACATTTACACACTCATGAGGTACCAGTGCGAGCAACTTCATCTTCACCGAGTCCCCGCGCGCAGCTCCGACTGCTAAGTCGAAGTGCTCGAAGCGGTCTGGTCACGGTGGACGTAGCAGCAGCCAGCCTGGGTGTCTCCGGCCGCGGAGCGGCGGTCACGCTCGGCCGGCTTGAACGGGCCGGGTGGCTCAAGCGAATCCGCCGCGGGCTGTATTACCTGGTGCCACTCGAAGGTGGAACGGGAGCGGTGGTCGAGGACGCGTGGGTGCTGGCGGATGCCGCCTTCGATCCTTGCTATATCGGTGGCTGGACCGCGGCTCACCATTGGGGGCTCACCGAACAGTCGTTTCGCTCAACGTTTGTGGTTACGGCATCGAGTCTTCGATCGCGCTCCCAGGTCCTGCTCGGTGCTGAGTTCAAACTGGTAAAGGTGCGGCGCGCACGAGTGGAGAGTGCCGTGTTGGTGTGGCGAGGGGCTGTGAAGGTGCGCGTCAGCAGCGCCGAGCGGACGATCGTCGATGCCTGCGGTGACCCTTCGTGGGTCGGCGGTATCCGGCACCTCGGCGAGATTGTCCGACGGTACCGCGAAACGACAAACGATCTCGGGGAGTCATTGCTGATCGAGCTCACGCGTCGAGGGAGCGGTGCTGCGTTCCGTCGGGCAGGGTTTCTGGTGGAGCGAATCTGGCCCGAGGCAACTGGCCTGATCGCGGCTGCGCTGGCCGCGCGGCCGACCGGGGTCGTCCGGCTTGACCCCGCGATTCCAACCCGTGGAACCATGAATCGGCGCTGGGGACTCTGGGTCAATGCCGATGTTGGGGCTGGGACGTCGTGATTCGGCGACAGGATATCCTCGACCGCGCCGAGGAGTGGCAGCTGCGCCCCGATGTGGTAGAGAAAGACTACGTCCTCGGCTGGCTGCTCGCGGCACTCGGTGCGGATGGGGAGACAGGCAAGCGCTGGGTCTTCAAAGGCGGCACGTGCATCAAGAAGTGTTACATCGAGACCTATCGTTTCTCCGAAGATCTGGATTTCAGCCTCACACCGGACGCTGCTTACGAGGAGGTGGATCTTCGGGCAGTCCTGACGAGTCCCATCCAGCAGGCGGAAATGCTTTCGGGTGTCCGCTTTGCCATCGATGCGATGGAGCTGAGACCTCGGCAGAATCGCGCAGCAGAGAAGACGTATGAGGTGCGCCTGGGATACCAGGGACCGATGGGTGGGCCGGCCACGCCTAAGGTCAGATTCGATCTGACCCGGTCGGAGCCGATTCTCCTGCCACCAGAACGGCGCCCGATCTTCCACTCCTATCCTGACGAATTGCCGGCAGGCGCCACGGTTCAGTGCTACCCTCTTGAGGAACTGCTGGCGGAGAAGACCAGGGCGTTGGTGGAGCGGACCAGACCGCGGGACCTGTACGATGTGGTCCTGCTGCTGGAAAGCGACGAACTCCGGCCCGATCTCGTGCGGACCCGGGAGATTCTCGGACGGAAATGTGCAGCGAAAGGAATCCCGACTCCCACGGCGGCTGGACTGGTTGCGTTGGCAGCAGGATCGGCGGAGCTGGCGGCCGAGTGGGAGAACATGCTGGGTCATCAGCTTCCCGCCTTGCCACCGCTCGCGGGGATCATCGAACGGCTGCCGACGCTGCTCGGCTGGCTTGGGCCGCGGGTGGTAAAGGAGCCGGCGTCTGTATCACTACGGCCGGCTTCAAGTGCGGCGGGCGAGGTCTCCGCCCTCCGTGGGCGGCCTGCGGCGCAGCTCTGGGGAATGGGTCTGCCACTCGACCTGGTGCGCTTCGCCGGCGCCAATCGGTTGCGGGTCGCGTTCGACTACCACGGAACGCAGCGAGACGTGGAGCCGTACGCCCTCCGCCGGCCGCGGACGGGCAATCTGTTGCTCTATGGCTGGGAGCGTGCCGCCGGTCACAGCAAGGCCTTCAAGGTCCCCGAAATTCGGGACCTGCGCGTCACCGATCGCACCTTCACCCCGCGCTACCGGGTGGAACTCAACGGATAGGGGTCGTCGTGACTGTTCGTACCCGCAAGAAACTCATCGAAGTCGCCCTGCCGCTGGAGGCAATTAATAAGGCCTGTGCGCGCGAGAAGTCCATCCGCCACGGGCACCCGAGCACGCTGCACCTGTGGTGGGCACGCCGGCCGCTCGCGGCCGCACGGGCGGTGATCTTCTCGCAAATGGTGGACGACCCGTCGAGCTATCCCGACCTCTTTCCTACCGTAAAGAAGCAGGAGAAGGAGCGCGAACGGCTCTTTCGCATCATCGAAGACCTGGTGCTGTGGGAGAACACCACCAACGAAACGGTGTTGCAGGCGACGCGCGACGAGATCTGGGCGAGCTGGCGGCGCGCCTGCGCCGAGAACGCCGACCATCCGCGGGCGAAGGAGCTGTTCGACCGGAAGAAGCTGCCCGCCTTCCACGATCCGTTCGCGGGCGGCGGCGCGCTGCCGCTCGAGGCGCAGCGGCTCGGGCTCGAGAGCTACGCCAGCGACCTGAACCCGGTCGCGGTGCTGATCAACAAG
>JAWXBX010000039.1:0-28439 GCA_034440415.1 Gemmatimonadota bacterium | reverse complement strand
TGCGCTGGCGCTGCTGATCGCGGGCGCGCTCTACGTCCGCTCCATGCCGGTGGACGCCATTCCCGATCTGTCGGATGTGCAGGTGATCGTCTACACCGACTACCCGGGGCAGGCGCCGCAGGTGGTGGAGAACCAGGTCACCTATCCGCTGGTGACCGCACTGCTCGGTGTGCCGAAGGTGAAAGTCGTCCGCGGCCAGTCGATGTTCAGCACCGCCTTTGTCTACGTGATCTTCCAGGAGGGCACCGATCTCTACTGGGCCCGCTCCCGGGTCCTCGAACGGCTGAGCGCGGTGCAGTCGCGGTTGCCCGCTGGCGCGAAGACCGAACTCGGCCCCGATGCGACCGGCGTCGGCTGGGTCTATCAATACGCCGTGCAGGGCGACGGGTACTCGCCGGCTCAGCTCCGCTCCATTCAGGACTTCCAGTTGCGTTATGCGCTGCAGGGCGTGCCGGGTGTGGCGGAAGTCGCCAGCGTCGGCGGGCTGGTCCGGCAGTACCAGGTCCTGCTCGATCCCACCCGGCTCCAGTCCTACGGCGTCACCGCGCCGCAGATCACGGCGGCGGTGCGCAATGCCAATCAGGATGTCGGCGCCCGCACCGTGGAGGTCGCGGGCAGCGACTACGCCATTCGCGGGCTGGGCTATTTCCGCGGCGTCGAGGACATCGCCAATGTCGCCGTCGGAGGCGGGCCGGGCGGTCGTGTCGTCCGCGTCGGTGACGTCGCCGACGTGACGCTTGGCGCGGATCTGCGCGTCGGGATCGCGGAATTGAACGGCAAGGGCGAAGCGGTCGGCGGTGTCGTCGTCATGCGGATCGGGGCGAATGCGCTCGACGTCGTCTCCGGCGTCAAGGCGCGACTCGCCGAGCTGGCGCCATCGCTCCCCGCGGGCGTGCATATCGTCACGACCTACGATCGTACCGACCTGATCGAGCGGTCGCTCAACACCCTGCTGCGTACCCTGCTGGAGGAGTCGCTGATCGTCGCACTGGTCTGTGCCGTTTTCCTGCTGCACCTGCGCAGCGCGCTGGTCGCCATCATCACCCTGCCACTGGGCATTCTGGCCGCGCTCACCCTGATCCGCTGGATGGGCATCAACGCCAACATCATGTCGCTCGGCGGGATCGCCATCGCCATCGGGGCGATGATCGACGCGGCCATCGTGATGATCGAGAATCTCCACAAGCACATGGAACGGGCGGAAGCCAGCGCCGTCGCCGGTGATGAGCCGACCACCCAACCGCCCAACCGCCCAACCGCCGAAGCACATTGGCGGCTGGTGGCACGAGCCGCGGGTGAGGTCGGCCCCGCGCTCTTCATGTCGCTGCTCATCATCACCCTCTCCTTCCTGCCGGTCTTCTCGCTGGAGGATCAGGAAGGCCGGCTCTTCCGCCCGCTCGCGCTCACCAAGACCTTCGCCATGGCCACCGCGGCGCTGCTCTCGGTCACACTGGTGCCGGTGCTGATGGGCTTCCTCGTGAGGGGACGCATTCGGCCGGAGCTGTCCAATCCCATCAACCGCTGGGCCGCCGCGCTCTACCGACCGGTCCTCCGCTGGGCCCTGCGCTGGCGCCGCACCGTGCTCGGCCTGGCCACCGCTCTCGTGCTGCTCAGCCTGCTTCCCCTCAGCCAGCTCGGCAGCGAGTTCATGCCGCCACTCCGGGAAGGCAGCCTGATGTACATGCCGAATACCCTGCCAAGTGTCTCACTCACCCAGCAGCGGCGGCTGCTCCACGTGCAGGACAGCATCCTGATGAGCTTTCCCGAGGTGGCGTCGGTCTGGGGCAAGGCGGGGCGGGCCAATACCGCCACCGACTGGGCCCCGATGTCGATGGTCGAGACCACCGTCAACCTGAAACCGACGGAGCAATGGCGGCCGGGCCTGACCCAGGATCAGCTGGTGGCACAGATGGATCAGCAGCTGCGCATCACCGGCGCCGTCAACAGCTGGACCATGCCGATCAAGAACCGCACCGACATGCTCTCGACCGGCATCCGCACCGCTCTTGGCGTGAAGATCTTCGGACCCGATCTGGAGGTCATCCAGCGGATCGGGTTGGATATTGAAGGCGCGCTCTCCCCGCTTCGCGGCACCGCGAGCATCTACGCCGAACGCTCCTTCGGTGGCCGGTATCTCGACATCCGGCCCGATGCGGCGGCGCTGGGACGCTATGGGCTCACCACCGCCGACGCGCAGGAGACGCTGGCCATGGCGCTGGGCGGCGACCAGGTCACGACAGCGGTGCAGGGCCGGGAACGCTATGGCGTTCAGGTGCGCTACGCCCGGGATTTCCGGGACAGCCCCGAGGCGATCGGCCGACTGCTGGTGAGCGGCATGGACGGGATCCAGATCCCCCTGGCCCAGGTGGCGCAGATCGGCTTCGCGCCCGGGGCGCCCATGATCCGCAGCGAGAATGGCCAGCTCAACGACCTGGTGTCCATCGATGTTCGCGGCCGGGACATCGGTGGCTATGTCGCGGAAGCCAGGGAGATTGTAGCGCGAGAGGTAAAGATGCCGCCCGGCTACCGGCTGGAGTGGAGTGGACAGTACGAGTCGCTGGAGCGGGTCAAGGCCCGGCTCCAGGTGGTCGTTCCGCTCACGCTGGCGCTCATCGCGCTGCTGCTCTATCTCACCTTCGGGACCCTGGCCGAGACCGCGATCGTCATGCTGTCGCTGCCGTTCGCACTGGTGGGCGGCATCTGGGCGATGTGGCTGCTCCACTTCAATCTTTCGATCGCGGTGGCCGTCGGATTCATCGCCCTGGCCGGTGTGGCGGCGGAGACGGGGGTGGTGATGGTGCTCTACCTCGACCATGCCTGGGAGGACATCACCCAGGAGGGGAGGAGGCCGACGATTGCGGATCTGCACCAGGCCATCGAGGCCGGCGCGGTCAACCGGCTCCGGCCCAAGTTGATGACCGTCGCCGCCATCATGCTCGGTTTGCTGCCGGCACTCTGGTCGCACGGGACGGGGGCGGAGGTGATGCAGCGGATCGCGGCGCCGATGATCGGTGGGATGGTCACCTCGACCGTGCTCACCCTGGTGGTGATCCCGGTGATCTACTTCATCTGGCGGCGACGGGCAGTGCAGGGAACTGTTCTGGAACGGATCGCGGAATGATATCAACCTTGATGCGGAGGGACCGAACCATGCAACTGCTTCACGTCACATCATTGACTCTGGTGCTCATGCTCGCGGCTTGTGGCAAGAAGCCGGAGGCGGCCCAGGCGCCAGCGGCCGACTCGGTGGGGACCATGGGCGGGATGCAGATGGCGATGCAGGGGATGACCATGATGCCGCTGATGCGGGCCCACCTGGATTCGCTCGGCGCCCTGCCGCCGGCCGGGATGGCCGCGGTGATGTCTGCGCATCAGGACCTGGCCTCCCGCATGATGGACGCCATGGGGGCCGACATGCGCGGGATGAACATGCAACCAGACTCGGCGTGGGCGGCGCTCACTGATTCGCTGCGCCAGGATCTCGCCGATCTGCCCGGCCTGTCAGCGGGTGCCCTCAGCGCCCGGATGCCGGCGCACATCGGGCGGATGCGGCGGATGATGGCGCTGCACGAGGGGATGATGAAGATGTAGCGGATCGAGTGGCGTGGTGAGCCTGCCGATGGTGCGGCGAAGGATCACTGCGGCGGATGCACGAACATACGCCATTGGAGAAGCAGCAATACGACTGCGGGAGTCTATATGGCCAGGACAAAGCGGGTCGCGCGCGGCAGCAAGAAGGTGCAGAAGAACTTCCGGTTGGCCCCGGACAAGATCGCCGCCGCCCAGCGCATTCTGGGAGCGTCCACCGCCACGGCAACCATTGAAACGGCGCTGGATCTGGTGATCCTCCGTCAGAATCTCATCGACGGAACTCGTGCCATGTTCGGCCGGGATCTCTCCCCGCCCTCGCTCATTTCCCGCGGTGCTCCTGACTCGCGATCGCATCTTCCGCCGCCGCGATGAGCGGCGCGAGCCCGCTGGTGGCCACCGCCACCGGGCCGTCCAGTCCCTCGTGAATGAGGCTCACCCCGGCATCATGGACATCCGCTTTCACAAAGCGGACGGTGAAGTGACCCGGTGATTCTGCGACGAACACCGCCGGCCCGATCGAGAGGAGGCAGACCGCGTTCGCCGGGGCTGCCAGGACGGAATCCCCTGGCCCACTCGGGAAGATGGTGACCGTCACCAATCCGTTGGGCGCTGGTCTCCTGCCAGCGGGTCGAAATTCAACTCGGACATCCGCACCATAGGTTCGCCCATCCACCCGTTCGACCCGGCCCGAAAGCCGCAGCGGGTTCGGAGGGCCCATGATCACGAGCGCGGAATCCCCGGGATGGATCTGGCCACTCTCGGGGTCTTCGACACGACCTACCGCCAACAGGTGGCTCCGGTCTTGGATGAATCCGAGCGTGTCCCCCGGCCAGACGGATTCGCGCAAGTGCCGGATCGGGCGCCATCGGCCGGGGCTGGGAGCCAAGACCGAGGTCCCGTGTCCCGGCGGGCCCACCTCCCGAACCACCGCCACTGTGTCACCGCCTCTTACTGTCGTGAAACTCGTCACGGCCGCGAGGCGAGATTCACCTCCCGCCTGTGAAGTAACCGCGGCGAGATGGCTCTGATCGGCCTCGATCAAGGCGGGGAACTCGACCGATGGCGCAGGAACCCGGCGCACGGAATCCAAACCAATCGCCGTCATCTCGGAGCCGGCCACGGAGATGCTCAACGACGGAAGGGGGCTGTCTTCATGCCACGCTGTCGGCCGCTTGCCAACGCTGCTACGGCACGATGCCGACGCGATCAGGGTCGCGACACACAGCAACGCGGGCCGTCGGAGCCCGGCAGTCAGATGACCTCCACCGGTGCAAGACTGCAATTCGCCGCGCCTGCGTCCCGCTCGATCTGCAGGGTCGCGTGCTCGATGCCGAATCGGTCATGCAGCTCACGGCAGGCGGTCGCGAGCAGGACGTCCTCATCGGACGGCACCGGCTTGACCAGGTGTGCGGTGAGCGCGACATGCGTGGTGCTCATCCCCCAGATGTGGAGGTCATGCACTGCCGTCACACCGGGCAGGTGTGCGAGGTAGTCCTCGACCACCTTTGGTTCAATGCCCTCCGGAACAGCATCAAGGGCCAGATTCACCGAGTCTCGCAGCAGTTCCCACGTGCCGACGGTGATGACGACGACGATGCCCATGCTCACCGCCGGGTCCAGCCAGAGCCAGCCGGTGCGCTGCATGACCAGCGCAGCGACCACCACGCCGGCCGAGACCGCGGCATCGGCGCCCATGTGCAGAAACGCGCCGCGGATGTTGAGGTCCTGCTTCCGCCCCCGCAGGAAGAGCAGGGCCGTCGTGGTGTTGATCCCGATGCCGACGAGGGCCACCAGGATGACGACGCCGGTGGCGACCGCCTGCGGCTGCTGGAATCGCCGGAAGGCCTCCCAGGCGATGGCCCCGACCGCAATGAGTAGCAGGAGTGCGTTACCGAGGGCGGCCAGGATGGAGGATCGCCGCAGTCCGTAGGTGCGGCGGGCGGTCGGCCGGCGGTTGGCCAGAATGCCGGCGCCCCACGCGAGGAGCAGGCCGGCGACATCACTGAGGTTGTGGCCGGCATCCGCGATGAGCGCGAGGGAATGGGCCCGGTACCCGTAGAACGCTTCGACCGCCACGAAACCAAGATTGAGGGCGACGCCGATCGCGAACGCCCGGCTAAAGTCCGGTGTCCCGTGGTCATGATCATGCCCCATGCGTGCCCCTATCAGGTGATTCTCGCCGGCCGAACGTGCGGGCACTGCTCCGGCCCAGCAGCAGTGCGTTCACGGTCACCACCAGCGACGCGCCCATGTCTCCCAGCAGCACTGCCTCCGCCAGACTGGCCACGCCGAACAGCGCACCCACGGCGAGGGTGAGTTTGAGCCCCAGCGCGAGCGTGAGGTTGAACCGGATGGTGCGCCGGGCGCGCCGGGCCAGGTCCACCACGTAGGGCAGCCGGGTGAGATCGTCACCCATCAGGGCGATGTCCGCCGTCTCGATCGTGGCCGGAGATCCGGCGGCACCCATCGCCAGCCCCACCGTCGCTTCCGCCAGCGCCGGTGCGTCGTTCACTCCATCGCCCAGCATCGCCACGCCCCCATGGCGAGCGCGCAGCTCCCGCACCGCGATGACCTTGTCCGCTGGCAGAAGCCGGGTCCGCACTTCGTCCACCCCGGCTTCGCGGCCAATCGGGGCCGCCATCGCGTCGCCATCTCCCGTCAGCATCACGATCGGACGAATGCCCAGCCGATGCAGCGCGGCCACGCTGTCCCGCGCCTCCGGTCGGAGCTGATCCCGAAGGGTGAAGGCCCCCGCCGCGCCGTCGCCCGAACGGGCGTAGATGCGCATCGTTCCCTCCGGTACCGCCTTCCACGTCGCGACCGCGTCGTGCCCGACGAGGTCTTCGGTGCCGACCCAGAGCGGAACGCCGTCAACCTGCGCGGTGAGGCCGGTGCCCGCGATCGACCGGAACCCTTCGACCGTGCCACTCGGTGCCGCGCCCTGCGCCTTCGCGTACTGCACGATGGCCGCGGCGATCGGGTGCTCGGACAGCGCCTCCGCCGCCGCCACCCGGGTGAGGAGCTGATGCGCCGTTGTCGCGTCGCCCGTCTCGAAGTGGCTGACCGCGAGGCGTCCGGTGGTCAGCGTGCCGGTCTTGTCCATCGTGAAGGCCCGGACACCGCCGAGGGCGTCCAGATACTCCCCTCCCTTGATCAGCACCCCGTGCCGCGCGGCGGCCGTCAGCGCACTCACCACCGTGACCGGCGTGGCGATCACCAGGGCGCAGGGGCAGGCGATGACCAGCAGCGTCAGCCCGCGGACGAACCAGTCGAGCCAGCTGAGCTGCAGCAGGAGCGGGGGCAGCAGCATCACCGCGATCGCCCCGGCAGTGACGATGGGGGTGTACACCCGGGCGAACCGGCGCACCAGATGTTCGATGGGCGCGCGACGCGCTTCGCCGGCGCGCACCAGCTCCACGATCCGCGCCAGCGTACTGTGCGCGGCATCCGCGGTGACTTCGACGTCGAGCGCGCCGTCGGTGTTCAGTGCGCTGGCGAAGACGGCGTCACCTCTGGTCTTCCGCCGTGGCAGCGACTCGCCGGTGATTGTCGCCTCGTTCACCGCCGAGTCGCCGGCCACCACCCGGCCATCCGCCGGCAGCTTGTCGCCCGGACGCACGCGGATCCGGTCGCCGACCTTCAGCGACTCGACCGGCACTGTGGTGACGAGGTCACCCGGCCCAAGCAGGTCGGCGCGCTCGGGCGCGAGCCGCAGCAGCAATTCCAGCGAGCGCCGTCCGCGGTTCACCGCGAAGCGCTCCAGCAGCTCTGCCACCGAGAAGAGAAACGCGAGCGTCGCGGCTTCGAACGGGTCGCCGATGAGGATGGCGCCGACAATCGCCGCGGACATGAGGAAGTTCATGTCCAGCCTGAGCTGCCGCAGCGCGCGCCACCCCGCGCCCATGAAGTTGAGGCCACCAATGAACGCGGCACCGGTGTAGAGCAGCCCTGCCAGGTCCAGCCGGATCGCCAGCCACCCTGGCTGGTCGGGTGCGTGCATCACCCACGCGGTCAGCACCCCGGCAGCCCACAGACCTCCCGCCACATAGGCGCGAAGGGCGAACGGCGTCCTCCAGAGGGAGGGTCTGGCGTTGGAAGCCGGCATGATCGTCAGGTCCACTCCAGCAGGAAGATCACCAGGAAGCCGGCGAAGAACATCGCGGTCGCTGTGGGAGTCTCGGGCACCTCGTGCGGACCCAGTGCCTCATACCAGCGCCGCCTCGCCCCGTTCGCCGGTGGTCAGCGCGATCGCCGCGTCCAGCGGCACCACAAACACCTTGCCGTCCCCTGGCTGCCCGGTGTGCGCGATCGTCGCGATGCGCTGCATGATCGCGTCGGCGTGCGCATCAGGTGCGCCGACCAGCACCACACTGTGGGAGGTGAAGTCATGCAACTCTTCAGCGGGAGTGCGGAGATGGGGCCGCACCCGGCCGAACCCGCCCCCCTGGAGCACTGTCATGCCGGGGAAGCCGGCATCGTTCCGGAACGCGTCAACCAGTTCAGGGACCTTGAACGGCTTCACGATCGCGCAGATCAGCTTCATGGCGCCTCCCGGGCTTCCGCCGAGCCCGGCGTGAATACGCCGTACAGCACGGGGAGCAGAATGAGTGTGAGGATCGTGGATGAGACCAGCCCGCCCACAACGACGGTCGCCAATGGGCGTTGTATTTCCGAACCCGCCCCGCTGGCGAGCAGCAGCGGGACCAGCCCCAGGCTCGCGACCAGCGCCGTCATCAGCACCGGCCGCAATCGCAGCAGGGTCCCCTTCTCGATGGCATCGTGAACCGCGAGGCCCTCGTCCCGCATCTGGTTGATGTAGCTGACCAGCACCACGCCGTTGAGCACCGCGACCCCGAACAGGGCAATGAACCCGACCGACGCCGGGACACTGAGATATTGCCCCGAGATGAACAGGGCGAGGATACCACCGATCATCGCGAACGGGATGTTCAGGATGATGAGTGTCGCCTGCCGCACCGAGTTGAACGAGCTGAACAGCAGAAGGAAGATCAGGCCGAGCGTCACGGGCACGATCAGCGCCAGGCGAGACATGGCCCGACGCTGGTTCTCGAACTGGCCTCCCCAGGTCACGAAATAGCCGGCCGGCAGCCTGACCTGGCTCGCGACACCAGCCTGCGCCTCGGCGACGAATCCCCCCAGGTCCCGCCCATCCACGTTGGCCTGCACCACGATGCGCCGCTGGCTCGCTTCCCGGCTGATCTGCTTCGGGCCCAGCACCTCCTCGATCCGCGCCACCTGGGAGAGCGGCACCCGCCCGCCCGCCGGTGTCGGGACCAGCGCCCGGGCGATGTCCTCCGGCGTCGCCCGATACTGCGCGGCATAGCGCACGAAGATGTCGAAGCGGCGCTGCCCCTCGAAGACCTGTCCCGCTTCCGCTCCGCCGATGGCGCTCCGGACCACCGACAGCACGTCGTCGGCGTTCAGCCCCAGCCGGGCCACCGCCTCACGATCGACCCGCACCAGCAGCTGCGGCTGTCCCAGCACCTGTTCCGTCTGCACGTCCTGCGCGCCGCGCGTCTCCCGAATCACCCGCTCGACTTCACCCCCCAGGCGGGCGAGGGTATCGAGGTCATCGCCGAAGATCTTGATCGCCAGCTGGGCCCGGACCCCGGAGAGCAGTTCATCCACCCGCGTCGCGATCGGTTGCGAGAAGCTGAGCGCGACCCCCGGGACAGCCTCCATGCGCACCCGCATCGCGTCCACCAGCGCGTCCTTGTTCCGCCCCGTCGTCCACGACTCGAGCGGCTGGAGCGTCACCGTGACCTCGACGTTGTTCACCGGCTCCGGATCACCCCCCGCCTCCGCTCGGCCAATCTTCGACACCGCGTACAGGACTTCGGGGAACTCCTTGGCGCGTCGCTCCAGCTGCCCCGCCACCCGGATCGCCTCGTCCAGCCCGGCGCTCGGGGCCAGCGTGGCCCGGTAGAGAATCGAGCCCTCTTCCAGTGCCGGCACGAACTCGGTGCCGAGGAACGGCACCACCAGCAGACTGAGCAGCAGTCCCGCGACACTGCCGATCACCACCGTGCGGCGACGACCGAGCGCCCAGCGCAGCAGCGGGGTGTACCACGACTTGATCCACCGGACGATCCGGGTGTCCTCCTCCGCCCCCGCCTTCAGCCCCATGGCGCACAACACCGGCACCAGCGTCAGCGAGAAGAGCAGCGAGCCCAGCATCGCAAAGGTGATGGTCAGTGCCATCGGCTTGAACAGCTTGCCTTCCACCCCCTCAAGCGTGAACAGCGGCAGGAAGACGATGATGATGATCACGATCGCGAAGACCACCGGGCGCGCCACCTCGTGGGCGGCTCGGCGGATGAGCGTGAGGCGGGGGACGTTCCCGGTGTGATGTTCCGCCAGCAGCCGGTAGATGTTCTCGACCATCACCACCCCGCCATCCACCATCATCCCGATCCCGATCGCCAGTCCGCCGAGCGACATCAGGTTGGCCGACAGCCCCGTCAGCCGCATGAGAATGAAGGCGAGCAGCGCCGAGGCCGGCAGCATCGAGGTCACGATGAGGGAGCTGCGCACGTCGCCCAGGAAGAGAAACAGCACGACCACGACGAGGGCTCCCCCTTCCAGCAGGGCATCGCGTACCGTCGAGACCGCTCGGTCGACCAGGTCGGCCTGGTCGTAGAACGGTTCGATCCGTGTCCCGGGAGGCATTGACGCGTTGATCTCGGTCACCTGCGCCCGCACCCGATCGATCACCGCCGAGGTGTTCTCGTAGATCCGCTTGAGGACGATCCCGGCGACCTTCTCCCCCTCGCCATTCGCCGTCACCGCCCCCCGCCGCACCTCCGGACCAAACGCCACCACGCCCAGGTTCCGCACGTAGACCGGGGCGGTCTCCCGCTCGGCGACGACGATATTGCCGATGTCGTCGAGGGTCCGCGCGAAGCCGAGTCCCCGGACCAGATACTCTTCCGACCCCCGCACGATATACTGCCCGCCAGCGTTCGCGTTGTTGCGCTCCAGCGCCTCCACCACTTCGGGCACGGTGACGCCGTACTGGATGAGGCGCGGCGGGTCCAGCTGGACCTGGAACTGTTTCACATCGCCGCCGAACGAGAGAACCTCCGCCACTCCGGGCACGGTACGCAAGCGGAATTTGACGATCCAGTCCTGCAGCGTCCGCAACGAATCGGTGGAGATGCCGTCGCCGGTCACCAGGTACTGGTACACCTGGCCCAGGCCCGTCGTGATTGGCCCCAGGGTCGGGGCGCCCAGTCCGGGCGGGATATTCTCTTTCGCGGTCTGCACGCGCTCGAAGACGATCTGCCGGGCAAAGTAGATGTCGACGTCGTCGTCGAAGTAGACGTTGACTTGGGACAGCCCGAAGGCGGAGACCGACTGCACGTGACTGACGCCGGGCAGGCCGTTCATCGCCACTTCGACCGGATAGGTGACGAGCGCTTCCGTTTCCTGCGGCGCGAGCCCTGGTGCTTCCGTGATGACTTGGACCAGCACCGGTGAGACGTCCGGAAAGGCGTCCACCGGCAGTCCGCGCAGCGCCAGGTACCCGCCGCCGATGATTCCTGCGGAGCCGACCAGCACCAGCAGGCGCTGGTTGAGCGCCCAATCGACAATGGCTGTGATCATGGCGCTCAGTCCTCGCCGAAGCTGGCGCGTTCCAGATGCGCCTTGAGCGCGAAGCTGCCGCTGGTCACCACCGTATCGCCTCGCTGGAGACCGCCGCGCAGCTCCACCCACGCGCCCGCCCGTTCCTTGCCCAGCTCGACGAGTCGCACCTGATAGCGGCCGCGGCCGGCCGGCACGAACACCGCGTCCTTCCCGCCCACCGATTGAATCGCGCTGCGCGGCACGCCGAGGGCGGTGGCCCGATCCGGTAACACCAGCGACACCCGGACGAACATGCCTGGCCGCAGCAGGCGCGAGGCATTGGGAATCTCCAGTCGGACCTTCACCGTGCGCGACACGCTGTCGACCTCGGCGCCGATATACGTCACCCGGGCGGAGAACGCCGTGTCGGCGTACGCCAGGGCGGTGACCCGACCGGAGATGCCCTCTCGGACGCGCGAGAGGTCCGCCTCGTACAGATCCAGCAGCAGCCACAGCTCGCTGAGGTCGCCGACCGTGAAGAGGTCCGAATCCGGGCCCACCACCTCACCCACGGTCGCGTGCTTTTCCACCACTTCGCCGCTGAGCGGGGAGCGCAGCACGAATAGGCCAGTCGCCGCGGTATCGGCCTCCGCGCCCGAGGCGGCCAGCGCTTGCGTCGCCGCCGCCAAGTCCGCATCACGCTCCCGCAGCTCCGCCTCCGCCTCCAGCCGGCGCCGCTGCGACACCACCCCGCTCTGATACAGCCGATCGGCTCGTTCGAAGTTGCGAGCCGCGACCTCACGCGTCACCCGGGCCTTGATCCAGCTCGTCTGCATGGCGCCAAGTTCGGGGCTGTCCAGCACGGCGAGCGAATCCCCCGCGGTCACCCGGCTCCCGACGTCCACCTGGACGTGGCGCAGCCGGCCCTGCGTGCGCGGTCCGACATGACTCACCCGACTCGGATCGAAGGTGACCGTGCCGGTGAGGGCGAGGGTATCCGGGGGCAACACCCCCACTGGCGCGAGGGCCAGGCTGGCCGACGCCGCCTGCGCCGAGTCGAGGGCCACGACATCGGCGGGAAGCGCCGGGTCCGCAGTCGGGCTCGGCCTGTCGTCCCTGCCACAGGCCAGCAGCAGCAGCACCACCAGGGTACTGCCGCCGGATGAGTGTCGCGCGATCATGTCAGGGCTCCATCCCGCGCAGCAGCGCGGGGAGATCATGGGGTTCACCACCAAGCGCGGCGGCGAGATCAAACCAGGCGAAGTAGCTGGTGGTGAGCACATCGAGGTATTCGAGTTGGGCATCGATGGCGGTGCGACGCAGCAGGATCACGTCGGTGAGACTGACCTCCCCTTCCCGCAGCGCCTGCTCCGTCAGCGCGACATTCTCGATCGCGGCACCGAGCACATCCGCCGCGAAGCGCCGCTCGGCGCTGTGCGCACGGGTGTAGGCCGCCGTCGAGGTTCGCAGCTCGGCGACGATGCGCCGCTCGAGGGCCACGGTCTGCGCGTGCGCAGTGGCCAGCTCCGCCGTCGCCGCGCCCTTCGCCCCCTGCTGCCGGTAGAACAGCGGCACGCTGACACCGACTCCCACGCCGAAAAGGCGGTCCGTCCCCGCTTCCTGCCCGGTGTTGAGCGACAGCGCGAGGTTCGGCACCAGCGCGCGCCCGGCCAGCGTGGCGAACCGTCGGGCACTTCCATAGATCTCCAGCGCCGCCAGCAAGTCGGGGCGGCGCGCACGGGCCACAGCGAGCAGTGTGCTGTCCGAGGTCCAGGTCAGATCGGGGACGGAGGGCAGGGCAACTGTGCGAATCATGCTGTCCCCGGGAATCCCCAGCACCCGGTGCAACTCCGCCCGCGCCGCCTCCCGCTCCGCCGCCGTCCGGTCCGCGCTGCTCCGGGCCCGCGCGCCCTCCAGTGTCGCGGCATTCAATTCGAGCCGGTTCATCTCGCCGGCGTCGAACTGGCGCCGGGCGAAGCCGGCGAGTCGTTCCGCGAATGCCGCCGCCGAGTCGGCCAGGACGGACCGCTGCTCCGCCACCGACAGCGAGACATAGGTCGAGCGGGCTTCGAGGGCGGCGAGCCGGCGGCTGTCGTCCACCCGTGCGACGCTCGCCCTCGTCAGCGCGGAGGCGGCGCCCCGCCGCAGGAACGACTGGCCGGCGATCTCCACCTCCTGCGCGATCGTCCAGTCGTAGTCATGCGTGGTCAGGCCGGTCGTCCGCCGCCGCGTCCGGGTGTAGCCCACCGTCGGGTTGCCGGCGAACGGCCACCCGCTTTCGGCCCGCAGCCCGCGAGCGCGGGACACCTCCCCGCGTGCGGCCTCGACCAGTGGGCTGACCGAGACCGCGCGTTGTGCGGCGTCGTCAAGCGAGATGAGGATCGTGTCCCGGGCCGCGCTGCCTTGCAGCGTCCCGAGCAGTGCCAATACGCCTAGCATGGACTCTCCTCCCCGGGCCATGGCGGCCGGGGTTCAGATGATGGCAACGGATGTCGTCTGGAGGAGGCTACCGCTTGGGCGGGGGCGTGCTCAGCTCAGGCGCGCGCGAGGACGGCGCCAGGTCGGGGAGTAGGGAAGGCTGCGGGGTGGGCAAGGTGAGGGGGGACGGCGGCTCGGCGACGACTGCCTGCACGCAGCTGACGTGGCAGGCGCAGAGTCCCGCGCAGGGGGCCGTCCGCTCGTCATGCGCCGGGGCGCTCGATGCGGGGCCCGATGCCGCCGACTGCTCCAGCGCCGCATCCACTGAAGTGGAGGCGGCGAAGAGCACCAGCAACAGCGCGGAGAGGAGCCTTGGCAGGGGCGTCACCCTGACAGGATAGCCCGGCATGCTCGCCCCGACAAGGGCGGGATGCTTGCCCAACTGGCACCCGAAGCCCTAGCGTTGGGCTAACGCCATCGCGATTCCCGACGCTCCAGGAGGCAGCATGCGCCCTCGGATCTCCCATCTCCTCCCGCTCCTCGCCGGCTGCGCCCCCAGGGAGGAGGCCATCGGCCCGGCGGACTTCCAGATGAGCGGGCTATGGCGCCAGAGCGGTGACCTGCGCGACACCGTCAACGCCCAGTCGCATATCCATCTCGGCACTTTCACCCTGTGGCAGACCGACGCCTCCTTCGCCGGCACCGGCCAGCAGGGGGGTGGCTGCGGCGACGAGATTCTGGGCCGGACCTATGAAGGGCCGCTCGCCGATCCCGCCCCGTTCCCGGTAACGAGCGGCTTGGTCAACGCCAGGCTGGTGAGCTTCAAGACCGACATCTGTGACTACCAGGGCAGCTTCGAGGATGGCAATCCGAACCGGATCACCGGAACCGCCCACTGCGCCTACACCCGCAACGGTGTCGACGATTCCTTCGCGGGACAGTGGCAAGCCGATCGGCTGCCGTGATCGAGGGGTGAGGTGGCTGTGCGGACGGCCCAGCGGATTCGTCCTGCTGGGCCGTTCGGTTGGTCGAGTCGTTTCCACAAACGCCACGGCGCCGGAGTCGTGTCGAACCCACCCCGGCCCTGTACTCCGCCACGAGAAACAGCCTGATTCACCTGGAGGCGCTCGATGAACCCGAAAGACCATTGGGAAGCGGTCTACCGGACCAGGGCGACCACCGAAGTGAGCTGGATCCAGCCCGAGGCGCGGCTCTCACTGCAGTTGATCCAGCGCGCGGCTCACCAGCGCTCGGCGCCCTGCCGCCGGCCGGGATGGCCGCGATGATCGCGGCGCATCAGGACATGGCCTCCCGCATGATGGACGCCATGGGGGCCGACATGCGCGGGATGAACATGACCCCGGACTCGGCGTGGGCGGCGCTCACCGATTCAGTGCGGCAGGATCTTGCCGATCTGCCCGGGCTGTCAGCCGGCGCCCTCACCTCCCGGATGCCGGCGCACATCGGGCGGATGCGGCGGATGATGGCGTTGCACGAGGGGATGATGAAGATGTAGCGGACCCCGAAGAGCTTTTTCCGACACAGGTTGGAAACTGCACCTCGCATCCGTCGGGTTCGGTCTGCTTGCTGTACTGCTGCTGTGGGTCTCGGGCCTCAGGTAGCCTTTAACGAGGCAGGTGCGTCGGCGGTCGTCGCTTACACATTCAGCAAGGGGGCGCCCTCATCGGGCGCCCTTCGTGTATTCCAGGATCACGGCCGACGGAGCTTTCCGCTGGCAACGCCTGACTTGGAGCGCAGCCGGCCGATGCGCTGGCGGGACTCGTGGAGGGCGGCGAGGAGCTTGATCACGGTCCGCTGCTCAGCGGGCGGGAGGTCGGTGCTCTTCTGCAGGCGCTTGAGGAGACGTGCCGCTTTGGGCGTCTGCTTCTCCTGTACCGGCTAGAGCCCCAGGAGCTCAGCGGAATACATCGGTAGCGTGCCACGTGTCTGTACGCGCACTACGTAGTGGCTGTACACACCTCGGAGAGCAGCGATGCCAGGTACCGTACGCCGCGTCCGCAAGAATCTTCGCCTCGACCAGGCGAAGCTTGACCGCGCCCGCCGGATCCTCGGCACCGAGACCGAAACGGAAACCGTGGAGCAGGCCCTCGATCTCGTGGCCTTCCGCCAGGAAGTGACCAGCGGAGTCCGGCGCCTGGCCGGGAGCAAGACCCTCCGGGATCCATTCGCCGGGAGCTGAGCGCCGGTGCCGAAGTACGTGCTCGATACCAACATTTACGTCGCCGCCAACCGCGACCGGAAGGCGGCCGAGGCGTTAATCGGCTTCTACTCGGCCAACCTCCCGGCCACCTACCTCCACGCGACAGTTGCCCAGGAACTCATGCTGGGGGGCGTGGCTGCCGAAGGACGACGCCAGGTCCGGGACGCCTACCTCCGGCCCTTCGAGGCCAGGGGGCGGCTTGTGGTGCCATCCTGTCAGGCGTGGGTCCGCAGCGGCGAACTGGTCTCGCTGCTGATCCAGCGCCGCGTCATCAGCCCGGGCGGCTTCACCCGATCCTTCCTGAGTGACGCCCTGCTCGCAGCATCCTGCCGGGAGGAAGGACTTACGCTGATCACAGCGAACACCCGGGATTTTGCCCGTCTTCGACTGGTCGAACGATTCGAATTCGTGGCCCCGTGGCCGGGAGGTGCGTCGGCGACTTAGCGGTGTGGTTCACTGGCCGGGCGGTTCCTCACCCAGTGCCGCCCGGCAACCGAAAACCTCGGTCGGTCGCTCCTCGTGGGTGCGGTGGTCGGTGGGACCTTCGGGCAGCTGCGCCTGAGGCAACGCTCGCATTCGCTGGACGCGTGACAGCTGGGCTAGCAGGCGCGTCAGCTGCGGGTAGTGCTGGCGCAGGGGGCGCCACAGAAGGCGGCCGTCACGCTGGCTTCGTGGCCGAGTTGGCGGAGCGCACACCGGGTGAGATATCGAAGGCGACAAGGAGCCTGGAACGGGTAGCTTCTCAACACGGTGAATGGATTCGTAACCCCACTCGCCAGGTCTCGGATTTCTATCAGCGTTCTCAGGCGGAGCAGACCTCGTTCTTGAAGCAGTGGGGGCAAACTGTCGCGGATCGTGCGGAGCAGGCAAATCTTCTCACGGACATCCACAAGTGAGTCCGCCTGATGAGTGCAGCTGAGAACTACCTCCGAGATGTCCCGCTGGCGCTAAAGGAACTGACCGAACAATTCTCAGGAGGGTGTCGGAGCCCGGCGGTCGCGGCCGGGCTTTTCTTTTCCTGGCTCAGGAGGCGGAGGCCCAGCGACGGGCCTGGTGGGTGAGGATGAGGGCATCGAGGAGGGTCTTGGCGGATTTCTTCTCGTCTTGGGTGAAGGCGGTGACGGCCTCGAACTGGAGCCGGAACTCGTCATCGGGGCCGCGCTCGTCCTGCTCGAAGTCGAGGGAATCGACGCTGACCCGGAGGGCGCGGGGGAGCTTGCGGAGACCCAAGAGGGAGGGCTGGGCGGCGCCGGCCTCATGGCGGTGGGGCTGGATGCGGGAGGTACTCGACCCGCACTCGTGCCAAAGTTGACAGGCGCTGCTCCGCGCGCGCATTCTTACTGCAGGGAGTATTACCGCTACTCGGAGAGGGCCATGAAGATTACCACCAAGGGGCAAGTCACCATTCCCGCCGCGATCCGAGAGCAGCTCGGCCTGTTGCCGAATACCGAAGTCGAGTTTGCAATCCGAGGGGACACGGCGGTCCTGAAGAAGGCCGGCCGCCCGACCGCGCGCGGCCGGCGGGTCATCGTCCATCTCCAGGGTCGAGCCACCGCGCGCCTGACCACCGACCAGATCCTGGCACTCACCCGAGCGGGCTAACGTGCCGGCCGTCCTGGTAGACAGCAATGTACTCCTCGATGTGTTGACCGAGGATCCCCGCTGGTTCAGGTGGTCGTCCGAGATCCTGGCTCTGCAGGCGGAACATGCCGTTCTGGTCATCAACCCGATCATCTACGCGGAGGTCTCGGTCGGGTTTGAACGCATTGAAGAGCTGGAGGCGGCCTTGCCTGCGACCATGTTTCAGCGCGAGGCGCTCCCGTGGGAGGCTGGCTTTCTCGTCGGCAAGTGCTTCCGGAGCTACCGGCGCCGGTCTGGTGCATGGCGCTCCCCCCTCCCGGATTTCTACATCGGCGCCCACGCTGCCGTGGCTCGGATGGCGCTGTTGACGCGCGATCCAGTGCGCTACCGGACCTACTTTCCCAAGTTAGAGGTGATCGCGCCCTAGTCGTACCGACGAGGGGTGTCGGTACGACCTGTCAGCTGGATCCCTCCTCGCCCAGGATCCGATCGGGCTGGCGGGCGGGGTCAATCTGTATGCGTATGCGGGGAAGAATCCGATTCACTTCCGAGACCCATTCGGATTGTGTAAGGAGAAGGATGCAGGGAATTGTACCCAGGCGGGTGTTGGGAAGTCGGACATGCAGGCGGCTCAAGGGAAGGGATCGCTCGCTGTCCTCTTCGGGACGGCAGCTACTGGTGGGGGTAGCGGAATCTCGAATCCGATTCCGGCCACATTTGCACGTGTCGCCCCGGGCGGTACACCTCTAGCAACGATGGGCCAACCTGGAAACGCGGATGTATTCGTGACTGATGCCACAGCCGTCCGTGGGCTCAATGCCTCACAGATTCCGGGGCGTCTAGGCATTCCAGAGAGTGCGACGGGTTATAGAGTGGCTGAATTCCCATCGAGTGGCGTTAGGGGGGTCGCTTCACCAATCAATCGGACAAATCCAGGGTTCGTTGGTGGAGGACGGACCAATGGTGGTGCCCCGGAGTACGTGATTCCCAATGGACCGCTGCCTGGGGGCGCTACGATAACGGATATACCTCCGGTAGTTGTCGAGGAGCCGATATTCGAGTTCCCCTTCTTCATCCCGTGACAGGGAGTGAAAAACCAAGTGTCCGGACTTGAGATTTACGAGACAGATCTAGTAGGTGCATGGGTCCTCGTCGATGGGCGTGTTGTTGCCGACGAGACGGCCCGCCGGATCGACTCTCTAATCGCGCGCACGCTGACAAGACTGGCCGCGACGCCGGACGGCTGGTCCACACTTTACAGAGATGCAGCGGATGGGCGGTTGTGGGAACGGACCTATCCCCAGTCAGAAATGCATGGCGGTGGACCTCCACGACTCTCCTGGATTGGCGAGGAGGAAGCTACGGCGAAGTACAGTTTGTAGCGGGCGAGATGCCTCAAGTGACCCTCCGCTATCGGATAGTCGCCGATGCAACAAGGGCGCCTTCGTCAGGCGCTCTTCTTGTTTCTAGGCTCGGGCTGATGAAGCTCTCAACTGGCCGCGCGTACCTTCGATCGCGGCCGGCTGGTGCGCTGGCGGGATTCGTGGAGGGCATCGAGGAGCTTCAGGACGGTCCGCTGGTCGGCGGCAGGGAGGTCGGTGATCTTCTGCAGATGCTTGAGTAGCCGCTCGGCCGGGAGCCGCTGGGAGCCGTTCCCCAACTTGCCGAGCTCGGCCCGGGTCACAGGCCCCGCAGGTGTCACACCTGGGCAAGCCAGGTCTCGAAGCCTCCCAGTGCGCCCGGATGCACCGGAGCGCACTACTCCCGCCTTCCTCCCTCCAAGTCGGCGATATCGGCCCAGTCCCGGGGGCGCCCAGAGGCCCGCTTGTTCCGGATCAGGCACTCGCGTCCGATCACCGGGACGTCGAGCGTGCCGATCGGGACCGTCATGCGGCTCGCCCAGCCCTCGTCGAAGGTCACCCCGGAGACACTGGTCAGGATGTCGATCCGCACCGGTACCACCCCGATCTGAAAGACCAGGTCCGGTGTAGCCAGATCTCCCGGAGCAAGCTCGTGCAGGGGCGCGCCGAAACGGGTCAGGGCGGCGTAGACCCGGTCGGCGTTGGCAGGTGTCGGCCGGACCCAGAGATCGAGATCGCCGGTGGCGCGCGGACGGCCATGGGCCGCCAACGCATGGGCTCCCACGACCAGGTAGTCAGCCTCCGCGTCGTGCAACGCGGACAACATCTCGATGAAGTCGGGGTTCATGGGGGTATCCGGGGCGGAAGGCCCACGCTTGCAGCGTCAGGGGCCAGACCATGGCTAGTCGAGCAGCCGGAGTGAGGGCCTCGAGGTCGGCATGATCCTCGGGATCGGTCAGGCGACGCTTCCGTGTGGGGTACTTCGAGCGGTCCATGGTAGTCGAAATATAGGCAGATCAGGCGCTCGGCGCCGAGGTGGAATACCCCGCTCCCGCAGCGCCACGGGATTGCGTGCGCAGTAGCGCGCGCGCCGGCGGGCGAAGGCCCGGTCATCCTCCAGGACCCAGACGCTATCGTGGACGTGGAATCCCGAGTGGGGCCATTGGAGCATACCCGCCGCCTGGTCTTGGTCGAAGTGAATCGCCCCGTGTCCACCGGATTTGTCGCTCGGAGCCGCCCGCTGGGGAAGCGCCACCGCGAAGCGCTGGCGCAGACCGGAGAGGGGGCGTTGGCCAGGGATGCGTGGTATGGGGCGGGATGGAGACACGCACTGTGGGACCCTACCTCACCCTCCTGCTCCCCACCAAACTATGCGTCACCACCGTCCTCGGCTTCACCTCCCCATGCGGCACCGTGAACACCAGCCGCCGGGTCCATCCCAGGTCCAGCTCCACCACTGAACCCGAGGCGTCACGGGCCGTCCGCCAGGACTTCGCCTTTGGGGGCTCTCCCCCATTCGCCGCCAGCGCCGCCTGAATCAGGTCGTCAGCAGGATCAGCGACGATTTCCAGCTTGCCGCAGGTTACGCACTTGCCCCCCGCAATATCCCGGGCGCATACCTGACGCGCGCAGTAGCCACAACTCGCCCGGTGCGCCTCACACGTCGCCTTGTCGCACACCGGACACGGCTTGGTTCCCGTCATCGAGAAACTCACGGCGTCAATGTGGCACGTCGTCCGGTGCGGCTCGCATGCCGTTCGCCCAGGACGATCGGCAAGCGACGCCAGATGGCTGATGCAGTGCCGTGCCCCGTCGGCATCACACACGCCGCCGTGCGCCTCGCAGATGACCTTCCCGCAGCTCGCGCACGGCGCAACTTCGTCGCTCGCCAGGATGCTGTTCGGCTCGTTCGCACAGCTCGTCCGGTGATCCTCGCACGCCAGCCGCCCACTCCGGTCCGACCGACGCAGGTGCCGCGAGCAGTGCGGCTTGCCATCCACCGCGCATACCGCCTTGTGGACCTCGCAGATGTGCCGCTCGCACGAGGTACACCGCACGACCTCATCAAGGCCAACCGGCTCGTTGGTCCCCCCCTCGCAGTGCACGGTGCACGCGGAGCAGAGCCACCGCGCACCCTTTGGAGCGTCCACCAGCGTTTGAGTCCCATGTGCTCGACAGAGCCCAACTCCGCACCGACCGCACTGGACCACACAGCCCGGGCAGATCTCATGGTCGCCAACCCCGCAGCGGCCGCTGTGCGCCGTGCAGTGCGCCCCACCGCACGACCCGCACTCCCGGGCGTGGGCGGCACAGACCGGATGCCCCTCCGTGGTGCAGGTCGCAAGCCCATGGGTCCGGCACGCCGTCTCGCCGCACACACCGCACCGCTCGCTGCACGCCGGACAACTCGCATGCCCCGACCGACAGACCCGAATGGCGCTCGGCGCTGTGCCGCACGAGGGGCAGACCAGACGCCAGGTCACGTCCCCCACCAGCAATCGTGTGGCCTGCAGCGACGCCGCGCGCCCACCTGCCGTGATCAGCGGCCATGTCGCCCGCTGCGCGAGCACCTGCCACTCCGTGAGCTGGAGCGGGTGAACCGTGACGCGAACTTGAAACCGCTCCTCCTCCTCATGCTTCCGCTGGTCGAGCTCCGCCCGAAATGCCTTCTTCGCCCCCTTGGCCGCCTCCGGGTCGTCCTCTGGATCGACCTCTTCGATCATTGCCCCGTAGTACCTCTCCAGCCGGTCTACCTCCGTCTTCCGCGATCGCTCCGCTTCCTCCCTGAGGCAGGCGATGTCCGCCGCCAGCTTCTGCTCCAGCTCGTCGAACAGAAGCGGAAGCAGTTCCTCAGTCGCTCTCCTGGATGCCGTCTTCATATCGGCCGGCGGGACAGCTCCCACTCCAGCATTGGCGCCGGTGAGAATGGCAGCGACCTCCGGACCGACGGCCGACCCCGTCGACAGATCCACCAGCGGCGACTCCACCATCCGCTCTTCCAGCCGGGGCCCCGCCTTGATCGACACCCGGGCGAGGAGGCGACCGACTGGCAGCAGCGTGAGTTCGACGACGCTCTCGCCCGCCGACGCGTTTTCGAGCGGCACCGGAATGGTGGCCGCGGCTGCTGAGGGGTCTTCCGACGGCGGTACCACACCGCGTCGCTCGAGGAATCCGCGGGCCCGGATGGCGATGATGAGGCGCTCGAATACCGGACTCCCGACGCCGAGGAGTTCCGCTTCGGGGTCCTCGTCGAGCGCTTCCGGCATCAGCGCGACCCGTACGACGAGGTCTTTACCCCAGTGGGATCGCTCTCCAACCGGCACCTCGAACTCGACCAGCCCCCCGCCCAGATCCATGAGCAGCGCGCCAACAAGGCTCGCATACTTCTCCAGCAGCTGGCGGGGCCGTTGGTCGATGACTGCAGCCGGGCGCTCGGGAACGTCCGGTGCCGTCATGCCGCGAGTGGTGCGGCAGGATCGCCAGCCAGTTCAAGGAGCGTCATCGGCAACCGATCAGCCTGAGCGACCATGGTGATGGCCCGCCCCTGGCCAGTCACCCCGACAATACGGTAGGTCGGGCCGTAGTCCGGGCTCATCGCAGCAGCTTCCACCCTTGCCCCTCCTCCAAGCATCTCAAGTACCTCCGCCACGTGAAGACCCAACTGCTGGCGTGCAGCCTCGACCCCAGGAGCGAGGTTCAGATGGACGGTGCCATACCCGAGACGAAGGCGAGCGGGCACCGTGAGAGCGGTAAACTCGCGTACCAGCCGGCCCGCGGCATCCTCCGCCGCCACGATCGTGCTCTTCTGCTCGTCGGCCTGCGAGGCTGTCCGATCCGCCGCCACCTTGTCGCCAAGCACTTCCAACTTCTGCTCGAATACCTCGTCCGACTCGGCCACGAGCCACATGTCGCCGAGCAGTCCAGCGAAGCTCTCGCCGTCGTCATCCTCCATCCGGTCGAGAATCAGGTCCAGCTCGCCCACCACCAGCTCGAACAGCCGGATCTTGGTGTGCATCAGGCGCAGGATGTGCGCTTCGACTGTGCCCTTGGCCGCATAGTTGAACAGTTCGACCTCGCGGGTCTGGCCGTAGCGATGCACCCGCCCGATCCGCTGCTCCACGACCATCGGATTCCACGGCAGTTCGTAGTTCACCAGTTGGTGGCAGAATTGGAGATTGAGCCCTTCGGTGCCAGCCCGGGTACTCACCAGCACGCCCCGGGGCTCCCGTTTGAATCGCTTGAGCGCCTGGTGACGCTGCAGGCGGTTGAGACTCCCGGTGAAGACGATCGGCGGGCGTCCGAGAGCTTCGACCCGCGCGGCGATCAGGGCGACCGTCGGCAGATGCTCGCTGAAGACCACCAGCCGGTCCTCCGACTTCACCAAGAGCGTGGTGAGTTCCTCCAGCTTCGCGTGGGTCGTCACCGCGCCCGCCTGCTCGGCCAGCTCCTGGAAACGCTGGCGAAAGGCGGGCACGATCAGCTCACCTTGCCCCTGTTTGGACAGCGAAGTGGCGAGCGCCGGCGCCGAGGAGCAGAGGCGCTGCGCCAACCGCAGGCATTCGAGGAAGTAGATCCCCCGGCCGGTCCGCGCCCGTTTGCGCCGTTTGTCCTGAAGGTCTTCCTCCTCGGTCGGAACCCGAAAGCCCTCGCGGTACACATCGCGTAGCAGGCGTGCGGTATCAGCGTAGACCTGGGCTTCAGCGGGTGTGAGGCGGATTTCAGGGTGCCGAGGCCGTCGGGCCGGCAATGACATGACGTGGGCGACGCTTGCACGACGAGTCCGGATCATCACCCGGCTGGTCAGGTCGCGAAGCGCTTCGGCCTGCCGTACCTCGCGAAGGTTCCCCCCGGACACGTACTCCCGCTTGAACTCCTTCCAGGTGCCGAAATGCCCCGGTCGGAGCAAGGTGACGAGATTGTACAACTCGCGCAGGTCATTCTGGATCGGCGTGGCGGTAAGGAGAAGGAGATAGTTACGACGGATCTGGGAAATGAACTTGTAGCGGGAAGTCAGGTGGTTCTTGCACTTGTGCGCCTCGTCCACGATCACCAGGTCCCAGCGGTGCCGCAGCAATTGCTCGGCGTGTTTCTCCTGGCGGGCCCGGTCGTACGATGCGATTGCACGAGTGGCTCCGTTCCACTGCCCAGCCTCTTCGATGGGAGTGAACTCCTCGAAGAACTTGTCCGACAGTTCGTCCACCCACTGGGTGACCAGGCTCGCCGGCGTAAGGATGAGGATCCTCCGGGCGAGTCCACGAACGGCCAGTTCCTTCAGGATGATCCCCGCTTCGATCGTCTTCCCGAGTCCCACCTCGTCGGCGAGGATGGCGCGGCCACTCATCGGTGGCTGCAGGGCCTGCTGGGCCACGCGGATTTGGTGGGGCAGCTCCTCGATGCGGTTCATGTCCAGCGTGATCAGCCGATCAAAGGCGGGGAGGAGCGCAAGCTCTTCCGCGGTCCGGCGCAGCCGCAACCACGCCCCGCCGGTCTGCGGCTGGCCGAGACCGGCCGAGAAGGCGGCCAGGGATGTCGGGTCGACCTCCCATAAGGCGCTCGTCGTAGTCATGGATCAACGCTTTGCTTTGGCGGGTTCAACAATTCAACTGTCACGATTGCCAGCCTGCCGCGTCCGGTCTCCCAGCAATGCATGAGTGGCATCTGAGTGTGACAGCCAGCAGCCGAATGGCGGTCTAACTGGCTAAGAGTGGAGTGCTCGGCGGGGTGGCGCCAGCCCTTCTCCCTTCTCCCTTCTCCCTTATCCCGTCCTTCCCCCCAAGCCCAACCCACCTGATAACCCGCTGATCCCCGGCTGACGCCCCCGCCTTACCCTCTACCAAACAAGGTGACCGCGGGGACTCCCTGCGCGCGGCTGCCTCTCGGCACCCCCCGGGAAATGGAGGCACAAGATGCGAGGAATCGCCCTGGTTCACGTCGCCCGGTTCGCGACGGCGCTACTGCTGTTGGGCTTCTTGGCACCCCCGACGCTTACCGGTCAGGATCACGCGGCGGGCAAAGACGTCGTGAACGGCCGCTACCTCAGCTGCCGCGACGCCGACGAGCGAGCCCTCTCACCGTCCCCAGGCTCTGCCGCACCAGGTGGACGAGGCACTGCTGCACGACGGCGTCGGGATAGACGGCGTGGATCGCCTCGGGAAAGCCGCGCAGCCCGTCGATCAGCGCGATCAGAATATCCTGGACTCCGCGGCCCTGCAATTCGCTCAGGACCCGCTGCCAAAAGGCGGCCCCTTCGTCGGCCGCGATCCAGAAGCCGAGCACCTCTTTGGCCCCGTCGGCGCGCCAGCCGAGGGCGAGGTAGACAACCTGGCTGCGGACGACGCCTTCGGTGCGTATCCTCACCCGCAGGCCATCCAGCGCGACCGCGAGATACACCGCCTCGAGCGGTCGCTGCTGCCCCGCCTGCGCCTCCTCCCACACCGCATCGGTGACCGCCGTAATCACGTCGGCCGACTCCGGCACCTGGTAGCATTCTTCCAGGTGGGCCAGGGGGTCCCGCATGGTGAGGCCGCGGGCGTAGAGCGACAGCACCTTCTGGTCGAAGCCCGGGAGCCGCCGCACCCCTTGGGCACGAACTGGGGCGTGAAGCTGCCCGCCCGGTCGCGCGGGATCGCCAGCGGCAGCGCGCCCTCGTCCGTCAGCGCGGTCTTCGGCGTCGTGCCATTGCGTGCATTCCCCTCCAGCCCGCGGCCCGTCCCCGGCGGATACCCGAGGTGCTCGGTCAGCTCGGCCTGCAGCACCTGCTCAACCATGCGCTGCTTCAGCTGCCGGAACAGCACCTCCAACTCCGCCGGTGTCCGGGTCTCGCCGATCAAGGCGTCCAGCGCAGCCTCGGACCACCCGTCGGGGCCGTCCTGTCGCTTGGTCATCATACCCCTCCTCAGGGCGTGAGTATGACCGCGCACACAGACTTTCGGATAGGTCCCTCGCAGCCAGTGCCGCGGCGCCCTCCAATCCTCCTGCGGCGTCCTCCAATCCTTCTGCGGCGGCCTCCGATGCTGCCGGGCTGTCCTCAGCCGCTTACGCGACGCCCCCTGCCGTCTTCCCCACGATAGACCCAGCGGTAGCGTCGCCCTCACCTCCTGCCGACTCGCCCTCACCCCCGCAACCCTCGTCCACACCGGGTGACGTCTCGTCCGCCGGCACTGCCGCGACGCCGACCTGGCCTGCCGACTCGTCGTACGTCACTTCCCCGCCGATGCAACGCATTTCCGCGTCGCTGTACCCGACTTTCCGGCCGGAGTACCCGACTTCCCGGTCAATGCAAACGACTTTGCCGCGGATGTAACTCGCTGGCGCGACGATGAACTCCCCTTTTGTCCGCCCCTCTGCTCCTGAACGCTGGCAGGAACATGTTTCCGCCGGGATGACGTTCACTTGAGTCCGGTTGTCGGGCCCTTTCGACCGCATGTCAACCGCTTATCCACACCCCCCTGTGACTTCACCCCGCCGGCACACCACTTTCCGGCCAGCGGCGACGGTACTCCCCCCTTGCTCCATTATTTGACCGTGACGGGCAACTCCCTGACTGTTCCGGAACACCACTTCCGCGAAGATCCACGATCCATCCGCGCCCTCCTCCTCCGCTGCGCCGAGCTCTCCGCTGCTGGCAAGGTGCTTGCATTCACCTCCCTGAATTCCACTCCCGCTTCCCGGCCACCGCTCACCGGAGATGCCCCATCATGCACCGCTGGGTTCGGCTAAAGCTCGATATGGCAACGCGTATCAGCGTCTTCGGCCGGCACAACCCGACCGGCAATCCTGGCATTGATGCGCACATCGGTGTCCTCGACCGTCTCATTCGGGACGTCGAGGCCTTTGAGACTGATGCCACCCGCTCGCGAGCCACCCGTACCGCCACGATCTCGGCCCGCGACCAAGTCAGGGCCGAAATCTGGGACACGCTGCTCCATCACATCACCGGCATCGCGGCCGCCGCCAGCGAAAAGGTCACCGGCCTCGCCGGCCGCTTCACCCTCCCGCCATTCCGGATCGGGGAATACGAATTCTCCCTCGCCGTCCGGCGCATCGCCCACGAGGCCATTCTGGAACATGAGACCCTGTGGCCGCACGGCCTGGTGGAGGGAGCTGCAGTCGAGATGCTGACGCGGCTGGGGGAGTGGCAGGCGCTGGATCGGAAGGCGGTCGGATGTCGGCTGCGGCATGTCGCGGCCCGCGCCGGGGTGCAAGCCCGTACCGACGAGATCATGCGGGAGATCACGCTGCTGGGTGCGCTCTACCGCCACGAGTTCCGCGCCGATCCCCTCCGCCTCGCCGCCTGGCGGAGTGCTCGGCGGGTGGCGTGGCCAGCCCACAAGCCGTCGGACGTCTGTCAGCATCCGTCGGTCGTCAGCCGTTAGCGTTCACCGATCGCATCGTCGCGCTGCCACCTGCCACCTGCCACCTGCCACCTGCCAGCTACCAGCTACCTCCCCAGCACCTCCCCCAGATTCCTCAACCCCTCGCTCTGATCGCACACCGCCTTCAGCGTCACCAGGATCGGTACCGCCAGCAGTGCACCCGGCACCCCCCAGAGCCACCACCAGAACAGGAAGCCGATGAAGATGGCCGTGGGGTTGAGCGGCAGCCGTCGACCGAGCAGCTGCGGCGTCACCAGGTTGGCCTCGGTGACATGCAGGAGCAGGTAGAGCGCCGGCGGAACGACGGCGGTGGCCGGCGCCGGCAGGGTGATCAACGCAATCATCGCCAGCAGCGTTGCCATGATGGCCGGCCCCAGATAGGGCAGGAAATTCAGCAGGGCCGCTACCGCGCCCAGCAGTGCCGGTGTCGGCATGCCGAGCAGCGCCATGATCCCTGCCGTGATGATCCCGAGGCTGAGATTGATGATGGAGACCGCGAGGAAATAGCGCGACAGCTGGTTCTCGATCACCTGCACCGCCCCCAGTACCCGCTCGGCATGATCGCGCGGCAGCACGCGGGGGAGCTTGCGGAGGAACTGGTCGCCAGCGGAGAGAAAGAAGTACGTCAGGACCAGCGTGATCAGGGCGGCGGCGAGCAAGCTGGTGGCGCCACCGAACAGCACCTCGATCAGGCTGGGCTGCTTGAGTGCGACCGTGGGACCTGCGGGGGTGGCCACGTCGGCTATCTCATCCATCTGCTGGGCCGTCCGGGTGACGGACTCCACCGACCGCAGCAGCTTCTTGAGCTTGCTCTCGAGGCGATTGAGGTCCCTGGGCGCGCGCTCCACCCACTCCGCGGCCGGTCCCCAGAGCTGTGACAGCCCGGTGCCGACGGCTCCCACCAGCAGCAGCACCACCAGGCCGGAGGCAAGGGCCGTCGGCAGTCGCCAGCGACCAAGGCTACGGACCAACGGTCGGAGCAGCTGGGCGAGGAAGAATGCCAGCACGAGTGGCAGGAAGAAGTCCCGCCCCAGATGCAGCGTGTAGAACACGGCGAGGATGAACAGTCCGGTGACCGCGACCGAACGGAACCTGATCAGGCGTGGCCTGGCGGGATCCGCGACGGGCTCGGTCGCTCCTGGCGGTATCGTCATGGCGCGAATGTACCCGCAGGTGACGGGCACCGCCACTGGCCATGAGCCGTTGGCCATTGGCCGCTAGCGCTTAACGATGGCAGCTTCGCAATGCCACCTGCCACCTGCCACCTGCCACCTGCCACCTGCCACTTGCCACCTGCCACCTGCC
>JAWXBX010000038.1:0-12755 GCA_034440415.1 Gemmatimonadota bacterium | reverse complement strand
GACCTGGCCTCCGCAGTGGTGAAGTGACCTTCGCCACGCTGGTGCCGCTCGTCATCACCTCGCGCTGCAATGTGCGCGAGGGTCCCGGCACCGGCACCCGCATTCTCTTCACCCTCGACCCGGGCGCGGCCGTGTCCGGGCTTGCATATGTCGAAGGGTGGGTGCGGGTCAGTGCGGCCGACGGGCGGAGCGGCTGGGTCTCGCGCGCCCTGATTGGGGGAGGCAGCGGTACGATGCCGTAGAGGGGATCCGGCCGGTCAGGCCGTCGGGGATTCCGGTGACGCGGCGACCAGGGCATCCCGGCCGCTGCTCTTGGCCTGGTAGAGGGCTACGTCAGCGCTCATGATCACGCCTTCGGGCGACGCGCCGAACTCCGGGAAGGTCGCCACGCCGAGGCTGACGGTGACGTGACCGCCGGCGAACCGCTCGGCTTTTACCGCTTCCCTGATCCGCTCCCCCACCTCGACCGCGCTGGCCATGCCGGTGTCGGGCAGCAGCAGCAGGAATTCCTCGCCGCCGTACCGGGCTACGCAATCCACCTGCCGGGTGGATGCGATCAGCACCGCCGCTACCCGGGTAAGCACTTCGTCGCCGCCCAGGTGTCCGTAGGTGTCGTTGTAGGCCTTGAAGTCATCGATGTCGAGCATCACCACGGCGAAGGGCTGCCCGGTGCGGCGGGCCCGGCTGGTTTCGTTGCGCAGCCGTTCCATCAGATGCCGGCGGTTGTACAGCCCGGTCAGGCCATCGGTGACGGAAAGTCGTTCGAGCTGCTCCCGGCTCTCGCGCAGCCGGGCGACCATGTCGTTGAAGGCATGCGTCAGGTATCCGACTTCCCCGCTGCCCACCACCGGCAGGTCCACCGCGAGATCGCCCGCCGCCACCTCCGCCGCGCCCCGTGTCAGGCGGTTCAGCGGCCGGATGATGATGATGCCAAGCAGCCAAGCCAGCAGCCCGACGACGACGAGATCCGCCGAGACCAGCAGCACCGTCATGTTCCGCATCCGGGTGATGGCGGAGTAGGCGGAGGCGACGGGGACTTCGGACAGCACGGACCAGCCGGAGCGCCCCGCTGGCTGAAGCGCACCAAGGGCCTGGAGGCCGTCGTAGCTCGAGTATTCGTGCACGATGCCCGGCTCCTGCAGCAGCATCGTCATGGCGGCGCCGGCCAGTCGGAGTGCGGCCGTGGCCGGCCCGGCCGCCGCCGTACCGCTGATGACCGTTCCATCGAGGGCGACCAGCGTGGTGCGCCCGGAACCGATCGGGGCCAGGCGGCTGACGATCGCCTCCACCGAGGAGAGGTTGAGCCGGGCCGCGAGGGTGCCGAGTGTCCCGCCGGTGCCGGACTGGATGGGTACCGCCACGACCATGACCGCCATGCTGAGCACGGAGTCCCACACCGGAGCTCCGAGGACGGCATCACCGGCGTCGATCTCCCGCTCCCAGCCGGGCGGAAGGCGCGCGCCACGGGTCGTGCTGCTGCTGCTGGCGATCACGCCGCCCCTCGGGCCCAGGACCATCAACTCCTCATAGTCGGGCAGCCGTTCGCGAATTGACCCGAGGTAATCGCTCAGCCGGCGGGCGCCGGCTGGCGCGGCGCCGGAGGAGAGGCGCTGCAGGTTCTCGACGACGAGGGAAGGAAGGGTGAAGGTATGGAGCTCGTACACCCGCTCCTTCACCCAGAGGTCCAGCTCCCGGGTCGCTTGCGCGCCGGCGGTCTGCAGCTCCTGGGTGACCTTGGCCGTGACGGCTCCCTTGTTCTGCAGGAAGGAGAGCCACGCCAGGCTGAACGAGGGGATGAGGGTGGCGAGCAGGGCGAACCCGAAGAGCTTGCTCCGGATGGTGTCCATCCGGACGGCCCGGAGTATCCATGAGGCCCGGGTTTCCAGGTCGATCAGCCGGGTGCTCCGAGACTGTCGTGGGTCAGTGGCCAAGCTATACTCGTCGCACGGGGAGACTCACAGGGCATGGGTTGACGGGACAGCCTACCCGTAGAATGGCCTCGATCCGGTGGAAGGCAAGGGTCGTGGGCCACTCCCGGCTGGAGCACACGATTCTCACCCGATCCCGCGCCGGAAACACCCCGCCTGTCATTTTCCATTCACCTGGCAGGTCTCTTCTGCCGAGCGCAAGCCGCGCCTTCTGCTTGTGCTGTGTGCCGCGATTCTCGGCGCAGCCGGTACCCATAACCGGCCAGCACTGCATGGCGCCGCGCTGTTGTGGACCCTCGCGACGATGTACCTGCTGTACCTGATCGCCCGCAGACTGTTCGATCCTGTCACGGGCTTCGCCGCCGCGCTGTTGTACGGGTTGTTCCCCGGCTGGGGTGACTACCGTAACCAGGCGTTCAACGGCGAGCTCATCATGAACCTGCCGGTCGTGGCGGCGCTGGCGCTCACCTTGCGCCCCAGCCGATCGTTGCTGCGGCTGGAGCTGTGTTGTGCCGGAGCCCTTGTCGCCGTCGCCTTCCTGCTGAAACGGCCATCGGGGGTCGCCGGCGCGGCGCTCGGGTGCAATCTCCTGGATCCGGCCGATCGTCGCCGGGCGGGCCTCACCTGGACGCAGACGCTGATTCAGGTCGCACTCCTCGCTTCCGGATTCATAGTCGCGCTGGGGGGCGCGGGCCTGATGCTGGCGCGCGCCGGCATCCTGCACGATGCGATTTACTGGACCGTGCGCAGCCAGGCCGCGGCGTTCGGTGTCGGTACCTGGGTCTACTGGGACCGGGCGCTGAGTAATGGGGCGTTCTTTGTGCTGGAGCTGGCGCCGCTGCTCCTTGCCGTCGTCCTGTCGGTGCGGTCCTCGATCCGGCATGAGCGGGTATGGCGGGTGCGCGGTCCCGAACTGCGCGCGCTGCTGCTGCTGCTGCTCGCGGTCTCCCTCATCGGTGTGGGGGTGAATGGCCAATGGTTGTTTCACTACTATCTCCAGTTGATCCCGCCGCTGGCGCTGTTGGCGGCACCGCAGGCGCTCGCCCTCTGGCGAAGCACACACCGGGGGCCGTGCGCCCGTCTCAACGGCACGGCGTACCGCGGCTGGCTCGCCGTTTCCGCGCTGGTCTTTCTGGTGGCGGTCACCGCCGGATTCGCGCGGCCAGGGACGGTGCCGGACGCGGCGCTCTATGTGCGGGCGCATTCATCGCCGGAAAACCGGATCTATGTCTGGGGCCAGGGCGACGCCAAGGTGGGGATGCACCTCGACGCCGATCGCCAGCCCGCCACCCGCTCCATCATCGACACCGATGCGGTCCGCGAGCGGCCGGTGTACGTCATGTCGCGGTATCCCTTCTTCCGGGACTACCAGGCGGATCACTATCAGGTGGTGTTCCGGGGAGTGACCGGCATCGTGTACCGCCGGACGGAAGCGGGTAGTGCCGCCCCCTGAATCGAGGGCCGGCAGTGGCCGGTCTCCCCGGCCTGTCATCTTCGCGTCACCCCGTTCCGCTACGATTGTCTCCCAGCCGGGAGGAGCGCTGCCTTTCCCGGGTCTGGCTGGTTGCCACACCCATTGCGGAGAACGTTGACATGTCGAATTCCATGGTGCGCTGTTTCGCGTTGGGGGCTCTTCTGCTGGTACCGACGATAGTTGTCGCGCAGCAGGGGATGCCGGTGATCAAGGAAACGAAGCCCGGGCTCAAGGCTCGCGCCACGCTTTCAGCCGACTCCGCCGTCGCGATCGCATTGCGGACCGGGCCCAGGGGATCGAAGATCAAGGAAGGCGAACTCGAGGAGGAGAAGGGGCTGCTGATCTATTCGTTCGACCTATCGGTGCCTGGCAAGAGTGGCATTCAGGAAATCGGCATCGACGCCAGGACCGGCAAGGTGGTCGAAAACAGCTATGAAAGTGAAGCGGACGAAGCCGCGGAGGCAGAGGCGGATGCGAAGAAGACCACGCCGCGTCGGTAGAGTGGCACGATGCGGGTGCTGATCGTTGAGGATGAGGCCGACGTCGCCGACCTGCTGCAGCGAGTGCTGCGGCAGGCGGCGTGGGCGCCGGACATTGTGGCAACAGGCCACGACGCGCTCACTGCCCTCGCGGTCTCACCCTACGATCTCATTGTACTGGATCTCGGCCTGCCCGATCTCGATGGGGCAGAGGTCTGCCGCCGTTATCGGGCCGGGGGTGGACACACTCCGATCCTGATGCTCACCGCCCGCAGCGCCCTCACCGATCGGGTGCATGGCCTCGATGCCGGCGCGGACGACTACCTGGCGAAGCCGTTCGCCGCCGAGGAATTGCTGGCCCGGCTGCGGGCGCTGGCCCGGCGCCCGACCGAGACCCTACCCGTCGACCTCACATTCGAAAACCTCTCCCTGCATCCCGGTTCGCGCACGGCGCGGAGGGGCGAGACGGAGATCCGGCTTTCCGCCCGCGAGTATGCGCTGCTCGAATACCTGCTGCGCAACCCGAACCGGGTGCTGTCCCGCGGGCAGATCCTCGACCATGTCTGGGACGATAACTTCGATCCGGTGGGGAATGCCGTCGACGTCCTGATCGGTCGGGTGCGCCGCAAGCTCGATCCGACAGGCACCTCCCCGTTGATTCATACCGTACGCGGGATGGGGTACCAGCTCGCGGCCACTCCCCCGGCCGATGCCTCTTAGTCGCCTTCGGTTCCGCCTTGCGGTGCGATTCGCCCTGGCCTTTCTGGCCGGATTGCTGCTCCTGGATATCCTCCTGTACTCCTATCTCTGGGTGCAGTCGGAGCAGCGCCTGACTCGACACATCACCAGCCAGGCACACACGCTCGCTGCGGCCGTTCGACGGGAATACGAAGAGGCCCCGGGGGATGGCCTCGCGCCCGCTGCCCGCGAGGCCCTGCGCGAGTGGCCCAGCCGGGATGGCGGGTATGTCGTCCTGTCGCCGGAGGGCCAGCCGCTCGCGGAGCAGGGGCCACCTGCCTGGCTCGCGGCATCCCGGCCACTCGGCACCGGGTCGTTGGTTCACGACGTCCCCGTAGGCATGGAACATCCTCTGCGCCGCGTCGTGTACCTCGCGACGGCCGCACCGGCGTTCGCCGTCGCCGTGCTCGCTCCCACGGAGGTGCTGGCCGAGGAGCGTGAGGACCTGGCGCTCTGGCTGGTGCTCAGCGTGCCGCTGGTGCTCGGGGCCAGCCTGACCGGCGGGTATCTATTGTCCCGGCGAGCCCTCCTCCCGATTCAACTGCTGGAACAGCAGATCGGCTCCGTTTCCCCTGAGCGGCTCAACGATCGACTGTGGACCAACGCCGTCCCGGACGAAGTCGACCGCGTCGCGCTCCAATTCAATGGCCTGCTCGATCGGCTGGAACGGGCCCGGGAGGAAAACCGGCTGTTTCTGCGTCAGGCCGCTCACCAGATCCGCACCCCGCTCACCCTGGTCCTGGGCGAAGCAATCCTGGCCGAGCACCGAAGCGAGGTGGATACCGCCGCGGCCTTTCACCGGATTCGGGTTGCGGCCGATCAGATGCAGCGCCGGGTCAACGATCTGTTCCTGCTGGCGGAGGCGCGCACCGGCGAACGCCCCGCGCTCGACGATGCCGTTGAACTCGATGCGCTGGTGCTCGAGTGCGCTGAAGTGCTGCGAGGCCGGGCCCACGACCTCGGACGCGGCCTGAGGCTGGACGAGGTGGCGCCCGCGGTGGTACGGGGAAATGCAGCCCTGCTTCGAGAGGCGTTGCTCGAGATGATCGAGAACGCGTTGCGCCATGGCACAAGCGAGGCGCCGGTCAGTGTGTCCGTGCTGTTCGATGCTGCATCCACCAGGCTGGTCGTGACCAATTCCGGCGCAGCCGTTCCGGAACTCACTGCCACTCCCGCTATCGACTCCTCTCGACCGGAGGGCGGACTGGGGCTTGGCATCCTGCGCTGGATTGCAGAACAGCATGGTGGAACTCTGACCTGCGAGCAGGTCGCCGGCCGCACCCGGGTTTCCCTGCACCTGCCCCCGGACCGCGGCCCGGGCACTGACCGTGCACCCGCGTAGTCAGGCCGATTCGGCGGCGACAGCCGGTCCAGCGCGTCCTAACGCTGACTCTCTGGCGCCAGCCCCCGGCCCGGCCGTCAGGCCGGTCTGGACGCCATTCACGCTGGACAGCCTGACGCGAGTGACCGCCCAGTCCGAGCGCAATCCGACACTGGATCAGTGGGCGCGCAGGTTTCGTCACCTGGGCCAGGCCGAGGTGTACCTCCCGGTGGTTCTCGGTCTGCTGATCGCTGGCCGCCTGCTCAAGCGTCCGGGGCTGCTTCATGCAGGCCGCCGCGCGGCGATTGCGCTGCTGGCCGTTGGACTCCTCGGCACGGGTATCAAGTTCGCCGTCGGCCGGGTGCGCCCTGGCTTCAGCCAGTCCCCGCGGGAGTTCCGGCCCTTCGATGGCCCGAGTTCCTTCCCCTCCGGCCACACCGCCGCCGCCTTCGCGCTGGCAGGCTCGCTCGCGCTCGAGACCTCGCCGGCGGCGGGAGTGGTGCTGCTGCTCGGCGCGGGCGGGACCGCCTGGTCCCGTATCAATGACAACAAGCACTGGTTGAGCGATGTGGTCAGCGGGGCGGTCATGGCACTGCTTGCGGTGTGGATCGTCCACCGCCGGGATCGCGGGCGCACGCCATCCGTGCCACCTCCCACGCCATCGCCCCCGTGACGGAACCGCGCTGACATCCTCCGGTCATCTCCCGGACGCATGCTTCCCACCGTTCAACAGTGAGATCATTCCCCGCACACTCCGGGAGGAACATGCGTCACCCGATATCCCTGATCGTGTTCATCACCGCCTGTGCCGCCGGCCCGCTCCACGCCCAGGCGCTCGAGACCGAGGATGCCCGCACCCTGCCCGCGGGACGCGTGGTCGTGGGCTACAACTTCGAATTTCAGACCTCCTCCACTGGCCGGGAGATCGCCGTCCCCTTCTCGGGGGAGATCGGGCTCTCGAATCGGCTCGAGTTTCTGATCGAGCCGGTGCCGTACACCTCGATTCGTCCCAAGGGCGGCAAGCATGTCACCGGCGCTGGAGACATGGAAGCGACGCTCATCGGACTGCTGGCGCAGGAGCGTGGCGGCCGACCGGCGATCGCGCTCGGCGCAGAGGTCAAGTTTCCCACCGCGCGCAATAACCTGATCGGGACGGGCAAGACCGATGTGGCGGGCTACCTCATCCTGAGCAAGCACCTCGGGCGGCGGTGGGATTCGCATTTCAACGCCGGGTACACCTTGCAGGGGAAACCCGCCGGGGCGAGCGTCGGGAACCTGCTCAGCGCGGCGCTCGCGGTGCAATACCGCCTGACGCCAACCACGGAGCTGTTCAGCGAAGTACTGGCCAATACCACCACCGGCGCCAGTGGGCCGGAGAACACCCTCAATCCCGAAGTCGCGGGCGGTGAGGTCTTCGGCTCTGTCGGCATCGGCCACAATTTCACCGCCGGGCTGTTCGGCTCGCTCAGTCTGACATACGACAACAGCCAGGCCTTCCTCGTGCGTTCCGGCTTCACCTTGCGTCTGCATTGATCCAATGCGATGATGCCTGTCCTGTGATCCCATCCTTCGCTGCGCCATGCTGATCGTCGCACTCGGCGCCGCCGTGCTGCTGCAGGCCCTGGCACCGGACTCCCTCACGCTCGCCCAGGCGATGACCCATGCCCGGGCGCATCGTGCCCAGCTTCACGCGGCGCGCGCGGTGATCGCCGAAGCGCGTGCCGGCATCGGCGCCGCTTCCGCCGTCCCCAACCCGACCCTCGGCTACTCGTATACGGAGGCTACGCCGCGCCAGCACCTGGTTGTGCAGCAGACGCTCGGCTGGCTGCTCACCCGTGGAGCGGATCGTCAGGCGGCGTTCCGCTCCCTCGACCGTGCAGCCGCGGACTCGGCGCTGACGGATGCGGCGCTCGCCCTGGAGGTCCGGATCGCATTTTTCGGCGCGATCACGGGCCGGGAGGCGCGCCGATTGGCGGAGCAGCAGGCGACGGCGGCGGATTCGGCCGCGACGCTCGCCGCACACCGCTTCGAGCAAGGAGAGATCCCGCAGGTCGAATCGCTCCGCCTGGCGCTGGAGGCGAGCCGGGTGCAGCAGGACCTCTCGCGCGCGCGTGAAGGCGAACAGCGCAGCATCTCGGCGTTCGTTCGCGCGATCGGCTGGGGTTCGACCGCCGCACCGCGCATCGCGGGCCGCCTCGACAGCGATCTCGACGCTTCGGACAGCTTGGTCTCGACCGTGCCCGCTTCGTCTCCGGCAATCCGCCGGGCGGAGGCGGATTCGGCCGTCGCCGCAGCGCAGGCCCGAAGCGCAACGCGCGCCCGCGTCCCGCTCCCTTCGATCGAGCTCGGCGCGGACTGGTCAGATCCGGCACAGCCGGGACACACACTCTGGCTGTTCGGGGTCAGCGTACCGCTTCCGGTCTGGCACCGGGGTGGCGCGCTGGCGGCGGGGGCCGCGGCGCGGGCGGAACAGTCCTCCGCCCAGTTGAGCGAGACGCGCATGGAGGTCATGGCCCAGGTGGGGGTCGCGCGAGTCCGGCTGGTGGAGTCGGCAGCGCGGGCCCGCCGCGCGCGTGACACACTGTTGCCAGCGGCGGCGCTGCTGCGCGCCAAGGCGCTCGCAGCGTACGAACTCGGGGAGACGGGAGTACTCCCGGTGCTCGATGCGCTCCGCGCCGAGCGGGAGACTGCGACAGTGGCATTGGACGATCTGCTCGCCTTTCAAGAGGCATTGGCATCATGGCACGCGCTGACCGGTACCCCCTGATGAGAGCTCTCTCTTTCCTCCTGCTGCTGCTCGGTTGCGGTGGGGGTTCGGCTGAACAGGCGCCCGCAGCACCGGTGATCCCCGTGGAACTGGATACGCTGCGCAGTGACACCATCACCAGGACGGTCACGGTCGTCGGGCGACTCGCGCCGGTGCCGGGTGGTTCAGCGGCGCTGACCGCGCCGATGGATGCCGTGGTGCGCCGCGTGGCCGTGAGCATCGGAGACCGGGTGGGCCGGGGCGACGTCCTGATCGAACTGGACGCGCCGGAACTCGCCGGGCAGGCCGCCGCGCTGCGGGCCCAGGCGGATGCCGCCACGGCGAACGCGGTGCGCCAGCGGCGGCTGCTCACGGAGGGCATCACCGCCCGCCGGAGTGTGGAAGAGCAGGAGGCGGTGGCGACGGCGGCGGAAGCGGCCGCACGCGCCGCGGAGGCGCTGCTGGTCCGGAGTCAGCTGGTCTCGCCGCTGTCGGGGGTCGTGGCGGAGGTGACGGTACAACCCGGCGAACGGGTGGCCGCGGGTCAGGCGCTCGCGGCCGTGGTGGACGATGCCGTGCTCGACCTGGTGGCGGCGGTGCCAGCGGCGGACCTGGGGCTGCTCCGCGTCGGACTGACCGCGCAGATCGCGGTGGAGGGCGGTGGTGCAGCTGCGACCGGCCGGGTCCGCGCGATCGCCCCCGCGCTCGATACCAGCACGAATGCCGCCCAGGTGCTGATCCGTGTGAGCGGTGGTGGCGCGGGGATGCGGGCCGGGGCGTCAACCGAAGCCCGGGTCTCGGTCGAGACCCGCCGGGGCGTGCTGGTCGTGCCTGACTCGGCGCTGGTCCTGGTGGGCAATGAGTTCCAGGTCTTTGTGCTGGGGGCGGACTCGATCGTGCGCGGTCATGCGGTGGTGGTCGGCGTGCGGCAGGGCGGGCGGGCGGAAATCACCGGCGATCTCCGAGCCGGCGAGGTGATCGTCACCTCGGGCGCCTATGGCCTGCCGGACAGCAGCCGGGTCACGCTGCGCCGGGCGGCACCGTGACGCTGGCCGGTATCGTCCTGCGGCAACGGGCCGCCGTGGGGCTCGCGGCGCTGCTCCTTTCGCTGGCCGGCGCCTACGCCACGACGAAGCTGCCGGCGGGGATCTATCCCGAGGCGGAGTTCGCCCGGATCGTGGTGCTGGCGAATGGCGGCACCTTCGAACCGCGCGACATGGTCGTCGCCGTCACCCGGCCGCTGGAAGAAGCCCTGATCGGTGTGATCGACCTGCGCCGGGTGCGGAGCCGTACGGTGCGGGGCGCCGCCGAACTCAATCTCGATTTCCGCGCCGGCGCCGACATGCCCTTCGCGCTGCAGCAGGTGCAGGCCCGGCTCGCGACGCTCCAGTCAGAGCTTCCGCCGGGGCTCCAGCTGACCGCCGAGCGGCTCACCCCCTCGGTCTTCCCGATGCTGCAGTTCGAGCTGGTGGGCGGCGATCCGGTGCTGCTGCGCGACCTGGCGCAGTACACCATCCGGCCGCGCCTCGCGCGGCTGGCCGATGTCGGGAACGTGGATGTGCAGGGCGGGCTGGTGCGCGAGGTGTCGGTTCAGCTCGATCCGGCGCGACTGAGCGCCCATCACATCGGTGCCGCGGAGGTGGCCGAGCGGCTGCGCGCGGCGAATACGATCGTCGCCGCCGGCCGGGTCGACCGCGACTACCGCCAGCTCGGCGTGCTGGTCTCGAGTCTGGCCGCCACTCCCGATGCGGTGGGCGACCTCGTGCTGCGATCCCAGGGCGGGGCCCCCCTGCGGGTCCGCGACCTGGGCACCGTGCGCTATGGCACCGAGGATCAGTTCGAACTGGCCAGCGGCAATGGACAGCCTGCGGCGCTGATCAATGTGTCGCGCCAGCCGAATGGCAACATGCTGTCGGTGGAAAGGGCGGTGCTGGCGACGGTGGATTCGCTCCGGCCGCTGCTGCCGGCCGGCGTCCGGCTGGAGCCGGTCTACAACCTCGGCGCGCTGGTGCGGGAGTCGATCGCGAGTGTGCGCGACGCGATGCTCATCGGCGGCGTTCTCGCGGTGATCACGCTGCTGGTCTTCCTCGGTCAGGTGGGGATGACCGCGGTGGCCGCGGTGTCGCTGCCGCTCTCGCTGCTCGGCGCCTTCGCCGGTCTGGCGCTGTTCGGGGACTCGCTCAACCTCATGTCGCTCGGCGGGCTCGCCGTCGCCGTCGGGCTGATCATCGACGATGCTGTCGTCGTGATCGAGAACATCGAGCGGCGGCTGATGGCGTATTCGGGAGAGGTACCCGCCGCGGTGATCGAATCCGCGGTCGGTGAGATCCTCGCACCCGTCGCCAGTTCCACGCTCACGACCGTGGTCGTCTTCCTGCCGCTGGGACTGCTCAGCGGTGTCGTCGGTCAGTTCTTCCACTCGTTCTCGCTGGCGCTCGCCGTCGCGGTGCTGCTGTCCCTGGTGTACGCCATCACCGTGATCCCCGCCCTGGCGGGAGCGCTGCTGGAGCGGGGCCGCCGCGCCGGAGCCGAGCCGCGAGCCTGGTTTCAGCTTCATCTCGGCGGGCTGCAGGCGTGGTATGGCGAGGTGCTCCGGCGGATGTTTGCCCGGCGATGGGTGGTTCCGACGGTTACCGGCGGGCTGCTGCTGCTCGCCGGCGGGCTCTTTACTGTGCTGGAAACCGGTTTTCTGCCGGACATGGACGAAGGCGGTTTTATTCTCGACTACTGGACCCCGACGGGCAGCTCCCTCGCCGAGACGGATCAGCAGCTGCACGCGCTCGAGCGTCTGCTGAACGGCGATGAGGCCATCGCCGCCTTCACCCGCCGCACCGGCGCGGAGCTGGGCCTGTTCGCCACGGCGCCAAATCGCGGCGACATGACGGTGTTGCTCAAGCCGCTCGGCCACCGCGATGCATCGGTCTACGAAGTGATGGACCGGCTCCGGCTGCGTATCGAGGCAACGATGCCGGCGCTGCGGGTGGAGTTTCACCAGGTACAGGCCGACCTGCTCGGCGACCTTACCGGGTCACCGAACCCGGTCGAGCTCAAGCTGTTTCATCCGGAGGTGCGCGTCGCCGAGGCGGGGGCGACGACCGTCGCCAAGGCCATCGAGGGAGTGCCGGGCCTCGAGGATCTGTTCAACGGTGTCGTGGGCGACCTGCCCGGGCTCACGGTGACACTGGATCCCATCCGGGTTGCCCGGCTGGGATTGACGGCCGAGGAGGTGACCAGCCAGGCGCGGGCGGCGATGTTCGGGGCGGGCGCCGGGGCTGTGCGCGAGCCGGATCGACTGGTTCCGATCCGCGTGCGGTTGCCCGATGCGGTCCGTTACGACCGCGAGGTCCTCGGCCGCCTGCCGATCGTCGGGCCGGCGGGGTGGGCGCCTCTCGCAGCGCTGGGGACGGTGAGGGAAACTGCGGAGGTGAGCGAGCTCGTCCGTGAGAATCTGCGGCCGATGGTGCTGGTTACTGGAGTGGTGAATGCCGGCAGCTCCAGCCTCGGCAGCGTGATGCGGGAGATTCGGGGAAAGCTGGCGGGCCTGCCCCTGCCGGCGGGGACGACCCTCGAGTACGGCGGACAGGAGGCGGGACAGCGGGAATCGTTCCGCCAGCTGCTGCTGGTTTTCGCCCTCGCCGCCGGCGCGGTGCTGCTGGTGATGGTGATCCAGTTCGGCAACATGCGGGGCCCGCTGCTGATCCTCGGAGGCTCGGTGCTCGGGCTCTCCGGTGCATTGCTCGGGCTGGTCGTGACGGGGGTACCGTTCAATGTCTCCAGCTTCATGGGGCTCATTCTGCTGGTGGGCCTGGTGGTGAAGAATGGCATCATCTTCCTCGACGCCGCGCGCGGCCTCCGGGCCGGCGGACTCACGGTCGACGAGGCGCTGATCCAGGCGGGACAGCTTCGACTCCGTCCCATCCTGATGACCACCGTCTGTACCCTCACGGGATTGCTGCCGCTGGCGCTCGGCATCGGCGCCGGCGCCGATCTGCAGCGTCCGCTTGCGATCGCGGTGATCGGGGGCCTGTCGCTGTCCACGCTGGTGACGCTGCTGCTGCTGCCGGTCGCG
>JAWXBX010000037.1:0-9471 GCA_034440415.1 Gemmatimonadota bacterium | reverse complement strand
CCGCCGGCGGAGTACGAGGAGCAGTACCACCGTGCCCAGGCCGAACTCGTGGCCCCGGTACTCAACTAACCGAGCCTCCGGAAAACCCAGGGCGATTCAATCCATTTCCGTTTCCAGAATTGACTTCCGACTTCCGAGCGAGGCTCTCGACCGTCGCCACTAATTTCGAGGATCACCGCAAGTCCGCTCTCGCCCGCGACGAGCGGGTCACGATGACCGGCATGTACAACGTGGTGGAGAAGCTGCGCTCGGGGGAGGCGCTCACACCGAAGGAGCGGACCATCCACGAGCTGGCCGCCTGCGGTGTGCTCAGGGATCTGCACGATGAGCTGGATGCGCTGGTCGCCCAGGCCTATGGCTGGCCCTGGCCCATGGAAAAGGAAGAGATCCTGGAGCGGCTGGTGAAGTTGCATGATGAGCGGGTGGAAGAGGAGAAGCGCGGGCTGATCCGGTGGCTCCGGCCGGAGTACCAGATTCCCCGCTTCGCGCCGGAGGACGCGCCCGCCGCCTTTGATCTGCCGGACGCCGAGCAGCCGGTGGTGACACCGCCGATGGAGAAACTGGCGTGGCCGGCGACGGCGGTGGAGCAGCTTGGGGCACTGGGCAGCCTTATTGCCCGCGGAGCGCTCACCGCGGACTCCGCCACGGCGGCGTTCGCCGGCGCGGACCGGAAGCTGGTGGAGCGGCACCTGGAGACACTGGCGCTGATGGGCGAGGCGGCGGTGGATCAGGGCGGACGGTATGGGAAGGCGGTGCGGGTGGCGTAGGAGAGGAGAGCACTGCTCCTCAATATCTGCCGGGTAACCCAGGCAAAGGTTGCTTCGGTCGCTGCGCTCCCTCGCAATGACAACCCGCGGGCGGCGCGGTCACCCTACCGCCGCCCTCGGCGGCTTACCCAGACCGCCGATCCGGTTACAATGCATGTCGGTCTTCCACCATCCCTGTCCGCCACCCGCACCCCAGACCAACGACCACGTCATGCGTCTTCGATCCGTCGCCCCTGTCGCCGCCCTTGTCGTCCTCGTCAGCCTTCCCGCACTGCTGCTGGCACAGGGCCAGGCCCCACGGCCATATCAGTTCACGATCGAGGACTACGCGCGCGCCGAACGGATGCTCGCGCCGACGACCTTTCCGCTGGTGAGCGGCACCGCCGGCCAGCCGACCTGGCTCCCCGACGGCCGCTTCTGGTATCGGGCGACAACGACTGATGGCGGGGCTTTTTTCCTGGTCGACCCCGTCAGGAAGACACGCGTGCCCGCCTTTGATCAGGCGAAACTTGCCACGACGCTGGCCACGGCGAGCGGTGTTCCGGTCAACGCATCGCGGCTTCCCTTCCCGACTTTCGATCTCTCGGCGGACGGCGGGTCGATCACCTTCGCGGTCAACGGCAAGCGGTGGAGCTGCGACCGCGCCGGCCAGGCCTGCACACCCCGCGACAGCCTGGCCACGGCCCCAGCCAACTCGAGCACCTCGCCCGACGGCTCCACCGCGGTGTTCATCCGCGCCTTCAATCTCTGGTCCCGTGACCTGCGGACCGGGACCGAGACCCAGCTCACCACCGATGGGGTCACCGATTTTGGCTACGCGACCAACAACGCCGGCTGGGTTCATGGCGATGATCCGGTCGTGACCTGGTCGGCCGACAGCCGCCGCATCGCCACCTTCCAGCACGATGGCCGCGGCGTACGCGACATGGTGCTGGCCGGGACCAACCCGGGCGCGCCCACGCTGCAGTCGTGGAAATACCCGCTGCCGGGCGACAGCGTGATCTTCCGCATCTCGCGCGTCATCATCGACCGCGGCGCCGGGGCGGCCCCGCGTGTGGTACGGCTGCAGATGCCGCCCGATCCGCACCGCTCCACCGTCTCCGACCACGTCGCCTGCGAGGCGGGCAACATCTGCGACGTGCAGTGGTATCCCGACGGCTCGCACCTCGCCTTCATTTCCAGCTCGCGCGACCACAAGGACGCCTGGCTTCGCATTGCGGATGCCGGTACCGGCGCAGTGCGCGACGTGCTCCACGAGCAGAGCGCGACCCAGATCGGCGACGCCTCGCTGTCGGAGCACCTCTGGCGGGTGCTGCCCGGCACGAACGAGGTGATCTGGTGGTCGGAGCGCGACGACTGGACTCAACTTTATCTGTGCGACCTGCGGACTGGTGCGCTCAAGAATCGCATCACCACCGGCGAGGGGAATGTCACCGCGCTGGTCCGCGTCGACGAGAAGGCGCGCCAGATCTGGTTCACCGCCAATGGCAGGGAAAAGGGGCGCGACCCATATTTCGAGCATCTCTATCGCATCGGCTTCGACGGCAAGGGGCTGGTGCTGCTGACGCCGGAAGTGGCGAACCACACGATCGCGGTATCGCCGGACGGAAAGTTGTTCACCGACAGCTATTCCACGCCTGACACGCCGCCCGTCACCGTGCTGCGCGATGCCGCGGGCAAGCTGGTCCTGACGCTCGAGACCGCCGATATCTCGCGCCTGCTGGCCTCTGGCTGGCGGCCGCCGACGCCGGTGCGGGTCAAGGCGCGTGACGGGGTGACCGACATCTACGGCCTGCTGTACACCCCGACGACGCTCGATTCCGCCCGGAAGTATCCGATCGTCAACCACATCTACCCCGGCCCGCAGTCCGGCAGCGTGGGGCCGCGTTCCTTTTTCCCGGCGCGGGGCGACAATCAGGCACTCGCCGAGCTGGGCTTCGTGGTGGTGGAGCTGGACGGGATGGGGACACCGGGGCGGTCCAAGGCGTTCCACGATTTCTACTATGGGCGCATGGGCGACAACACCATTCCCGATCAGGTGGCGGGGATGAAGGAGCTGGCGCAGCAGTACGGCTTCATCGATATCGAGAAGGTGGGGATCTGGGGCCACTCCGGCGGCGGCTTCGCCACCGCGTCGGCGATGTTCAACTTCCCCGACTTCTTCGATGTAGGGATCGCAGAGAGCGGCAACCACGACAACCGGGTCTACGAGGATGACTGGGGCGAGCGCTACCAGGGGCTGATGGCGACGGCGGCAGACAGCGCCGCCTACGCCGCGGAGGCGAACCAGACCCATGCGGGCAACCTGAAGGGGAAGCTCTTCCTGATCCATGGGATGATGGACGACAACGTGCCGCCCTACAATACGCAACTCGTGGTAGCAGCCCTGATGCGGGCGGGGAAGGACTTCGACCAGATCATGCTGCCTGACGCGCGCCATGGCTACGGCAAGGACTCACCCTACATCACCCGCCGGCGGTGGGACTACTTCGTGCAGAACCTGCAGGGCAACATCCCGCCGAAGGAGTACCAGATCGGGAAACCGCGGGCGCTGATTCCGTAGTGTGGCTACCTCGAATCCTACGCGAGTCCGGCCTGATCGGCGGGTGGGCCGCGGAGCGCTCCGGGCGGTACACGGAGCAGTCATCGCGCTCCCACCGCCAGACTAGAATGCCTCACCCACCCCCAGGCTCAGCCCCCGGCTCCCGAAGCTGGTAAAGGTGTAGTCCACGCGGATGTTCAGCGGGTCGGAGGGATTGATGTCGAACCGCATCCCTGCTCCGTAGGTGAACTTCAAGGCGTCAAACAGCGTGGTGCCGGCACTGCCGTAGACGTTGCCCGCCGAGCCGTAGACGACGTAACCGAACCGACCCTTCAGGTGGCCGCGATAGTCCGCCTGGGCCACCAGCTGATGCTGGTCGCGGAAGCGGCCCAGATAGACTCCGCGCATCAGCTCCTGGGTGGTGATCCCGCCGAGCATCGCCATCGCCTGAAGCGGTACCTCGGCGCCATTCCATTGCCCATAGAGCGCCAGCGCAATCACATCCTTCCTGTAGCGGACCGGCAGGTAGACGCGCGCATCGACTGCCGCCGAGGTGTAGGAGAAGTCGCTCCCGAGCACGGAGCCGTAGCGGAGCAGATCCACCAGCAGATAGTACCCATGCCTCGGCGTGGTGGTGGAATTGCGGGTGTCGACCTGCGCCACCACTCCCGCCCCGGAGAGTTGACCGCCGGCGCCTCCGGCCAGCCCGGGTGGAATCCGGGTGGTGTCCTCCCACTTCACACGGGTGTACGACCCGCCCCGATAGTGCACCCCTGCGGAGAAATCACCCCGGAGACGCCTGAGGATCCGGATATCGGCCGCGAGGAAGTGCTGCTCGAGGAGGAGTCCGTCCGCCACCTTGGTGCGGGGGCCAACGCCGTAATAGGTTGCCGGAAAGAATCCGGCGCCGCCGCCCCCGGCGATCCACCAGCGATTCTGCGGCAGGTACAGGCTCGCTCCGAGGGAGACCCCCCACTGTCCCTTCGTCGTGTACGCGCCACCTCCCGTCAGTTGGGAGGGGCGCGTTCCGCTGTCGGCGCGAGCGGTGGGCCACTTGAACTGGTACCGGCCGCCCGCGCCAAACAGCAGCTTGGTCTGCGGTGAGTAGGAGACGAACGGGAACGCGAGCAGTCGGTTGCGGTAGCGACTCGTCGTGTCCGCCGCGGTGCTGTCGCCCGAGGATTGGGCCGCGGCGGCCGCGGTCACCGTTCCCAGCAGGACGGCAGAAAGGACGGCAGACGTGTTACGCGGAAGACCCCTCACGCCGGACCAGCCGAACGGTGCCCGGCCATGCCGTCGCCCAGCTCGGCTGTCGTGAGGAACTGCGGCGGACGACGGTGCCGGGTGGCCTGCTCGTAGGCAAAGGCATACCGGAGCAGCTTCGCGTCGGTCCAGGCCGCGCCGAACAGCGACAGCCCCACCGGCAGCCCATGGTCAAAGCCCATCGGCACGGTGATGTGCGGATAGCCAGCGACCGCCGCTGGCGTGGTGACCGATCCGGTGAAATGATCGCCGTTGATGACGTCGATGGGCCACGGAGGATTGCCGGTGGGCGCGATCAGGGCATCGAGCCGGTGTTTCAAGATGACGGGATCGATCCCCTCGGCCCGCGAGAGGCGGCGGCACTTGGCCAGCGCCCGGCGGTACACCGGTGAGGTGAGTGGCCCGCGCGCCTCGGCGGCGAGGAAGGTCTCCTGTCCAAAGTAGGGCATGACGGTGGCCCGCTCCCGCTCATTGAACGCGATCATCTCGGTGAGGGTGCGAGGCCAGGGGCCCGCGGGTAGCGTCGCGAGGTAGGCGTTGAGTCCGCTCTTGAACTCGTGCAGCAGCACCTCGTATTCCGCCGCATCGTATTCACCGGCATGCGGCAGGTCGGCCGGATCGATGATCACCGCACCGAGCTGGCGCAGCACTTCGATGGCCTGGGCAAAGAGCCGGTCAGTCCCATCGTGGTAGCCGGTAAAGTGTGCCCGGGTGACGCCGAGCCGGAGGCCCTTCAAGCCATCAGCGTCGAGGAAGGAGAGGAAATCCACGCCGGCGAGTGAGGCGGCCGCCCGTGTCGCCGCGTCGGCGGGGTCGACCCCGGTGATCCCGCCCAGGAGTACCGCCACATCCGCGACGGTACGCCCGATGGGGCCGGCGGTGTCCTGCGTAACCGAAATCGGGATGATCCCGCTCCGGCTCACCAGCCCGACGGTCGGTTTCAGCCCCACCAGTGCCACGGCGGAGGCAGGACAGGTAATCGAACCGTCGGTCTCGGTACCGATCCCCGCCGCGGCAAAGCTGGCGGCCACCGCCCCACCCGTCCCCGAACTCGAGCCGCATGGCGTGCGGTCGAGGGCGTAGGGGTTCCGGCCCTGTCCACCCCGGCTGCTCCACCCACTGGATGACCGGCTCGACCGGAAGTTTGCCCACTCACTCATGTTGGTCTTGGCGAGCAGGACCGCCCCTGCCGCCCGGAGCCGTTCCGCGAGAAAGGCCTCTCGACCTGGATGGGATCCCGCCAGGGCCAGCGAGCCCGCCGTCGTGGTCATCCCGTCCGCTGTGGCGACGTTGTCCTTGAGCACGATCGGTATGCCATGGAGGGGACCTCGGACCTTGCCCGCTCGACGCTCGGCATCGAGCCCTGCGGCGATCCGGGTGGCATCCGGGTTCTGGTCGAGAATCTGGCGGAGCGTCGGCCCCGCCCCGTCCAGCAGCGCGATTCGCTCGAGATAGAGCTCGGAGAGGCGTTCGCTGGTCCATTTTCCCGAGACCATCCCTCGTTGCAGGTCGGCGATGTCTACCTCAAGGAGCTCGAAGTCGCCGGTGACCGATTTCTCAGCTTTTGTGGGAAAGTTGCGTGAGCCGCTCCCGTCGAGTTGACCCGTCAGTGTGGCGGTAGCGAGGCCAGTCGCCGCAACAGAGAGGAAGGTCCTCCGGCTGGGGTGGTCCGGCGGGATGGGTGTGGGTTCACGGCTCATCTTGGGGCCTCGAGACGGGGGTAGTCGTACAAGTTGCCAGTGCTCCTCAAAATGCGCGGCGGAGGCACCGCGTGTGCCGCAGTCAATGGCACTTAACCTCATCTTATCTCTGAAGTGGCCCGCATTGCTATATGGTTACTTTACAGTGACTTGCAATGATGCATATAAACCATATTCGATGGCAAACACGAGAAGTGCATAGCCGGGAAATGGTGACGTAGCCTCCCGCCGCTGGGCATCTAATCTATTACACTAAAGGCCGATCACTCCCGGAAAACTGGCAGGCGCATGTACCGGATCAGGCTGGCAAACGGCGAGGAGGCGGTATTCCGCTCAGCGAAGGAGCTGACCACCGCTGTGGCGAGCGGCGTGGTCAGCCCTACTGCAGAAGTTTTCCACAATTCCGGCAGTCGCTGGCTCCCCATCAATCTGCACCCGGATTACAAGGCGGCTACCTCGGGGCAGCAGCCCTCGCTACCGTTTCCCGCGCCTCTCGCCAAGACGAGCCCGGGTCAGGCTCCGGAACGGGCGGTGGCCCAGACACCCAACAGCCCGAAGAAGTTCGCCCGACCGTCCCCGACGCCACCGCCTCGATTGGCCCCAACCTCGCTCACAACGGTCGTCGAGGAATCGAGCCGCCAGTCCGGGCCCGAGGTTGCCGTCGCGAGGGCGGTACCCGTGACCGGGGTGGCAGGATTCGACTCCCGGGCCAGAAAGCTCCGAGTCATGCTGGCGTTGTCGATGAGCCTCGCCGGCATCATCAGCCTCGGAGGGGCTGCCCTCATGGTGGGCCCCCCACTGAAGCGGGGCGTGGCCCGGTTGAGCGCCGTGTTCCAGCGCAGCGAGGGGATGGACCCTGCCCTGCCCGAGGTACTTGTCCCGCGGGCCGATTCCGGATTGAGTCTCTTTCCGGCGCCGTCCGCACCGTATCCCATGGCCGCAGCGGCCCGGCTGGACTCCCTCCTCGCTGGCCGACCAGGTACCACCACCACTCAACTCCGCGCCAGTCGGCCGAAGTCCATCAGCTATTCCGAGGCGTATGCAGACGCCCGAGACGAGATGGACACTGGCCTGGACTACATCAATTTCCAGCGAGTCTTTGCCGGCTACCGCTTTGCCAGTCTCGACAGCGTTCGTGCCACACGGCGGACGGTCGCGGCCGCGGGAAACATCCTGCGGGTCTACCGCGGCCGGGAGGTCATGCTGGAGCAGACGTATCGGCCTGATGACCCTGGCGGGCATGGCTCCTTCCGGGAGCCATTCGAGACCGCCGAGGCCTCCCGGGCGCTCATCGGCAACGTGGATAGCCTGTTCGGCCTGCTCGTGGCCCAGCAGGGGCGCTTTTCCTGGACCGAGAGCGGCCTGCGCTTTCAGGAGGCGCGGACCGCGCGGCTGTACCAGCGACTGCGATCGGAGATCCTCCAGAGCCTCGCAGCCTGGCGGGATTCGGCGCCCGGGCCCAACCGGGCAACCTTCCCCCGCCTCACGGCGGGCATTGGTCCGTTGGGCCCCCCGCCGGCCCATTGAGCGCTCGCGCATCACCGGGGACGCTGGCTATCATTCCCCCATGTATCGTGTCCGCCTCGCCTCCGGCGAGGAAACCGCCTTCCGCTCGGTCGCGGAGCTCGCGCTCGGCATCCAGAGCGGTGTCATCACGGGCGACGCTGAAGTCTATCACGCCCCGGAACAGCAGTGGCGGCCGATCTCGGCGCATCCGGAGTACCTGGCTGCAGCCGAGCAGGTCTCCCGGATGGCGGGGCCGGCGACCGGAGCGCCAGCCTTGCCCGTCCCGGACGCGGAAGTCGAGGTACTGCTCGAGGGGAAAGTCCCGATCTACAAGATGGTGTCGGTCAGCGCCCGGGAGCTCGAGGCTCGCCGCCGCCCGCCGTGGATTGCCAAGGCAACGACCGGCGGCGCTGCGTTCATCTTCCTGATCGCTGTCGTTCTTGCCTCCTCGCTGGGCGGTGGTGGTTCGGATGTCGCATGGAGTCGCCCGAGAGTCGCCTCGCGCACGGAACTCCCTCAGGCAGCACGTACCCAATCCGGCTCCTCGGGAACCCTTCAGGCATGGCAATCCGGGCCGGCCGCGCTGGCGAACCGTGCGGCGACTGCCCGGGCGGAAGTCGCACGCCTCTTGGGAGAATCGGCCAGCGCCCTTGGCGTGCACCGGCTGATGAGTCCACCGCGGCTTACCTCGCCGGACAGCCTGCGCGCCGTGCGTCAGGCGGTGGCTTCGTTCCGGCCCGCCGTTACCCGGTGGCGGGATGCCGAGACTGACGTGATCGCCGCCTACCGCGACAGCGCCGCCGCGCTGGCCCGCGCGGGCAAGTGGGATCGCTCCGAGCTAACCGAATGGCGGGTGCGGGCACCCCGCAATGAGGCGATTGCGACGGCTCGCACGACCGATTCCCTGCTGCTGGTGCTCGATCGGGCATACGTGCTGCTGCAGCAGTCCGACCAGATCGACAGCGCGGGCCATCCCAGTTTCAGCCAGACGAACGCCGCGACGGAATACGACTGGCTCCGCGCCACGGTCGCGCGATTTGTCGCGGTGCCGGTCCTTCCCGGGGAACGGTTGCCCCCGCCACTGGTGATTCTGCTAGGTGCGATCGGCGGAACCGCGCTTCCCGCCCGCGCGGTGCGGTAGCCAGGGTTACTCCGACCCGGCGCCGGGCGGGTTCGACAGCCGCTGCGCCTTCCTGCCGCTTCGCTCCATCGGCTTCACGGCCCCCGATGTGCCCTGGTCCAGCCCGCGCCACTGCGAGACGGCCCGCTCGGCCAGCTCCGCGGCCGCCTGCCCCAGTGCCTCACTCGCCCGCACCTGCCTGACATTCACCTCCATGTCTTCCGCGTCCCAGCCGCGCGAGTGGGCGATGAAGGGAAACTGCGGGAAGATGAAGCCCAACTCGGCCCAGAAGGTCATGAGCTGGCCAGCGACGCCCTGGACGTTGTCCTGCCCGCCGGTGATGATGAACGCCGCCACCTTGCCGTTGATGAGGCAACGATTGTGAATCGTGACCTGGTTCTGGATGCAGTTGAGGCGCTCGGTCATCCGGAAATAGAGGGATGAGGCGACGCCCCAGCGGATCGGTGTGCTGAGGAGGACGACATCGCACCACTGTACCAGTCCGGCGTACACTGCGGTCAGCTGATCCTCCGGGTCACGCTCGGTGATGGCGCAGGGCCAGGTACAGGCGTG
>JAWXBX010000036.1:0-5694 GCA_034440415.1 Gemmatimonadota bacterium | reverse complement strand
GCCCGGTACGGTATCGTCAGGCGGGCGCCCAGGCTCAACAGGCCGCGCAGTCGCTGGTTCTCGGAGCGGAGGGCGGGGAGGAACTGGGCGGCGTAGGATGCCGAGTCGCGCTGGGCCCGCAGGGCGTCGAAGGAAGCACGACTCGTGCGGGAGGCTTCGGACCACCCCTGGATCCAGAGGAAGGGAACCAGGACGGAGCGGCGGACGGTCCCGGCAGCGGCGTCCCCCCAGGCGGGGCGCACCAGCATCAGCGCCGAGAGCAGGACGCAGACGGCGAACAGGGCGGTGTCCCGCCGGGACAGCGTGCGGTCCGACCGGGGAGGCATTTAGCGGTACAGGACGCTCTGGTATTTCTCGTAATCGTCGAGAATCCGGCCCGCGCCGCGCACGACGCAGGTCAGCGGATCTTCGTCCACGTGGATCGGAAGCCCGGTTTCCTGAGCGAGCAGGATGTCGAGCCCGCGAATCAGCGCGCCGCCGCCGGTCATGATGATTCCCCGGTCGACGATGTCGCTGGCCAGTTCCGGCGGGGTGATCTCCAGCGCGCGGCGCACGGCGTCGACGATCTGCTGAATCGGCTCCTGCACCGCCTCGCGGATCTCGCTCGAATGGACCCGCACCGTCTTCGGAATGCCCGAGACGAGATCCCGGCCCTTCACTTCCATCTCGCGTTCGTCGCCCGTCGGGGCGGCGGAACCGATCTTCACCTTGATCGCCTCGGCGGTGGGCTCGCCGATGAGCAGGTTGTAGTTCTTCCGCATGAACTGCACGATGGCCTGGTCCAGTTCATCGCCGCCGACGCGAATCGAGGTATCGGAGACAATGCCTGACAAGGCGATGACCGCGATCTCCGTCGTCCCGCCGCCGATGTCGATCACCATGTTGCCGGTGGGCGTCTCCACCGGGAGCCCGACCCCGATCGCGGCCGCCATCGGCTCCGCGACCATGTCGACCTGCTTGGCCCCGGCGGTTTCGGCCGAGTCACGCACCGCGCGGCGTTCCACCTCGGTAATGCCGGACGGGACGCAGACGATGACCTTCGGCCGCACCCGGAAAACATGCTTGTCGATGATCGTCTTGAGGAAATGGCGCAGCATTTTTTCGGTGACATCGAAGTCCGCGATCACGCCATCCTTGAGCGGACGCACGGCCAGAATGCCATCCGGCGTGCGGCCGAGCATGCGCTTGGCGTCGAGCCCGATGCCCTTGATCTTGCCCGTCGCTTTTTCAATGGCCACGACGGACGGCTCGTTAAGCACGATGCCCTCACCCTTGACATAGATCAGGGTGTTGGCCGTACCAAGGTCCACCGCGATCTCATTCGCGGGAAGAAACGACCCGAATTTTGGCAAGGAAAACTTCATCACGACGCCAGAGGAAGCGGAATGTCGGCAAAGGTAACGATGGGCCTAAGAGGGGACAAGACGGTGACTTAGGTGACTTGGCAGTCGCACCGCTCGGCCAGCCGGGGGAGCGTGACCGGGATCACCAGAACCACCCGCCAGAAGAGTCGACCCGGACCGGTGGCCGATCGGGCGACTAGCGTCCGGTCGACCCGAACCCGCCCTCGCCCCGGCTGGTCGGCGGCAGCTCGGCCACCTCCCGGAACGTGGCCTGCTCCACCCGGGCAAAGACCAGCTGCCCGATCCGCATGCCCCGCGTGACCGCGAACGGTTCCGAACCGAGGTTGACCAGCGCGACCATTAGCTCGCCCCGGTAGTCGCTGTCGATCGTCGCCGGGCTGTTGGGAAGGGTGATCCCGTGCTTGAGGGCCAGCCCCGAGCGCGGCCGGATCTGGCACTCGTAACCCGAGGGAATCGCGATGGCAAAGCCGGTGCGGAACAGCCGGCGCTCGAGCGGCGTCAGGATGCCCTCCTCCGCACTGGCAACGTCCAACCCGGCCGATCCCGGGGTGGCCGGGGTCGGGACCGGGAGGCCGGCACCGTGGGGCAGGCGGGTGAAGCGGATGTCGAGCATCAGTAGGTGGCAGGTAGCAGGTGGCAGCGTTGACTGGCGAGTGGCGGGGAGCAGCAGACACCTGGCGACCGGTGGCTGGCGGGCGGAAGAGTGGCAGCGGAATCCTCGCTCGCTGCCACCCGCACACTGCCACCTGCCACCTTCTACAGGAGCTTCTCCACCCCCACCAGCGGCAGACCAAAGGCCTCGGCAACGCCGGGATACACCACCTGCCCTTCAACCACATTCAGGCCGAGCCTCAGCGCCCGGTCATCCTTGCACGCCTTCTTCCAGCCATCCCGCGCCAGGCGAAGGCCGTAGGGGAGGGTGGCGTTGGTCAGCGCGAGCGTCGAGGTGCGAGGCACACCGCCGGGCATGTTGGCCACGGCATAGTGCAGGATTCCATCGACGAAGTAGGTCGGATTCTCGTGGGTCGTGGGCTTGATGGTCTCGACGCAGCCCCCCTGGTCGACCGCGACATCCACGATGACGGAACCGGGCTTCATGAGCTTGAGGTCTTCCCGCTTGACCAGGTGGGGCGCCTTGGCACCGGGGAGCAGGACGGCACCCACGACGAGATCGGCCCGGCGGATGGCCTCGAGGATGTTGTGCCGGTTGGAGTAGATCGTGGTCACGTTGGCCGGCAGAACATCCGACAGGTACCGCAGCCGGTCGAGCGAGATATCAAGGATGGTCACCCGCGCCCCGAGGCCGGCCGCCATCTTCGCCGCATTGATGCCGACGACACCGCCACCAATGATCGCCACTTCGGCTGGCGCCACTCCGGGCACGCCACCGAGCAGGACGCCGCTCCCGCCATACACCTTCTCGAGGTATTTCGCCCCCTCCTGCACCGCCATCCGGCCGGCAACTTCCGACATCGGGGTGAGCAGCGGCAGCTCGCCATGGGGCAGCTGCACGGTCTCGTAGGCCACCGCGACCGCCTTCGACTGGATGACGGCGCGGGTGAGCTCCTCGGCGGCGGCGAAATGGAAATAGGTATAGATGATCTGGCCGGCGCGCATCCGGGGCCACTCGACCGCGATGGGCTCCTTCACCTTCATGATCATCTCCGCCCGGGCCCAGACATCGTCCGCGGTCGGGAGGATCTTCGCCCCGGCGGCGACATAGGCTTCATCGGGGAAGCCGCTCCCGATCCCGGCGCCCTGCTCCACATAGACCGTGTTCCCGCGGGTGGCACAGGCTTCCGCTCCCGCCGGGACGAGGGCCACACGGTTTTCGTTGGTCTTGATCTCCTTCGGGACGCCGATGATCATGCGAGTCTCGCCTTGAACGATGGTGATTGGTGGGCAGCCGACAGTCGTCAGCCCTCAGCCGTCAGTACGACAATGCATGGACGGCTGACGGCGGAGGGCTGACGGGTGATGGCTGTCTGCTGATGGCTGACGGCCGCCGACTCATTCCGGTCCCAGCCGCACCACCGTCTGTCTCTCCGGCGCGAAGAACTCCGCCGCCAGCGCGGCCACATCCTCCCTGCGGACCGCATCGATCTCGGCAAGAATCTGATCCAGCGGCTGGTACGGTTCGTCGTGCAGCACCAGCGTGGCCAGCCGGTTCATCCGGCTCACTGGGCTCTCCAGCGACAGCATGACCTGCCCCTTGAGCTGCTGCTTGCCCTGCGCGACATCCTCCGCGCTCAATCCCTCCGCCGCCAGCAGTGCATACTCGGACTGGATGGCATCGGTGGCCTGCGCCGCGGTCGCCGGCTGGGTGCCGATGTAGACCCCGGCCACCCCCGCAGTCTGGAAGAACTGCTGGTAGGCGTAGATCGCGTAGGCGAGCCCGAGTTCCTCCCGGATGCGCTGGAACAGCCGGCTCGACATCCCGCCGCCGAAAGCATTGGTGAGGATCGAGAGGGCGAAGCGGCGCCGGTCCCGGTAGGGAAAGGTATCGGAGCCGAAGAGGAGGTGGACCTGTGAGGTGTCCCGCTCGATCTGGTGCCGTTCTCCCCGGGCAGCGATCCGGCCGGGCACGGGCGGATGGGAGGCGCCGGTTCGCTCGCCGTCGCACCAGCCCTCCTTGGCCAGCAGTTCCACAACCTGCTCGTGGTCGACATGCCCGGCTACGGCGATCACGCAGTTTCCCGGGAAATACCCCGCGCGGTGCGCCGCCTGGACGTCACCCGCCGAGAGGGCGCCGACCGTCTCCGGGGTACCCAGAATGGAGTAGCCGTAGGGGTGATCGGGCCAGAGCTTTTCGCTGAACAGCTCGAAGACGAGATCGTCCGGGGTGTCATCCACCATGGCGATCTCCTCAAGCACGACCTTCCGCTCGAGCGAGAGATCGGTGTCGCGCAGCAGCGGCCGGCGGACCAGATCGGTCAGCACATCCAGCGCGCGCGGCAGATCCTCGTCGAGGATATGCGCCTGATAGTTGGTGTGATCCCGGCTGGTGTAGGCGTCGAGCGAACCGCCCCGCGCCTCGAGTTCGAGGGCAAGCTGGCGTGCGGTCCGCCGTTCGGTGCCCTTGAACACCATGTGTTCCAGCAGGTGGGAGACGCCCATCTTCGGGCGCGGCTCGTGGGCGCTCGCGGTGCGAACCCACACCCCGGCGGCCGCAGAACGGACGCCGGGGAGCACTTCGGTCAGGATCGTCAGGCCGTTCGGGGCTGTCGTGCGGCTCAGCCCCTGGGCCAGGCGGGTCGTTTCCACAGGTCGTCCCGCCTACTCCTTCGGGATCAGCGCCTTCCGGGACAGCTTCATCCGGCCCTTGTCATCGACCTCGAGCAGCTTGACCTTGACGATGTCGCCCTTCTTGACGACGTCCTCGGTCTTCTCGGTCCGCCCGTGCTGCAGCTCGCTGATGTGCAGCAGGCCTTCCACGCCCGGCATGATTTCGACGAAGGCGCCGAACGCCGTCGTGCTCTTGATCGGGCCCTCGTAGATCTTGCCGACCTCCGGCTCCTGCAGCATCGAGGCGATCATCTGGCGGGCCTTCTCGCCACCCTCGCCGCCCGGCGAAGAGATCGTGATGAGGCCGGTGTCATCGATGGAGATCGAGGCGCCGGTCGCTTCCTGGATGCCCCGGATGGTCTTGCCCTTCGGGCCGATCACGTCGCCGATCTTGTCCGGCTTGATCATCATGGTAAGAATGCGCGGCGCGTACTTCGACAGTTCCGGGCGGTGGGTGGTGATCACCTTGGCCATCTCGCCGAGAATGTGCATCCGGCCCTTCAGCGCCTTGCCCAGGGCGTCTTCCATGATCTTGAGATCCATGCCCTGGATCTTGATGTCCATCTGGATCGAGGTGATGCCGGCAGCCGTCCCGGCAACCTTGAAGTCCATGTCGCCCAGATTGTCTTCGCTGCCGAGGATATCGGTCAGCACAGCGACCTTCTTCCCTTCCTTGATCAGGCCCATCGCCACGCCGGCGCACGGCGCCTTCATCGGCACGCCAGCGTCCATGAGCGCGAGCGATCCGCCGCACACCGAGGCCATCGACGACGACCCGTTGGACTCGAGGATCTCCGACACCACCCGCAGCGTGTAGGGGAAGGATTCGAAGGGCGGCAGCAGCGGCTGGAGCGCCCGCTCCGCCAGGGCCCCATGTCCGATCTCGCGCCGGCTGGTGCCGCGCATCGGCTTCACTTCACCGGTGGAGTAGGGCGGGAAGTTGTAGTGCAGCATGAAGGACTTGGACGACTCGGCCAGGGTGTCGATCGAATCGATGCGCTGCTCGTCGTCCGCCGTGCCCAGCGTCGCGATCACCAGGGCCTGC
>JAWXBX010000035.1:0-16430 GCA_034440415.1 Gemmatimonadota bacterium | reverse complement strand
CGTCGCCGGTGTCGCTGTCGGTTTCACCCTCATCGGCGGGACCGGGAGCCTCAGCGCCGGTGCGGTCACCACCGGCACGACTGGCAACGCAAGCGTCAGCTGGACGCTGGGCACGCTCACGGGCGAAGCCAGCGCGGTACGGGTGCAGGCGGCAGGGCTTCCGCGGGATTCGGTCGGATTCAGCAGCACGGTGATCGGTGGCCGCGCCAGCCAGATCGTGACGCTGCTCGGCGATGCGCAGTTGGCGGAGGTCGGGCAGCCGGCGCCGGAGCCCGTAACGGTCGAGGTCCGTGATCGATTCGGCAATCTGATCGCGGGACGGGCGGTCACCTGGATCCCCGACTCCGGGCGCGGCAAGGTGCCTTCCTCCACCGCGTTCACTGACGGTCAGGGGCGGGCGACCACGACCTGGACGCTCGGTCATCTGTATGGCCCGGGATCGCAGCGCCTCCTCGCGACGGTGGATGGCGTCACGCAATCCATCACGGCCTCGACGACACTCTCCGACGGGACCATGCGCGTGGTGAGCGGCAACGGACAACTCGGCCTGCCCGGCGCGGCGCTGCCTGCGACCCTGGTCGTCGAAGTGCTCGCCGAAGATGGAGTCGGCGTGGAGCGGGCCCCGCTGCAGTGGCAGGCGTTGCGCGGCGGGCTGAGCGCGGTCTCCGCCACCGATCAGGCGGGCCGTGCGACCGCCACCTGGCAACTCGATAGCCTCACCGGTATCCAGACGGCGCAGGTCACCGCCGCCGCGCTCACGCCCGCTCTCGTCACCTTTTCCGCGACGGGAATTGTGCCGGCTGGCGGCACGATCAGCGGCAACATTCTGACGTCATCCGCGCTGCGCCGAGCGGCCGGGGCGGGGCGCGCTGCACGTGCGGGCGCCGGATTCACCGCGCCCGACGGGGCGGGAAATGTGGACCGCTGGACGAGGGGCCACCCCGGCCCGTCGGGAGCGACCGTTCCCGGAGAGTTGCTGGTTTCCTTCAAGCCGGCGGTCCTTGGCGCGCTGGCCCGCCGTTCGCCCGCGCAACTCACCGTCGCACGGTCGCAGGCGGACCTCATCCGTGCGCAGCTGGCGGCGCACCTCGTGACCGGGCGGGTGATGCTCGCCGGTGTGTCACCCGTGATCCGCACCGCCCGCATCCGGGTGGTCGATTCCACCCGCACCGACAGCGTGATGCGGGCGCTGGCACAGGATCCTACCGTCGTCAGCGTGCAGCGCTCACCGAAGCTCTATCTCGATGACGCCGGAATGCCGCGAACGGCCGCCCGGGCGCCGACGCTGCCCAACGATCCCTATTTCCCCAACCAGTCGTGGCACTACAGCATGGTGGACCTGCCGAAAGCCTGGTCCATCACGACGGGGTCGGCTGGAGTGATCGTCGCGGTCCTGGACAATGGCACGCGGTTCGATCATCCCGCCCTCGGCACCGTGGGCGGGACCTATCTCACCGGTGGCGGCAACCTGCTGAATGATGGCTATGACTTTGTCTCCACCTATGCCGTCCCGCTCTGTGGCGGCGGTATGGTGGACAACGCCGGTGATACCGGTGACGGCACCGGTGACGGCTACGACCCGGATCCATCGATCCCCGATGATCGGCTGGCCGGCGGCGGCTGCCTCGGTACGCGGGATTCGCTGGGCGGGCACGGGCTGCACGTGGCAGGTACCATCGGGGCGCGGGGCGACGATGGCTACTCGGTGGTCGGCGTCAATTGGAACATCAGCCTCCGGCCGGTGCGGGTGATCGGTCTCGAGAGCGGGACCTATTACGACATTGCCCAGGGAATTCTCTACGCCGCCGGTCTGCCGGCGGACGACGGGCAGGGCGGCGTGCTCGCTCCGCCGCCGCAGCTGGCGCGCATCCTCAACCTCAGTCTCGGCGGCTCCTGTCTCGCCGGTCCCAATCCGGCGCCCGGCCTGGATCCGATGCATGACGCCGTCGTCGCAGTGACCAATCCCTCGCGGCCCGGCGGCGGCGCGCTCGTGGTTGTGTCGGCCGGCAACGAGCAGAGCAGCGTGCCGCCCTGCCCGGCAGGATTTCCCGAGGTGATGGCGATCGCCGCGGTCGGTCCCGCCGGCACCCGCGCGGACTATTCGAACTTCGGCCCGTGGATCTCGTTAGCCGCGCCCGGCGGCGAGACCGCCGCGCCGGACGCGACCTACTGGGTCTTCTCGTCGGTCTGCAACTTCGCGGTGTATCCCGCGCCCTGCCTTCCCCGTCAGGCACGGCTGCCGGGAACGTCGATGGCGGCGCCCCATGTCGCAGGAATCGCGGCCCTGCTCCTGGCCCAGAACCCCGGGCTGACCGCGGCGGAACTCCGCAGCCGACTCGAGAGCTACGCCACGCCGACCGATCCATCGCAACAGCTGGGCGCGGGGATCGTGAATGCCCGCAACGCGCTGACCCAGAGCCTTGCCCCGACCCATCAGCTGTACGCCCGTGCCATCGACGCGACCACCGGTGCCCCCGTGGCAACCGTGCCGGCCTCGGCGGGAGGTGGCTTCACCATTTCCGGGTTGACACCGGGGAGCTACTACGTCGCGGGTGGGGAGGATGAATCCGGCGACGGTGTGATCGGCACGCCCGACCGGCGCTACAGTCTCGCCGGTGGCAGTACCCCTACACCGGTGTCCGTCACTGCCAGCCTGGGCGGGTTCGCGTCCTTCACTCTTTCCGATCCGGTTGAGGTGGAGCCCAACGATCTCGCCACGGCGGCCACATCGCTCTTCCTGGGAGGCTCAGTGCGGGGCACGCTCTCCGGCAGCGACCAGGTGGACTGGTATCGGGTGCTGATTCCGGCGGGTGGGGTGTACAGCTTCGAGACCGCCGGCTGGTTCGGCGATCGCTGTTCCTTCGCGCTCGACCTCAACACCACGCTCGAGTTGCTGGATAGTGGCCAGGGGAGCGTTGCCACCTCGGTGGATATCGACGCGACGAACAACGACTTCTGCTCCCGGATCACCGCAACGCTCTCGCCGGGCAGTTACTACCTGAAGGTCACGCGGGGCGACTTCTTCGGGCTTGGCCCGCACATGGGGCGGTACGTGCTCTGGGCCCGATCCGGCCCCTGAGCCGACCGTCCCCATTCAACTGAATCAGCCTCGCCATTGGTTCGGCGGGATGATTCCCTTGACCCAACCCCTTTCGGTCTTTACCTTTGCCGTCTTCCCCGAACCCGGGGCTTTGAACGCGCACTACACTGTGGGGCTATGCCGACAATCAATCAGCTCGTCCGGCACGGACGTACCGCGCCGGTCTACAAGGACAAGTCGCCTGCGCTGCGGAGCAATCCGTTCCGTCGCGGCGTCTGCACCCGTGTCTACACCACCACTCCGAAGAAGCCGAATTCGGCCCTGCGGAAGGTCGCCAAGGTGCGCCTGACGAACGGGTTCGAGATCATCGCCTACATCCCCGGTGAAGGCCACAACCTGCAGGAGCACTCCATCGTGCTCGTGCGCGGCGGCCGGGTGAAGGACCTGCCGGGTGTGCGCTACCATATCGTCCGCGGGGCGCTGGACTCCGCCGGCGTCAATGATCGCCGGCGCAGCCGGTCCAAGTACGGCGCCAAGCGCCCGAAGGCCGCCACGGCCGCGGGCAAGGCTGCGCCGAAGGCGGGAGGTAAGAAGTGAGCCGTCGGAACAAGGCCGTTCGCCGTCCGGTGCCCCCGGATCCGCGCTACGACAGCCAGACCGTGTCGAAGTTCATCAACAGCCTCATGTACCAGGGCAAGAAGAGCAACGCCGAGCGGATCTTCTACTCGGCCATGGACATGATTGAAGAGCGGACCGGCCAGCCGGGCGTGACTGTGTTCAAGGCCGCCGTGAACAACGTGAAGCCCGCCCTGGAAGTGAAGAGCCGGCGGGTCGGCGGTGCGTCGCTGCAGGTGCCGGTGGAAGTGCGTCCCGATCGCCGCGCGGCGCTGGCCATGCGCTGGCTGATCGAGTTCGCCAGGGCCCGGTCCGAAAAGACGATGCAGGAACGTCTTGCCGCCGAGCTCATCCTGGCCTCCAAGGGCGAGGGCAATGCGCTCAAGAAGAAGGAAGACACCCACCGCATGGCCGAGGCGAACCGCGCCTTTGCGCACTATCGCTGGTAGGCGTCAGGCAGTCTGACGGCCGGACGGTCAGGAGGAACCTGAGGCTCACTGGATTCGTTCAGTGGGCCTCTGTGTTTTGTGCTCGGTCCGCCCGTCCGCCCGTCCGCCCATCCGCTCATCCGCTCGTCCGCTCGTCCGCTCGTCCGCTCGTCTGCCCGTCCGCCCGTCTGCTTCCGTCTGACGCTCTGGTATTCCCCGCCGGTTGACATGGAGTGACACGGGGTTATCTTGTGCGGGCTATAGCGAAACGGGTTCTTTTCACGCCACCAGACCACCGGGTGGGCGGGTCGGAAATCCAGCGCGAATCGAAACATCCGGGTCGTGTGACCGGCCGGTCCCTGCAGCGCGGGACTCCGCCAGCCACCTCCGATCCTCCAACACAACGCGTGGGGCCGCAGGGTCCTCGTCCTCGGGTGATGCACCCGGACGTGCGCGGAGCGACACCGCCGGGAAATCCCGGGTCTGGTCGCCCCGCTTTTTGCTTGATGAATGGTGTGGCTGCCGGCGCTGGCGCCGGGGACCACTTACAGGGAATCTGAGAGAGAGCATGGCGCGTCACACTCCGCTCGACCGGTACCGGAATATCGGCATCATGGCCCACATCGATGCCGGTAAGACCACGACCACCGAGCGCATCCTGTACTACACCGGCAAGAACTACAAGATCGGTGAAGTGCACGAAGGTGCCGCCACGATGGACTGGATGGAGCAGGAGCAGGAGCGGGGCATCACGATCACCTCCGCGGCCACCACCTGTTTCTGGGTCCGGGACGACATCGAATACCGGATCAACATCATCGACACCCCCGGGCATGTGGATTTCACCGCCGAAGTCGAGCGGTCGCTCCGGGTGCTGGATGGCACGGTGACGCTGCTGGACTCGGTGGCGGGGGTAGAGCCGCAGACGGAGACCGTCTGGCGCCAGGCCGACCGCTACATGGTGCCGCGGCTGATCTTCGCGAACAAGATGGACCGGATCGGGGCCAATTTCTATCGTTGCCTCGACATGGTGCGGGATCGCCTGACGAAGAATGCGTATCCGCTGCAGCTGCCGGTCGGTTCCTCGGACACCTTTACCGGGCACATCGACCTGATCCGCCAGACCGAAATCGTCTTCGACGACGATTCGCTCGGCAAGAAGTTCTCCGAGGGTCCGATTCCCGAGGCGTACCGCGAGCTGGCGGCCAAGTATCGCCATGAGCTGATCGAAGCGGCGATCGGGCAGGAAGACGAGCTGCTGGAGAAGTATCTCGGCGGCGGGGAGCTGACCGACCTCGAGATCCGCGGCGCCATCCGGCGGGCGACGATCAAGCACGGTTTCGTGCCGGTGCTGTGCGGCGCCTCGTTCAAGAACAAGGGCGTGCAGGCGCTGCTCGATTGCGTGATTGATTTCCTGCCGGACCCGACCGACGTGAAGGCGATCGAGGGTCACGTCCCGGACCACGACGACCAGAAGGTCCAGCGGATCCCGAACGACAATGCCCCCTTCGCGGCGCTGGCGTTCAAGATCGCGACCGACCCGTTTGTCGGCCGGCTGACCTTCTTCCGGGTGTACTCGGGCAAGCTCACGGCGGGCAGCTACGTCTACAACGCCACGAAGAACAAGAAGGAGCGGGTCGCGCGGCTGCTGCAGATGCACGCCAACAAGCGCGAGGAGATCGATGAAGTGCTGGCCGGCGACATTGGCGCGGCGATCGGCCTCAAGGACACCCGCACCGGCGATACGCTGTGCGACGAGGACATGCCGATCATCCTCGAGGCGATGAAGTTCCCCAACCCGGTCATCGACGTCGCCATCGAGCCGAAGACCAAGGCGGACCAGGACAAACTGGCGATCGCCCTGCAGAAACTGCAGGAGGAGGATCCCACCTTCCGGGTGCGGACCGATGTCGAGACGTCGCAGACGATCATCGCCGGGATGGGCGAGCTGCACCTCGAGATCCTGGTCGACCGGATGAAGCGGGAGTTCAAGGTCGAGGCGAACGTCGGTCAGCCGCAGGTGGCCTTCCGCGAGACGATCACCAAGCGGGTGGAGAACGTCGAGGGCAAGTTCGTGCGGCAGTCGGGCGGGAAGGGCCAGTACGGCCACGCCGTCATCCACCTCGAGCCGTCGAAGACCGGCGAAGGCTTCATCTTCGTGGACAAGATCGTGGGCGGCACGATCCCGCGCGAGTTCATCAAGCCGGTCGAGGCCGGCATCCGTGAAGCGCTGGAGAACGGCATCCAGGCCGGCTACCCGATCGTGGATGTCAAGGTGACGCTGGTCTACGGCAGCTACCACGACGTCGACAGCTCGGAAATGGCGTTCAAGATCGCCGGGTCGATGGCGTTCAAGGCGGCGGCGCAGATGGCCAAGCCGGTGATTCTTGAGCCGGTGATGGCGGTCGAGGTGGTGACCCCGTCGGACTTCCTGGGCAATGTCGTCGGCGACCTGTCGGGCCGGCGGGGCAAGGTCGGCGGGATGACCCAGCGGGGCGAGGCGCAGGTGGTCGTGGCCGACGTGCCGCTCAAGGAGATGTTCGGGTATTCCACGACGCTCCGCAGCATGACGCAGGGACGGGCGGTCTACTCGATGGAGTTCGCGCATTACGAGGAAGTACCCAAGTCGATCGCGGAAGCGATCATTGCCAGGCAGAAGTTGTAGGGCACGCCGTTCACCGACAGCTGATAGCTGCTAGCGGATAGCCACCAGCGAGGAACCCCGAGGACGATATGGCCAAGGCGAAATTCGATCGGACCAAGCCCCACGTGAACGTCGGCACCATCGGCCACGTGGACCATGGCAAGACCACCACGACTGCGGCGCTCACCAAGGTCACCGCGGACAAGGGCCTGTCGGCCTATGTGCCGTATGACACCGTCGCCAAGGCCTCCGAGTCGCAGGGCCGCCGGGATCCGACCAAGATCCTGACGATCGCGACCAGCCACGTCGAGTACAACACGACAAAGCGGCACTACGCGCACGTCGACTGTCCGGGCCACGCCGACTACGTGAAGAACATGATCACCGGCGCGGCGCAAATGGACGGCGCCATCCTGGTGGTGAGCGCGGTCGACGGCCCGATGCCGCAGACCCGCGAGCACATCCTCCTGGCCCGCCAGGTGAACGTGCCCTACGTCGTCGTGTTCCTGAACAAGTGCGATCTCGTCGACGATGCCGAGCTGCTCGACCTGGTCGAGCTCGAGGTGCGCGAGCTGCTCAGCAAGTACGAGTTCCCGGGTGACGACCTGCCGGTCATCCGCGGCTCCGCAATCGGGGCCATCAAGGGTGAGGAGCAGTGGGTCAAGGCGATGTGGGACCTGCTCGACGCACTCGACAACTCGGTTCCCCAGCCCAAGCGCGAGGTCGACAAGCCGTTCCTGATGCCGGTCGAGGACGTCTTCTCGATCACCGGCCGCGGGACCGTGGCGACCGGCCGTATCGAGCGCGGCAAGATCAAGGTGGGCGAGGAAGTCGCCCTGATCGGCTTCAATTCCGACAAGAAGACGACCGTCACCGGCGTCGAGATGTTCCGCAAGCTGCTGGATGACGGCCAGGCGGGCGACAACGTCGGCCTGCTGCTGCGCGGCGTGGAAAAGAATGACATCGAGCGCGGCATGTGCCTCGCCAAGACCGGCAGCATCACGCCGCACACGGAGTTCAACTCCGAGGTGTACGTGCTGAACAAGGAGGAGGGCGGGCGCCACACGCCGTTCTTCAAGGGCTACCGGCCGCAGTTCTACTTCCGCACCACCGACGTGACGGGCTCGGTCGAGCTGCCCGAGGGCGTCGAGATGGTGATGCCGGGCGACAACATCCAGATGCACATCACGCTGATCACGCCGATCGCGATGGAGGAAGGTCTCCGCTTCGCCATCCGCGAGGGCGGCCGGACGGTCGGCGCCGGCGTGGTCACGAAGATTCTGAAGTAGCCCTCAGCCCTCAGCCGTCAGCCCTCAGCGCTGACGACCGTTGGCTGAAGGCTGAAGGCTCCGACTCAGAGGCACACATGGCACAGCGCATCCGCATCCGTCTCAAGGCTTTCGATCACGGCGTCCTGGATCAGGCGGCCGCGGACATCGTCCGTACCGCGGAGAAGACCGGGGCGCAGGTGTCCGGCCCGATTCCGCTGCCGGTGAAGATCGAGCGCTGGACCGTGCTGCGCAGCCCGCACGTGGACAAGAAGAGCCGGGAGCAATTCGAGCTGCGCACCCACAAGCGGCTGCTCGACATCAACGACTCGCGGCCCCAGACCATGGATGCGCTGACGAAGCTGGATCTGCCAGCCGGCGTGGACGTGGAAATCAAGGTCGAATAGCCATGGCGAATGGATTGATCGGGCGCAAGCTCGGCATGACCCGCCTGTTCGTGGAGGATGGCAGCTCGGTCCCGGTGACGGTGATCGAAGCGGGCCCCTGCCGCGTGCTGCAGGTCAAGGCGAACGCGGTGCAGCTCGGGTACGGCAACCGGGTGCCGCAGCGGACCTCGAAGGCGCAGCTGGGCCACGCCAAGGCGGCGTCGGTCGAGATCGCCCCGCAGTTCCTGAAGGAATTCGGCACAGCCGGCGCGACCCACACGATGGGCGAGACGATCACCGTCGGCATCTTCGCTCCCGGCGAGCTGGTCAAGGTGACCGGCACCAGCAAGGGTCGCGGGTTCCAGGGCGTGGTTCACCGCTACGGCATTGGCGGCGGCCCGGGCAGCCACGGCAACACCCGGCACCGGAAGCCGGGCTCGGTGGGTGCCGGTACCGATCCCTCACGCGTGATCAAGGGCAAGCGGATGCCGGGCCATATGGGCGCCGAGCGGCACACCGAGCTGGGTCTGCGTGTGGTCAAGATTGACGCGGAGCGCAACCTGCTGTTCGTGCGCGGCGCGGTGCCGGGCGCCAAGCACGGCATCCTGCTGGTGAACAAGCAGCACGGGAAGAGCCGCCATGATTGAGGCCCCGCATTTCTCGCCCGCCGGCGCGCGGAACTCCGCCGACTACAGTCTGCCGGAGACGCTGTTCGACGGCACCGTGAATGAGCCGGTGCTGCACGAGTCGGTGACGGCCTACATGGCCAACCAGCGCCAGGGTACCGCCATGACCAAGACCCGTGGTCTGGTCTCCGGCGGCAACCAGAAGCCGTGGAAGCAGAAGGGCACCGGCCGCGCGCGGCAGGGCTCGATCCGCTCCCCCAACTGGCCCGGCGGTGGCAAGGTGTTTGGTCCGGTGCCGCGGGACTATCGCATCGACCTGCCCAAGAAGGTGCGCCAGCTGGCCCGCAAAAGCGCGCTCAATGCGCGTGCGGCGGATGGCGGCCTGATGGTGATCGAGCGGTTCGAGCTGCAGTCGCCCCGGACCCGCGAGCTGGTCGCCCTGCTGACGCAGTGCGGCGTGATGGACAAGAAGGTCCTGTTGCTGACGCACGGTGTCAGTGAGGCGGTCTACCTCAGTGCGCGCAACCTGCCCCGGGTGCGGGTGCAGCCGTACAGCGACGTGACGAGCTACGACATCCTGTGGTCGAATGTGGTGCTGGTCGAGGAAGGTGCGCTCTCCGGCGTGATGGCCGAACCGTATGTGCGGGCCTTCGTGCCGGCGCCGAAGGTGGCGCGGGATGAGGCGCCGCGGGCCCCGAAAGTGAAGCAGGCTGCTACGCCGGCCAAGCCCAAGGCGCAGAAGGCAGCCAAGCCGAAGGCGGAGAAGCCGGCGAAGAAGCCGGCGAAGGCGGCCAAGCCGGCCGCGAAGAAGGCGGCCAAGTCCGCCCCGAAGGCCAAGGCGGCCCCGAAGAAGTCCGCGGCGCCCAAGAAGTCCGCGCCCAAGAAGAAGGGGGGCAAGTAGATGCCGTCGCTCCATCAGCTGATCGTCCGGCCGGTGGTCACCGAGAAGTCCTCGGCGGCCTACCAGGTCAAGAAGGAATACGCCTTCGAGGTGCATCCGGAGGCGAACAAGCACCAGATCCGCGAGGCGCTCAAGCAGCTCTTCGGGGTGACCGCGGTGGCCGTGCGCACCATGCAGATGCGCCGGAACGCGGTGGTGCGGGGCAAGACTCGTGGTGTGACCGCGCGGTGGAAGAAGGCGATCGTCGTCCTGAAGGATGGGGAGACACTCCCCGTGTTCGAGGGCTGATATGGGCATCCGTAAATTCAAGCCGGTGACGCCCGGCACGCGGTTCCGCTCGGTGTCCGATTTCGCGGAGATCACCCGCGCGACGCCGGAGAAGTCGCTGCTCGAGCCGATCAAGCGCAGCGGCGGGCGGAACAATCAGGGCCACGTCACGATGCGCTACATCAGTGGCGGCCACAAGCAGATGTACCGCAAGATCGACTGGAAGCGGAACAAGTTCGGGATTCCCGGCCGGATCGACTCGGTGGAATACGACCCGAACCGCACCGCGCGCATCGCGCTGGTGGTCTACGCCGACGGCGAGAAGCGCTACATCATCCATCCCAAGGGGCTGAACGTGGGGGATACGATTCTCGCCGGCCCGGGCGTGGACCCGCGGGTGGGCAATTCGATCCCGCTCGGTGAAGTGCCGCTGGGCGAGACGGTGCACTGCGTGGAGCTCAAGATCGGCAAGGGCGCGCAGATGATCCGCTCGGCGGGCACCAGCGCGCAGGTGGTGGCGAAAGAGGGCGACTATGTCACCCTGCGGCTTCGCTCGACCGAAACGCGCCGGGTGCACATGAAGTGCATCGCCACCATCGGCGAGGTCGGCAACGGGGAGCACGAGCTGCTCTCGCGCGGCAAGGCGGGCAAGACGCGCTGGCTGGGTCGCAAGGGCCGAGTCCGCGGCGTGGCCAAGAACCCGGTCGACCATCCGCTGGGTGGTGGCGAGGGCAAGACGTCGGGTGGCCGTCCGCCAGTCAGCCCGTGGGGCAAGGTCGAGGGCAAGAAGACCCGCGACGCCAAGAAGAAGTCCAACCAGTTCGTGGTCCGCGGTCGGCGCCGGGGCAAGGCCACCGGGGGAGGTAACTGATGTCGCGCAGTATCAAGAAGGGTCCGTTCGTTCTGGCGTCGCTCCTGGGCAAGGTCCAGCAGCTGAACGCCAAGAACGACAAGAAGGTGGTCAAGACGTGGAGCCGGGCGAGCACCATCCTGCCCGAGTTCGTCGGCCACACCTTCGCGGTCCACAACGGCAACAAGTTCGTGCCGGTCTATGTGACCGAGAACATGGTCGGTCACAAGCTCGGTGAATTCTCCCCGACCCGGCTGTTCCGCGGGCATAGCGGCAAGATCGTGGCTGACAAGAAGGCCAAGGCGGAATGACCATGGAAGCCCGTGCGATACAGCGGGGGGTGCGCCAGTCGCCGCGGAAGATGCGGCTCGTGGTGGACCTGATCCGCGGCAAGAACGTGAACGAGGCGTACGCGATTCTCCGCTTCAGCAAGAAGCTGGCGGCGCGCCAGATCGCCAAGACGCTGCGCTCGGCGGTGGCCAATGCGGAGCAGGCGGCGCTGAAGGACAACACCGCGCTCGACGTCGATGAGCTGGTGGTGACCTGGGCGACGGTGGACATGGGGACGCCGCTCAAGCGGCACCATGCCGCGGCCCAGGGGCGCGGCGTCCCGATCCGGAAGCCCACGAGCCACGTGACGATCCACGTCGGCACGAAGGAGAGCGAGTAATGGGACAGAAGACCCATCCAATCGGCCTGCGGCTTGGCATCGTCAAGCAGTGGTCGTCGCGCTGGTACGCCACGAAGGAGATGCCGGCCCTGCTCAAGGAAGACGAGCTGGTCCGGAAATACCTCAAGGCGCGGCTTGGCCATGCGGCGATCGCGCGGATCGACATCGAGCGGAAGCCCGGCAAGGTCACCGTGACGATTCACACCGGCCGACCGGGCGTGGTGATCGGCAAGCGTGGCGCCGAAGTGGACAAGCTTCGGGATGAGCTGGCGCAGCTCACCGGCAAGGACGCCGCGGTGAACGTCGAGGAGATCAAGCGGCCGGAGCTGTCGGCCCAGCTGGTGGCCGACAACATCGCGCATCAGCTGCAGCAGCGGATTTCGTTCCGCCGTGCCATGAAGCGCGCGGTGCAGAGCTCGATGCGCATGGGCGCGCTGGGCATCCGGGTGCGGGCCGGCGGGCGGCTGGGCGGGGCGGAAATCGCGCGGGTCGAGGGGTACCGCGAGGGGCGGGTGCCGCTCCATACCCTGCGGGCCGACGTCGACTACGCGACCAGCACCGCGAAGACGACCTACGGCACGATCGGCATCAAGGTCTGGGTCTTCCTCCGCGAAGTCGTCGAGGATGTCTCGGGCCGGACCTACAGCACGGGGAGCTGACCGATGCTGTCACCAAAGCGGGTCAAGTTCCGCAAGACGTTCAAGGGCAAGACCAGGGGGCTGGCGACCCGGGGCAACACGGTGGCGTTCGGCGAGTATGGCTTGATGTCGCTGGAGCCGGGCTGGGTGACCAACCGGCAGATCGAGGCGGCCCGTATCGCGCTCACGCGCGAGATGAAGCGTGGCGGCAAGGTCTGGATCCGGATCTTCCCGGACAAGCCGATCACGAAGAAGCCGGCGGAGACGCGGATGGGGAAGGGCAAGGGCAATCCGGAGGGCTGGGTGGCGGTGGTGAAGCCGGGCCGGATGCTCTTTGAAATCGAAGGCGTGACTCTCGTGCTGGCGCAGGAGGCCCTGGGCCTCGCGGCCAGCAAGCTGCCGGTGCGCACGCGCATCGTGAAGCGGTTGGAGGACTGAGCCCATGAAGATCGAAGCGCTGCACGAGATGTCCGTGGATGACCTGAAGGCGAAGCTGGCCGAGCTGGGCGAGGAGGAGTTCCGGCTCCGCTTCCGCTCGGCGACCGAGTCGCTCGAGAACCCGATGCGGTTCCGGGGATTGCGGCGGGATATCGCGCGGATCAAGACGGTCCTGCGCGCGCGCGAACTGTCGCACTAGACTGAGGAAGACCATGGCCGACCAGACGACTGCAGCTGCCCGCCCCGTGAACCGCCGGAAGACCAGGCAGGGTGTCGTGGCGAGCGACAAGATGACCAAGACGGTCGTGGTGACGCTGACCCGTCGCTTCGCCCATGCCGACTACGGCAAGCAGATGACGCGCACCAAGGGCGTCAAGGCGCGCAACGATCTCGGGGCCAAGACCGGCGACCTCGTGAAGATCATGGAGACCCGGCCGGTCGCGAAGACCGTGTCGTGGCGGGTGGTGGAGATTGTCGAGCGGGCGAAGTAAGGGAGCCGTCAGCCGTCAGTGGGTGCACTGAAGGACCTGATGCGGCGGCGATGACTGAGGTGCGAGGGCTTACAACTGACGGCTGACGGCTGACCGCTGACGGCTGATAGAGGCAGACATGATACAGCAAGAATCGATCGTGAAGGTGGCCGACAATTCCGGCGCCCGGAAGGCGCTCGTGATCCGCGTCCTGGGCGGCAGCATGCGCCGGTACGGCGGGCTCGGTGACAAGGTGGTGGTCGCCATCAAGGACGCCATCCCGACCGGTCAGGTGAAGAAGGGCGACGTGGCCCGGGCGGTCATCGTCCGGACGGTAAAGGAGACCCGCCGCAAGGATGGGTCGTATATCCGGTTCGACGAGAACGCGGTGGTGCTGATCAACGATCAGGGGGAGCCGCGCGCGACCCGTATCTTCGGGCCGGTGGCGCGCGAGCTGCGCGAGAAGAAGTACATGAAGATCGTATCGCTGGCGCCAGAGGTGATCTGACATGAAGCCGCTCGTCCACAAGAAAGCCAAGCGCATCCGGCACCTGCCGCCGGTCCGCCAGTCGCTGCACATCACCGGGGGAGACACCGTGCAGGTGATCTCCGGCGACGACAAGGGCCGGCGCGGCAAGGTGCTGCGGGTCTATCCCAAGACTGGACGGGTGACGGTGGAGGGTGTGAACGTGGTGAAGAAGCATCGTCGCGCCACGCAGAACGCGCCCGGGGGCATCATCGAGTTCCCCGCGCCGATTCATCACTCGAAGATGATGCTCATCGACCCGAAGACCGGGGAGCCGACCCGCATCCGCCGCCCCAGGGACGCGGATGGCACGCGGGAGCGGATCGCGGTTAAGTCGGGCCAGCCGATCCCGAGGAACCGCTGACCATGGCCGAGACCAAGGAACCCGCCGCGCCGAAGGAAAAGGTCGCGAAGGCCCCCAAGGCCGAGGGCAAGAGCAAGGGCAAGGACAAGGGGGCCGCATTCGTGGTGGAAGCCGCGCCCAAGTCGGTGGACGGCACGCCGCGCCTGAAGACCTACTTCGACAAGGTCATCCGGGCGAACATGGCCAGGCAGTTCGGCTTCACCAATCCGCACCAGGTCCCGCGGATCGTGAAGATCGTGCTGAACGTCGGCATGGGCGAAGCGGCAAAGAACCCGAAGCTGATCGAGATGGTGGCCGACGAGCTGGCGATCATCACCGGTCAGAAGGCCGTGGTGCGGCGGGCCCGGAAGGCGATCGCGAACTTCGGGCTGCGCGAGGGGCTGCCGGTGGGCGCGTCGGTGACGCTCAGAAACGCCCGGATGTACGAATTCCTGGACCGCATGATCAGCGTGGCGATCCCGCGGATCCGGGACTTCAAGGGCATGCCGAACAAGAGCTTCGATGGCCGGGGCAACTACACGATCGGCATCAAGGAGCAGATGATCTTCGCGGAGATCGAGTTCGACAAGGTCGAGCGGATCCACGGGATGGACATCACGATCGTGACCGATGCCGGCCGCGATGACCTGGCGATGGCGCTGCTGCGCGAGTTTGGCTGGCCGTTCCGCGGCGAGACGCCGCCGGCGGTTGCGGCGTAACCTGGGCGGGCCAGCGCGGGTGCTGGCCGCACCGAGAGGCATTTGAGGAGACACTGATGGCGAAAACCTGCTGGATCGAGCGGGCCAAGCGCACGCCGAAGTTCAAGGTTCGCGGGGTACGGCGCTGCAATCGCTGCGGCCGAAGCCGCGCCGTGCTGCGGAAGTTCGGCCTCTGCCGAATCTGCTTCCGTGAACAGGCGCTCCGGGGTGAGATCCCCGGTGTCCGCAAGGCCAGCTGGTAGGGGAGCATACTATGAGCATGACTGATCCCGTCGCGGACATGTTGACCCGCATCCGGAACGCCTGCGCGGCCGGCCACAAGCGTGTCGATATCCCGGTGAGCCGCCTCAAGGGCGAGCTGGCCAAGCTGCTGCACGAGAACCATTACATCGCGGATTTCAAGATCCTCGATGATGGTGCGCGCGGCGTGCTGCGTCTCTATCTGAAGTATCACAACGACCAGTCGGTCATCCGCGAACTCCGCCGGATGTCGACGCCGGGGCTGCGCAAGTATGTGAAGTCGCGCGAGATCCCGCGGGTCAAGAACGGCCTCGGCATGGCGATCGTGTCCACGCCGAAGGGCCTCATGAGCGACCGCGATGCGCGGACCGCGAACCTTGGCGGCGAGCTTGTCGCCGTCATCTGGTAAGGCCTGACCATGTCGCGAATCGGCAGAAAGCCGGTGACCGTGCCCAAGGCCGTCACCGCGAGCCTCAAGGGACAGCTGCTGTCCGTGAAGGGGCCCAGGGGAGAGCTGTCGCGCACCCTGCACCCGGACATGAAGCTGGCGCATGCCGGTGACCAGATCACCGTCGAACGGCCGTCGGAGGAGACCCGGCACAAGGCGCTGCACGGCCTGACCCGCACCCTGATCCAGAACATGGTGGACGGTGTGGCGACGGGGTTTCTCAAGACGCTCGAGATCCAGGGGGTCGGCTACAAGGCGGAGCTCAAGCCCACCGGCCTGCAGCTGGCGCTGGGCTTCTCCCACGGCGTGACCTATCCCGCGCCCAAGGGGATCAAGTTCACCGTGGAAGGCAACACGATCGTCAAGATCGAGGGTCCGGACAAGGAACTCGTCGGCCAGGTGGCGGCGGAGATCCGGAGCCTGCGGAAGCCCGAGCCGTACAAGGGCAAGGGTGTGCGCTACCAGGGTGAAGTCGTTCGCCGCAAGGCCGGCAAGACAGGAGCGAAGTAACCATGCGTGCAGTCAAGTCTCCGAGTACCCGGCACGAGCTGCGGGCACGGCGGCACCTCCGGGTCCGCAAGAAGGTGGCGGGCACGGCCGGTCGGCCCCGGCTCGTGGTATTCCGCTCGCTGAAGCACATCTACGCGCAGCTGGTCGACGACGATCGTGGCGTCTGCCTGCTCGGCGTGAACGACGGCTCCGAGGGCGTGGCGGTTGATGGGGCCGGCAAGGTCGGCAAGGCCAAGGGCGTCGGCCGGCAGCTGGCGGTCAAGGCCAAGGCCGCGGGCATCAGCAAGGTGGTCTTTGATCGCGGTGGCTACGCGTACCACGGGCGGGTGAAGGCCGTGGCCGACGGGGCCCGCGATGGGGGACTCGAGTTCTGACATGGCAGACCAGGAGCGTAGCATGACGG
>JAWXBX010000034.1:0-6314 GCA_034440415.1 Gemmatimonadota bacterium | reverse complement strand
GGACCGGTGGGCGGGGCGGCTAGATTAGAGCGCGTTGGGCCCTCTTGGATCGTCCCGGCAGTTCCACCCTGAAGACTGATCGCTCTCCATGAAACCACCGACTGACTATATCCGGCATGCCGCACGACTGGCGCGCAAGATTCAGGTGGATGCCGCCATGGGCGGCACGCCGCAACCGGACGCGGATTTTTACAAGACCCTCGCCAAGGCGCTCGAAGAGATCGCGGCCGGCCTCGAAATGGTCAGTCCGCGTGAATGACGTCGCGTCCTCGGCCCTGCCGATGCTGTACCTCGATTCCCAGCCGGCGTTCGACCGCTTCGCGGCCACGTTGCGCGGGGCGCCGCTGCTCGCGATCGACACTGAAGCGGCCAGCTTTCATCGATATCGCGACCGGGTCTACCTGGTACAGCTCTCCACCCGGACCGATACCGCCGTGGTGGATCCGCTTGCAGTGCCGGATCTCTCCGCCCTCGGTCAGCTGATGGCGGACCCGGCGGTGGAGGTCCTGTTTCATGACGCGGACTACGACCTCCGCATCCTCGACCGCGACTACGGGTTCCACGCCGCGCACCTGTTCGACACCCGGGTCGCGGCCCAGCTGCTGAACGAGCCGGGCATCGGACTAGCGGCGCTGCTGGACAAGTACCTCGGCGTCAAGATCGACAAGAAATTCCAGCGGGCCGACTGGTCGGTACGCCCGCTGCTGCCGGGGATGCTGGAGTATGCGGCCAACGACACCCGATATCTGCCGACGTTGCGCGACATCATGCGGCGGCGCCTGGAGGAGATGGGGCGCTGGAGCTGGGCGGAGGAGGAATTCGGGTTGATCGAGAAGATGCGGTGGACTGTGACCGGCCCGGCGGAGGAGGCCTACCTCCGGATCAAGGGCGCACGGACACTGCGGGGCCATCAACTGGCCGTACTGAGGGAGCTGTTTGCGTTGCGGGAACAGATCGCCAGTGAACAGGACCGGGCCCCGTTCCGTGTCCTGATGAACGAGGCGATGCTGGCGATTGCGAAGGCGATGCCGACCGATGCGAATGCCCTGCGCGATCTAAAGGCGCTGTCGCCGGACCAGCAACGCCGCCGCGGGGAGGAGATTCTGGCTGCCGTGGCTCGCGGCGCCGCGGCGCCGCGGGAGAGCCTGCCGGTCTTCGAGCGTGGCAAGCGGACGGTGCCGGACCTGGCGTACGAAGCCCGCCTTGAGCGGATGAAGACGGAACGCAACGCGCTGGCCGAACGGATCGGGCTCGCACCGGGCGTGCTGTGCCCCAACGGACACCTGGAAGCGGTGGCGCGGCTGGAGCCGAAAAGCGTCGCGCAACTGGCGGAGATTCCCGAGATGCGCCGGTGGCAACGGGAGGTGGCGGGCGAGGCGCTGGTGCGGGCGTCGCTGGGGAAGTCCGGTTGACGAAACGGGGCGGATCCGAGATCCGCCCCTGCGAAGACAAGGTACAGCGTCAGCCGCCCAGGAAGGCGCGGATCCGGGGATCCATTTTCTCCGGGGTCCAGTAGGGCTCCCACACAATCTCGACTTCCACCGAGCGCACACCCTCGAGTTCCTCGATGGTGTGCTTGACGTCGCCCACGATTTCCGGGCCTGAGGGACAGCCGGGTGAAGTGAGCGTCATCTGCACGTGCACATCGCCCGCTTCGGAAATCTTGACATCGTAGATCAGCCCGATGTCGATCAGGTTGAGGTTGAGTTCCGGGTCCTTGACCCCGCGCAGGGCTTTGCGGATGGATTCGTCGGTCTGCATGGGGAGAAAGGTAGCAGGTAGCAGGTAGCAGGTGGCAGGTGGCAGGTGGCAGGACGTAGGCGGTGGCTGACGGCTGACGGCTGACGGCTGACGGCTGACGGCCCGGAAGATCGTCCCTAGCCGGCGCTACCGCGAATCCGCCTCCCGCACCACCGCGTCCGCCAGGGCGCCACGAACGCCGCGCAGGGCCCGGATCGAATGGGGCACTTTCGGGCCGAAGCTACGATTGGTCAACAGCACCAGGAACAGGTCGCGCGCCGGGTCAATCCAGATGAGCGTGCCGGTCCAGCCGGTGTGGCCGTACGCCTGCTCGGAGAGGAGGTGGCCGTAGGCGGAATCGTCTCGATTCTTTGGATCGGGACGCTCCCAGCCGAGGAGCCGGGTCGCGCCGGGACCGGCGGGAGTGAGGAACTGTCGCACGAGCGCGCTGTCCAGCAGTTGCCGCCCGTCCAGCACACCACCGTTCAGCCAGAGTCTGGCATAGCGCGCGAGTGCGGCTCCGGTGGCAAACAGTCCGGCGTGGCCAGCCACTCCACCCCAACGCACCGCGTTCTGATCGTTGACCTGACAACAGAGCGGTGTGCCGCGATACTGGCCGGTGGGCGCCGTGTGGTCCGCCAGCTCGGCCGGCGGACGGTACCGCATCGGGGCGAGGCCGGCCGGATCGAGAATGGTGCGGCGCACGTTGTCTTCCAGCGACGCCCCGGTCACGGCCTCGATGATCTGACCCAGCAGGAGGAAGTTGAGATCGCTGTATTCCACGACGCTGCCGGGCGGGCGGCGCGGCACCTGGCGGTAGAGCAGGGCGATGGCACTGTCGCGCGTTGCCGTCAACGTGAAGAACGGCAGGTAGCTCACCAGTCCGCTGCTATGGTCGAGCAGCATGCGCAGGGTGACGCGCTCGCGCCCGCTACCGGTATAGCGGGGGAGGTACTGCGCCACCGGTGCGTCGAGCCGCAGCCGACCGATCGCCAGCAGATGCAGCACCGCCGGCATGGTGCCGACCACCTTGGTGAGCGAGGCCAGGTCCCAGAGGGTGGAGTCGGGTGTGGGGACCGGCGAGCTGGTCCGCCAGGTGAGGTGCCCGAAGTGCTCGGCGTGGATCACACCATCGTGCCGGCCGATGAGCAGGACTGCGCCGGGATAGATCCCGCGGGTGACTCCGGAGCGTACGATCGAATCGGCGGTGGCGAAGCGCTGTGCCAGCGCGGGCCGTGCGAGAGTGGCGAGCACCACGACCAGCACCGCGAGCCGGCGTGGTGTCACGGTGCGGCACCAGGTCGTTGTGCCCCCACCCAGCCGGCCGGCAGTTGATACAGCAGCCGCAGCGAAAAGCGATCCCGCTCGGTCGGCACAAGCGCAGTGGCGATGGGAAACATCACGTCGCTGGAGAGTGCGGAGTGCGGCAGTCCAAGGACATGCCCCAGTTCGTGCAGCGCGACGGCGCGTCGTGCCTCGAGCGTCAGGGGGCGGCCGGTGGTGGGCGATCGGGTGGCGAGGGTGACATCGGCGTGCTTGATGCGGCCGGCGTGGTCCCAGGTCACGTCGGTGACGCCGGCCCGGTCGCCCTCGAGGGTGTCGGTCCAGCGCACCCACAGCACGGCCTCGCCGGTATCGGCCACCTCCACGAACCGGAGCCCGATGCCCGCCGGACTCCAGGCGTCGAGTGCCCAGCGCACGTCGTGCACCATGTCGGCGACAAACCCGGGGCCGGCGCCTGGCGTGATCGCGACGCCGAGAATGCCGGCGTCGGTCGGCCACCGGCGGATGGTGGAGTCGGCCCCAGTGAGGAGTGAGTCGAGGTAGTGTCGCTCGGGCTCGGTGGTGAGCCGGACGCGCGCGGTGAGGCGGCTGACGGAGTCGAGTGGTGGGATCAGCGCGCCGGCGAGGTCGAGCGGCGCCCGGGTGCGGTGATCACCCCGGCGGTCGAGCGTGAGATCGGTATCGGCGGACGCGACTGGGGCGGCGCGCTGCGGCGCCGGACGCCGCGCGAGTCGCAGCTGGGCGACGGCGATGCAGCTCAGCAGAAGGAGCAGGGTGACAACCAGGATACGACGCATCATAGTGTGGCAGGAATATCGGCGCGTGGCGCCGGCCCGCGCCACCGCTGGCGTGGCCCGACCCGGCCACCTAGACTTTCCGCCCGGCATACCGCAGTCCATTACCCCGGAGATCCCTGGCCCGTGGCTTCCCGTTTATCGCAGGCGCTGATCCGCTGGCGCTGGGGTATCATCCTGTTCTGGTCCGTGCTGGGCTACCTCGCGGCGCAGAAGTCGCCCGAGGTGGTGCAGGCGCTCAACGTCCGCGGGGGCAGCCGCCAGCCAACCGAGGCCGGTCGGGTGGACAACCTGCTGCGGGACCGGTTCAGCAAGCCGCTGAGCGATTTCTTCGCGATCACGGTGGAATCGCCGGGGCTGGTGGACAGCGCGCCGACGCGCACCCTGCTGGACACCCTCATCACCCGGCTGCAGCAGCAGCGCTACGTCTCTGGCGTGGCCAGTTTTCGCTCGACCGGCGATTCCACGTTCATCAGCCGGGATGGGCACCGCACCTTCCTGATTGTCGGCATCGACACCGCATCAGCCGACAGCACTTCGAAGCTGGTGGAGCCGGTGCGCGCCGTCGTACGCGGGGCCTTGCTGGTGACGGGACTCGACAGCATCAGCCACAAGGTGCGGGTCACCGGCCGCTCGGCGCTCGACCTCGATGTGCGCAACGTGGTCGCCAGTGACAGCCGGCGAGGGGAGCTGCGCCTGCTGCCGCTCACCGCGGGCATCCTGCTGCTCGCCTTCGGTGCGCTGGTCGCCGCCCTGCTGCCGCTCATCGTCGGATTCCTGGCGATCACCGTGACGCTGGCGGTGATTGTCGTCCTCAGCAAGTACACCCCGATGTCGGTCTTCGTGCTCAACATGACCACGATGCTCGGCCTGGGCGTCGGCATTGATTATTCGCTGCTGATCGTCACCCGGTTCCGGGAGGAGCTGAACCGCGGATTGCGGCGGCAAGAGGCGGCGGCACGCGCACTGAGCACCGCCGGCGTGGCGGTGCTGACGTCGGGGATGACGGTGGTGGTGGGCTTCGCGGCACTCCTGCTCACGCCGTTGATCGAGACCCAGAGTGTGGGGATCGGTGGGCTGGTGGTGGTGGCGGTGGCGGTCGCTCTCTCCACCACGCTGCTGCCGGCGCTGCTCGCGGTGCTTGGGCGCCAGATCGACCGGCCCCGATGGCTGGCGCGGCGACTGACCTGGTATCACGCACCGACCGCCTGGGAACGCTGGGCCCGCAGTCTCTCGCGCAACCCCATCCGTGCCCTGGTCGTCGGCGGGGCGATCATCGCGCTGCTGACCGCACCGGTCTTCTGGATCAAGGTGGGACTCCCCTCCCGCAACTGGTGGCCGACGGCCACGGAAGCGGGGCAGGGGGTCCTCACGCTCGAGTCGATGGGCGTCTCGAACATCATCCTGCCGGTACGGGTGACGGTGGAGGTTCCCCCGGGACAGAGCGTGGTGTCGGCCGCAAGCCTGCGCGGTCTGCGGGCCATCTCGGATTCGCTGAAGGCCGATCCGCGTGTCGGACGGGTGCGGAGCATCGTGGACCTGGAGCCGGGAACCTCAATCCTGCAATACTCGCTGCTGTACAGCGATCTCGAGGATGCGCGGGCGCAGTACGGCGGATTCCTCGATGCCTACCTGAGTGGCGACGGGCGGATCGCGCTGATTGACGCCGTCCTGCGCGACACCACGAGCCTGACGTCCGGGATGGATGTCTCACGCCTGGCCCGCCGGCTCGCCGCCGCCCCGCCCAAACAGCTCAAGGATGCGACGATCATGGTGGGCGGCTACACCGCTGCCTCGCTCGACCTGCAGGACCTGCTGCTGCACCGGTTCCCGCTGCTGGTGGCGCTGATCCTCACCTGCACCGCGATCATGCTGGCCATCGTGTTCCGTTCGGTGCTGGTGCCGATCAAGGCGATCATCATGAACACGCTGTCGGTGAGCGCCACCTTCGGTCTGATCGTGCTGGTGTTTCAGTACGGTTTCGGATCCAGCCTGTTCGGGCTGGGTGGCCCGACCTCGGCGATCTTCGTGGTGATCCCGGTGCTGGTGTTCGCCGTGGTGTTCGGGCTGAGCATGGACTACGAGGTGTTCCTGCTGATGCGGGTCAAGGAGGCGTTCGACAAGACCGGCGACAACAACCGTGCGACGGAAGAAGGTCTCTCCGCGACCGCGTCCGTGATCACATCGGCGGCGCTGATCATGATCCTGGTGTTTGGCGTCTTTGCCTTTGCCCGGGTGCTGGCGATGCAGTTTCTCGGCTTCGGTCTCGCCGTGGCGGTGCTGCTGGACGCGACGATCATCCGGATGGTGCTGGTACCGGCGATCATGACATTGGCGGGGGAATGGAACTGGTGGCCGGGGGTGCGGCGGAAACGGTAGGGGCCGTCGTAGGGGCCGCGTGTAGGGGCCGCGTGTAGGGGCCGAATGCATGCGGCCCCTAGGGCGGCCCCACCCGCCTCCCCTGCGGTGACGACCCTACGCTACGAACAGCTGGTC
>JAWXBX010000033.1:0-4245 GCA_034440415.1 Gemmatimonadota bacterium | reverse complement strand
GGTGAGGAAGGCCGCCGTGTCCTCGCTGGTGAGGTCGCCGCTGGTGAAGACGATGCGCCGGGTCATCTCGGGAAACTCCTGCTCGAGCAGCGCGAACAGCTCCTCGCCGGACAACCCCGGCATGCGGAGGTCGGAGATGACGGCGTCGAACGGAATCTGACGCAGCGCCTGCACGGCCGCCTCGGCGCCAGCGACCTCGGTGACCTGGAAGCCATACCGCTGGAGAAAGCGGCCCACGCTCTTGCGGATGGCCGGCTCGTCATCGACCAGCAGCAGTCGGCCGCGGTCGGCTTGATCCGCTGGTGTGATGGGAATGTCCGGGGCGGCGGTGACACCGTCGGCGCCGGCTGGCGCGGTCTGCTGGCGTTCGCTCGCGGCGAGCGAGGGCAGCGCGATTCGAAACACCGCTCCGCCACCGGGAGGCGACTCCACGCTGATGGCGCCGCCGTGGGCCCGAATGATCTCGGCGGAGATCGACAAGCCGAGGCCGGTGCCCTGGCCCGCCGGCTTGGTGGTGTAGAACGGGTCGAAGATCGCCTGCCGGATGCTCTCTGGAACCCCGGGGCCATCGTCTTCAACCGTCAGCACGACGCGGTCTGCCCCATCAGGAGCGAGCGTCAGGCGGATCGTGCCGTAGCCGCGCTGGGCGGTGATGGCCTGCTGGGCGTTGATCACGAGATTCAGCAGAACCTGCTGCAGCTGATTGGCCTCGCCCCGGACCCGGCTCCAGAGCGGAAAGCCATCGTGCGGATCGAAATGGGGTGACTGCAGCGACACGTTGTGCAGTTTGAGGTGATGCCGGCAGAGCTGAACGGTGCGGCGCACCACGTCCGCCACGGACGCGATCCGCCACTCCGGCGCCTCCCAGCGGGCGGAGGCCAGCAGGCCGTGGGCGATATCACCTGCCCGGCGAGCTTCGGTCAGGATCAGCTCGAGATCCTCGCGCAACTGGCGCAGTGGCACGCCTGGACCGGCAAACTCGGCGGGTGGGCCCCACCCGTCACGGCTGGTACTTGCCGGCGCGCCGGGCATGCCGGGGCGGGGCCAGAAGGCGAGGATGGCCTGGGCACTGGCGACGATCGTGGCAAGCGGATTGGAGAGCTCGTGCGCAATGCTCGAGGCCATGTGCCCGATCAGCGAGAGCTTGTCCCGCTGGATCCCATCCAGCAGGGCAGGGCTCTCGAGCGGGACCGGCCCGGTCTCAGGCGCGGACGCCGTCAACGGAGCCGGACTGTCCATGCCGTGCCCCCTGAAAGGCGGCGTCGATGGCCGCCTGATCCGCCCGCGAGCGCTGCATGGTCGCGTCGGGATTGAAGGCGAGATGGGCCGATGATTCCTCGACCGGCGGCGCTACGGTGGCGCTGCGGAGTCCGAGGGCGCGGTCAAACAGGGCGGAGACGGCGCCAACACGCACCTCAAGGTCGAGCAGTGCGTGGCCGACGCCTTCCAGCTGCTGGGTCGTGATATCCTGGAACTGGAGCAGGTTGTAGAGCGCGCTCACCTGGTCGCGCAGCACCTGGAACTGGGGCGACGATTCGGCGTGGGTCGACTGCGCCTCCAGCTGGGTGATCATCTCGAGCGAGCGGTCCAGCCCGTTCATCAGTTCGAGAGTGGCGTTCTCGGTGGTGGAGGTGACGTTCGAGAGCTTGTCCTTGGCGTCGCGAATCCGTTCGACGGCGTGTGCCTCGATGGTTTCGCGGGTCAGCCGGATGCCGCCCATGACCGCGCTGATCTCCGCATGCGCGCGCAGCAGCACCGCCGGGAGTTCCGCGAGATTGGGTTGTCCCGCGAGCAGGTGCACCAGCTCCTGGATGCGGGGCGAGGCGGACCACTCGGAGCGTCTCCCCTCGAGTTCACTGATGAGAGCCGCCAGCAGCCCGAGCGTGGTCTCCAGCTCGGTTGCCAGCGCCTTGACCTGGGCGGCGTCCATGTCACCCTCGCGAAAACGAGATCAGGTGGAACCGGAGGGCAGGGAGAGGATCTGGTCGATCTTCTCCTTCAGCACCTGCGGCGTGAAGGGCTTGAGGATATAGCTGGAGACACCAGCCTCGACGGCCTGCATGATGTCTTCCTTCACGCTGCGCGTCGTGACCATGAGGATCGGGGTCCTGGCGTGCTGCGGATTGCCGCGCAACCCCTTGACGAAGTCGAGTCCGCCCATGACCGGCATGTTCCAGTCGGTGATCACCAGGTCGATGCTCGCGTCGCATTTCTGCAGCGCGTCGCTGCCGTCGGCGGCTTCGACCACATCGGCGTAGCCGATGCTCTTGAGGGCGTTCACCACGATGCGGCGCATGGTGGCCGAGTCATCCACGACCAGACACTTCATCGTCCGTCTCCCGAGGCCTTACGGTCCTGTTCGGCGCGCACGCGGCGGGCGACGGCGTCCCGCACCTGGGCGGTGTCATAGAATCCGGACGTGAGGCGCTGCAGCACGTCGCGCAGGCGGCTGGTGGAGAGTCCGGAGGCGCTGGCCCCCTCATGGGCCGCGCTGGTGGCGCGGGCCTCGGGGGAGAGTTCGATCTGGTCGCCGCTGGTGCGCTCGGAACCCCGACCTTCGGGGCGGGGCACGCCGATATGGACGTCGCCGCTGTGCCGCACTCCCTTGCCGCTGCCCGGTTCGGGGCGCGGGCCGGAGAGGGGCTTGGGGGCTGTCGGATCGATGCTCATGGTTCCACTCGATTGGGTGCGGCCACACGACCGGCAGGCTGCTCCAGTGCGGCCATCAGTTTGCGCAGCATCTCGGGGGAGAGCTGCAGTTCCACGGCCTGATCGGTGCCCTTGGACCGAGCGAGCGAACGTGCCGCCTCCGAGACCTGCACGACATCCTGGGGGGCGATCGCCGGCGCGGTGCTGTCGGGCCGGCCTGCGCTCTGTCCCCCAGCGTACTTCGCCGGGGGGAGATAGCCCTCTGCCCCGCGGCCTGCGACTGCGTCGATCGTTGCCATGTGACCTCCCAGGTCCGGTTCCCTCTACCCGGCAGTATCGACCGGGCAACCGGAAACTTGAGTCCCTACCCTCGCCGATCCACCAGGGTGACCGGCTCCTCCGGATCCAGCTCTTGCAGCTCTTGCCCCACCATATCCCGCCGGCTCCGGACCTCCCGGAGCAGGCGCAGTAACGCTGTACTGGTCGCCCGGCCGTCCACCGCGGTCCGTTCGATCAGGGCGCGGAGTGCCGTGGCGCGCGGTCCGGTGGCCTGCCGCAGCAGGGTTGTACCGGCCCGGACTGCCGCTGCCCCCACGGCGAGCTCGGGGAGCATATCGTCACCGGCACCTGCCAGATCGGCCAATATCGTCAGATCGTCCGCGTTCAGCACCGCGCGTTCCGCATCCGTCAGCGCTGCGAGACGGCGATAGACGCTGCGCTGCTGGTCCAGGCCGGCGACCGCGGTGCGATAGCCAGACTCCGGGAGGTCGCTCATGCGGGATTCGCGACCGCTTCGCCGGCGAGGACCTCGGTCGCGGCCTGATCCCACGCCTGGTGCAGTTCGCCGACCAGCCGGATCAGGTGGTCCAGTCGGGCGACATCCCCCCGGACCCCGATGGCGACAATCTCGGCCAGAAACCAGGCGTAGAGCGACACCAGATTCTCCGCGAGCGCGCCACCGGCGTCGCGATCGAGCGTCACCAGCAGCTCGTTGACGATATCCTGCGCCTTGCAGAGGCTCTTCCCCAGCGGTTCGAACTCCCGCGCATTGAGCTGGTAGCGGCTGAGCCGCAGCGTGGCCAGCAGGTGGGAGTAGACCAGCACCAGCCGGCGGGGCGCGGAGAGGGTGAGCACTTCGACCTGATTGTACCGATCGATGCTGCGACGGTTCATGAGATGCAGACTCCGGTCCTGCGCGGGGATGGTTTGGGGCGCGACCGCCTCTGTTTCCTACTATCGGCTCCTCTGGCGCTGACTGTAGGGAGGCCCGCCGCCGTGCGCGCGATCCGGCGGACCACCGCCACCAGCCGCCGCGCCGCGTCGACGTCGGTGCGAAACTGCTCCCGGAGGGTGGTGCCGGACAGCGCGTTCCATGTGGCCGGAGTGCGGCGCAGGAGCGCCGTCAGGGCGACCGGGTCGCGGGCGACGGGAGTATCGGCGTATCGGTCGTACCAGGCCTCGTCCGCGAAGGGGTAGTAGACCGCCACCGGCACGCCGAGCGCCGCGGCGCTGAAGACGGACGTGCTCTTGGTCCCGATCACCGCTTCGGCGAACGCCACGACCTCCCACATGTTCACCCGGTCCACCTGGATCGTG
>JAWXBX010000032.1:0-26902 GCA_034440415.1 Gemmatimonadota bacterium | reverse complement strand
GTCTGCCAGGTCGGGTTGCCCGGATCGACCCGCTCCGGACTGAAGCACAGCGCGAAGTCCTTGCCCACCGCCTGGCCGGCATTCTCGAAGATCGGCAGCAGCACTTCCCGGGTGGTGCCCGGATAGGTCGTGCTCTCGAGGATGATCAGCTGCCCGGGACGGAGCGAGTCACGGATCGACTCCGCCGCCGCGACGACGTAGGATAGATCGGGGTCCTTGGTCTTGTTGAGCGGGGTCGGCACGCAGATCGAGATGGCATCGCATTCGCCCAGCCGCTTGAAATCGGTCGTGGCGGAGATCAGCTTGTCCTTCACATGCGTGGCCAGCACCGCCGCGGGCACATCTTCCACGTGGCTTTCGCCCCGATTGATCCCGCTGCAGACCGATTCGCTGATGTCAAAGCCGAGGACTCGGAAGCCGCTCCGGGCAACTTCGACGGCCAACGGGAGACCCACGTACCCAAGGCCAATGATGCCGACTGTGGCATCCCCCCGGGCGATCCGCTCCCGCAACTGCTGTAGACCGTCCGCCATGACCGCTCCCTGCCCTGAAGGAAAGTGAGTGTGGTGTAACGAGATGGAGCCCCGATGGTCGCAACTTAGCGGGGCCTGGTGGTGTTGTGCCAGCGATCCCGGTGCAAACGCCGTGCGCGGTGGGGCGCCCCTGCCCAACCCAGCATCAATGCCGGCTCGGACGATCCGTTTTCACTAGTAGGGGCCGCATGCATGCGGCCCCTACTTGTGAAATATTTCACATTTGATAATTATACATCGTCAAATCCCACAACGCTTCGGCCGGCGCGGTCGAAAAGTCGTGCCCGAGCCGATCACAATCGGTGCCCCACCCGCCGCCGGAACCGGGCAGCCTCCGGACCGCGTCGAGTCACCTCCCCAGGAGATCCATCATGGCCATCCGTGCGCCCTCCGTCAGCAAGAACGCCATCTACCCCGGCACCGAGCTCGCCACCCTGCTCGCCCCCGCCGAACAGGAACAGCCCGGCACCAAGCTCCGCCGCCTGCTGCACGAGGCCCGGGACAAGGGCTCGTTCATTCACTCGGCGGGGGCCTACGACGGCTATACCGCGGCGATCATGACCCGCCTCGGGTTCAAGGCGCTCTATGGCAGCGGCTGGCAGCTGGCGGCGGTGAAGAACATGTATCCGGACATCGGCGTCTATCACTCGCATCAGATGGTGGAGCTGGTGCAGGAGCTGTGGAAGGGGATCGAGGGCGCGCGCCACACCCATTACTACGACACCGAGGGGAAGGAGCTGCTCTCCATCCCGCCGCAGTTCGTGGACATGGAAGCCGGCTTCGGCGGTCCGACCCAGACCTTCACGCTCGCCACCGAGCTCATCCGCGCGCGCGCCGGCGGTGTTCACCTGGAGAACCAGGATCCCTCCAACCGCACCTGCGGCCATATCGTCAATGTCGGGAAGTCCAAGCGCGACAAGGTGCTGGTCCCGCGGGCGGCATGGCTGGCCAAGCTCAAGGCCATCCGCGCGGCGTCCGAATGTGCCGGTCAGGATCTGGTGATCATCGCCCGCACCGACTCGATTGACGGCGCGCTGCCCGGCGGGACGTCGGGCGGGATCCAGATGGCGGTGGAGGATGGCTGGGAAGCGGCGGAGCTCGGCTGCGACGTGATCTGGGCGGAGTTCAATAATGTCGACGTCGAGCAGCCGCTCGCCTTTGCCGAAGGGGTGCGGAAGTACTACCCCAACCAGATGCTGGGCTTCAACCTTTCGCCGTCGCTGTACTGGGGAAAGGCCAAGAAGGCCGGCACACTGATGACCAACCAGAAGCTGGCCGACCTGGGCTACACCCTGCAGTTCTCGACGCTCTTCAACTTCCGCACGGCGGGTATGGCACTCGACAAGGGGCTGCGGAAGTTCCTCACCTCCGGTCTCGATGCCCTGGCCGATCTGCAGATCGCCGAGGATGAAGCGGAGGGCGGCTACCCCATGACCAAAATGCACCAGAAGTTCGCCGGCATGAACCGCTGGCTGATCCTGGAACAGGTGTTGTCGGGCAAGGAATGACCGATCGTGAGCAACGCGGGGTGAGGGCCGACCGGTGGTCGGCCCCAACCCGCCCTCACTACCCTACCCCGCCTTTTCGACGACCCCATCCCACGTCCGGATCACCAGCCCGTCACGCCGCAACTGGTCGATCTGCCAGGTGGCCAGCCGGACCGTGACCGCATGCGCGTCGGGTTCCAGCGTCTGCTCGACGACTTCGCCGACGCGATACAGCGAGGCCAGCCGTGCCCCGTCCGCCAGCGGCACCAGCACGGTGACCGGGGGGCGGAGCAGCCGCTCCCGGCGCCTGAGCTCCGCCTTGACCGCCTGCACCCCATCAATCCTGAGCGTGCTGGCAAAGACCCCCTCGGGGAACAGCTCCCGCGCCCGCGCCTGAAACGCCGGCGCATCCTGGATGGCGTCCATCTTGTTGAACACGGGAATCACCGGACACTCGCCGATTCCGACCTCGCCCAGCACCTGGTCCACCACCAGCATCTGCTCTTCCCACATCGGGTGGCTCGCGTCGACCACATGGAGCAGCACATCCGCCTCGCGGACTTCCTCCAGCGTGGCGCGGAAGCTGGCCACCAGGTGGTGCGGCAGCTTCCGGATGAAGCCGACGGTATCCGACACCCGGGCACGGCAGCCTTCCCCGAGATCGATCTCGCGGGTCAGCGTATCCAAGGTGGCGAACAACCGGTCTTCCACGAAGATGTCGTGCTCGCCTGACAGCATTCTGAGCAGGCTCGACTTGCCGGCATTGGTGTACCCCACCAGCGCCGCGTTGAGCATCGGCGAGCGCCCGGCGCGCAGCACGGTCCGATGCCGTTCCCATTCCACCAGCTTCTCGCGCAGCAGCTGGATCTTCTTGCGGATCATCCGCCGATCCGTCTCGAGCTGGGTTTCGCCCGGTCCGCGCAGACCGATGCCGCCACGGATGCGCGAAAGGTGGGTCCACATCCGCGCCAGCCGCGGCAGCATGTACCGCAGCTGTGCCAGTTCGACCTGCAGCTTGGCCTCGTGGGTGCGGGCACGGGTGGAGAAGATGTCGAGGATAAGCTCGGCGCGGTCCATGACCCGGACCTTGAGTTCCTTCTCGAGGTTGGCCCCCTGGTTCGGCGTGAGCTCCTCGTCGAACAGCACGAGCGTCCCCCGCTCGGCCTCCAGCAGGACCTTGAGTTCGGCGACCTTGCCTTCGCCGATCAGAGTGGCGGGATTGGGCGATGCGATCTGCTGCGACAGCCGGCCGACGACGTGGGCACCGGCGGTGTCCGCCAGGCGCGCCAGCTCGTCAAGATGATCCTGCAGGTGTTCGACGTCCGCACTCCCCTTGCGTGGAGCGCCCACGATGATGGCGCGCTCCTCGGGCGGCTCGATGGTGATGAGGTCGCGAATGGGTCGTGTCCCTCTACGGCTTGAGCAGGGGCACATTCCCCTGGCCTGAGAATGGCACGTCGAGCGACACGTTCGCCGGAGTCTTGACCGTGAACTTGCCGTTGATGCCGTAGTTCACCGCACCGTAATTGAGTATCGACCGCGCGGCGCTGGCGACTCCGCTCCACTGGAAGGTCAGGGGAACCGTGATCACTGTCGTGTCCTTCCCCACCAGCGTGAACGGATTGAGCAGATTCACGTCGCCAAAATGTGAGCCCTCGATATCCAGCGCCGCCGTCAGGCCGGTACCCGGGAGCGCGAAGTTGTTCGGATTGTGGAACGCCAGGGCGACGTCGAGCGTCCCGCCAGCCAGTCCGAGATTCCGGACCGCGAGGTGGTGCAGGCGGACGTCGGGCTGGATCAGGCTCGCTGGATTGACTCCGCCGGGGCCACAGGCGGCGAGCAGGAGCATGGGAACGAGGAGGAGCTTTCTCATGGCTGGAATATAGGGGAATGGGTGGATGGAGTATCTACTCGGTCGTTTTTTGACTGGCCCACCAGGCCATCCGCTCCCGGATCCGCTTCTCGAAGCCCATCTCGCCGGGTTCGAAGTAGACCTCGTGACGCAGTCGCTCCGGCAGGTAGTCCTGTGACTGATACCCGGTGGGGGAATCGTGGGCATAGCGGTAGCCGGCGCCGTAGCCCAGCTCCTTCAGGAGTGCGGTCGGCGCATTACGAATGTGCAGTGGCACCGGCTCGGCCGGGGTCCGCCGGGCCGCGTCCATGGCCGCGTCCAGTGCCGCCTTGGTCCGGTTGGATTTCGGCGCCGTCGCCAGGTAGATCGTCATCTCCGCCAGCGGCAGGTAGCCCTCCGGGGCGCCCAGCATCTGGAACGCATCGCGGGCCGCGATCGCAAGCTTGAGCGCCTCGGGATCCGCGAGCCCGATGTCCTCCGCCGCCATCGCGATCGCCCGGCGAAAAAGCGTCATCGGGTCCTCGCCGCCCTCCAGCATCCGCGCCATCCAGTACAGCGCCGCCTGAGGATCGCTGCCCCGCAGCGATTTGTGATAGGCGGACAGGAGGTTGAAATGCCCCTCACCGCTCTTGTCGTAGGCCGCAACCCGTCGCGCCAGAGAGCCGATGACGCCGTCCATCGACAGCACCCCACCTGGTCCGACCTGCCGCGCCGCGCTCTCCAGCACGGTGAGCGCCCGGCGGGCGTCGCCGTCGGACTGCTCCGCCAGCAGCTCGAGCGCACCCGACTCCACGGTCAGCCCCAGGTGGCCCAGCCCGCGATCCGTCTCCGTGAGCGCCCGCTGCAACAGCTGCAGCAGCAGCTCGGTGGTGAGCGGCTGGAGCACATAGACCTGGCAGCGGGAGAGCAGCGCCCCATTCAGCTCGAAGCTCGGATTCTCGGTGGTCGCGCCGATGAGGGTGACGGTGCCGCGTTCGACATGGGGAAGGAAGGCATCCTGCTGCGCCCGGTTGAACCGGTGGATCTCATCGCAGAACAGCACGGTGGCGCGGCCGAGCACGCGGCGGTGCTCCGCCTCCCGCACGATCTCCCTGACCCGGGCGACCCCATCCAGCACGGCCGACAGCTCGACGAATTCCCGCGCGGTATGCTGCGCGATCAGGCGGGCGATCGTGGTCTTCCCGGTGCCGGGAGGACCCCACAGGATGCAGCTGCCAACATCGCCCCGACGAATGGCGTCGCCCAGCGGGCGCCCCGGCGCCAGCAGCGCGGCCTGGCCGAGACACTCCTCAATGGTCCGCGGCCGCATCCGCGCCGCGAGCGGCTCCGGCATGGGGAAGAGCGATGGCTCCACCATCACGCCAGCCCGACCGACTCGATCAGCAGCTGGGCAAGGAAGAAGGCGGCCGCCCCGCTGAAGAACGCGAGCGGTGCCCGCCAGCCGCGCCTGGCCTGGAACTCGGGGACCAGATTCGACGCCGCGACGTACAGGGTGACGCCCGCGGAGATCGCGAGCCCGTGATGCACCAGCGGCTGGCTCACTTCGGTCAGCAGGACGCCGACGACCGTCGCGAGCCCGAGCAGCGCGGAAGCTCCGAGCGCCCGCCCCCGCCCATGGCCACCCGCGAGCATGAGGCTCGCCATGGTCACGCCTTCGGGGAGCTTGTGCAGCAGGACGGCGACGAAAAGGAGCAGACCGAGGTGGGGAGAAACCTGGAACCCGCTGGCGATGGCGACACCGTCGAAGAAGGTGTGCAGCAGCAGGCCGATCAGCGCGGTCAGCCCCTGACGGCGACTGACATGGTGAGTCTCTTCGCCAAAGTGGAAATGCGGCACCAGCACGTGCTGGGCAAGGTGCACCGCGAGATAGCCCAGCAGGATGAAGACCGGCGCATCGCTCCGGCGCGCGAGGGCCTCGGGCGCCACCTCGAGCAGCGTGACGGCGATCATGAAGCCGGCGCCGAACGCGAGGAACAGCTCGATCACCGCGAGGCTGCGCCGTTCGTGCCGCACGACCGCCCACCCGCCCAGCAGGTTGCCGCAGGCGGCCACCAGCGCGAAGACGAGCGCGCTCATGTCATGCCGCGCGCACGCGCGAGCAGGGTTTCCCGCGAATTCAACGTCGGATCATCCACGACCAGCGCGAGCAACCGGTCCAGCAGCGCGCCCATCTGCGGCCCCGGCGGCACACCGAGCGTCCGCAGGTCGGTCCCCGAGATGGCGAGCTGCTTGCGACTGAGCGCCTCGCCCCGTTCCCGGATGCCACGCATCACCGGCTCCCAGTTCGGCGCGGAACCGTGGCGCAGCCACCAGAGTGCGGTCATGTCCTCGGCGGCTTCTCCAACGGCGGCCATCCAGCGCCGCACCGCCACCGGCGATGTTCCCTCGGGCTCCGGTGGCCCCATCACCATGGCGGTCGCCCGTGCGATCTCGGCGTTGGGCGCCTTGAGCCGCACCAGCACCGCGACCGGATCGAGGCAGAAGAGCGTGGTGAGCAGCACGGGATCACGCGGCAGGTCGCCGCCACTCTCGCCAACGCCAGCCGGCATGGCTGCGGCACGGTCCGCCAGCCGGCCCACATACTGGTGCCGCTGCACCAGGGAGGAGCCGGTCGGTGAGACGTCGGGGGTGACGTGCCGCGGTGTGTCGGACAGGAGCTCGGGGATCCAGGCACGCGCAGCACCGCTGGCCCGCCACAGCTCGATCATTTGCGACAGCGAGCGGGCGGTGCGCAATCCCTTGTACCACTCCTCCCGCACCCGCTCGGCGGAGAGCCGGGGAAACCCATCGGCGCAGGCCAGCATCGCCGCCCATGTCGGCGGATCAATGGCAAAGCCGAACCGGCCGGCGAACCGGATGCCACGCAGAATCCGCAGGTAGTCTTCGCGGAACCGGGTCTCGGGCTCGCCTACCGCGCGGATGAGCTTGCGCTGCAGGTCGGCCGCACCGTTGAACGGGTCGCGCCACTCATGCCGCAGCGGATGATGCGCGATCGCGTTGATGGTGAAGTCGCGCCGGGCGAGATCGTCCTCCAGCGACACGCCGAACTCGACGACCGCATGCCGCCCGTCGGTGCTGACATCGCGCCGGAATGTGGTCACCTCGTGGTGCCGGCGGCGGGTGCGGACCGCCACGGTGCCGAACCGCTCACCCACCGGCACGGTGTGCTTGAACAGCCGCTGGACCACATCCGGCGTCGCCGAGGTGGCGATATCGTAGTCGGTGTTGGCCTCGCCCAGCAGGGTGTCGCGGACGGCGCCGCCGACGCACCACGCTTCATGCCCCGCCGCTTCCAGCGTGCCGGCAATCTCGAGGACATCCTCGGGAATATCGAGCCGCGAGGGGAAACTCATGCGCCGTACCTGACGCCGGCCGAGAGCGTGATTGTCAGCTCCATGCAGGCCTGGCCCGGCGTGCGTGGACCCGCGGGGGTGACACCATCGCGTACCAGCCCGGCGCCGCCGCCGGGAAAGGCGTACACCGGCGTCACCAGCCCGCGGGGACAGCGGCTGGCGAGCACCACCGGCTTGCCATCGGCGAGCCAGCGCTGAATGGCGGGAACGGCGCCCGGCGGCAGATTCCCGCTGCCGAAGGCGCCGATCACGACGCCGTCGTGAGTGGCGCGTGCCAGTTCGAGCAGGTGGCCGGTGTCTCCGATCACCATGGGGACATGGGCGACCCTGGCGCCGAGGCTCGGCGGGCAGAGCGCCGCAGCTGCGACCGGCGGTGGCCCGGCGAACTCCACCTGCCCGTGATGGACCCTGCCGATGGGTGCCGCGTGCGGCGCGGCGAATGCGGCGAGCGCGGTCGCCTCGACCTTGACCGCCTGATGCCCCGCCAGGATCTCGCCATTGAAGACCACCATGGTTCCGCGGCCGCGGCTTAACGGGTTCGCGGCCACCCGAGCGGCATCGGTCAGGTTGCGCGGGCCATCCCAGCCGGCGTCACTCGTGGTCCGCATGGCGCCGGTGATCACCACCGGCACGGCCGGCTCGAGGGTGCGCGAGAGCAGGTAGGCGGTTTCTTCCAGCGTGTCGGTTCCGTGGGTGATCACGATACCATCGGGGACGGTCTCGAGTCCCTCACCCCGCTGCAGCGCGGCGACCCGGTCCCGCAGCGCCCAGAGCTTGTCGAGGCCGAGGTGACAGGCCGGGAAGCGCCCCCAATCCTCGATGACAAACGGCCCGACCGTGGCGAGCTCCGGTGCGAGTGCCACCAGCGCGGCGCCGCCATGGGTAGGCACGTTGCCGCCGGCGCGCTCGTCGCGCTCCATGGAGATCGTGCCGCCGGTGAAGAGGAGGTGGAGCATGTCAGGCGGGCGGACGGGCGGACGGGCGGACCCGCGCACGGACCGGCGACCGACCGACAGCCTGACGGTCTGACCGGCTGACGTTCCGACCCGCTACCCGCACAGCACGCTCCCGCCATTCACATTGAGCACTTCGCCGGTGATGTGGCGGGCGAGGTCGCTGCACAGAAAGACGATTGGTCCCGCGATATCGTCCACCGACGCGACACGGCGCAGCGGAATCGTGGCGGCGATGCGCTCCCGGCCACCGTCGCTGAAGGCCTCGTCGCACATCTCGGTCTCGACCCAGCCCGGCGCCACACAATTGACCGTGATCCCCGGCGCGCACTCGATGCAGAGCGATTTCACCAGGGAGATCATCGCGCCCTTCGTGGCGGCGTAGTCGGCGTGAAATGCCTCGCCCCGCTGCCCCGCGGTGCTGCCGACCAGCACAATCGCTCCCGTCGGCTTCATATGGCGCAGCGCGGCACGGGTGGTGAAGAAGATGGCGTCGAGATTCGCCTGCATGGTTCCGCGCCAGCGTTCGGTGGCCATGACGCGGAGCGCGACATCCTCCGTCGGCCAGATGCCGGCATTGCCGACGAAGGCGTCAAGCGGTCCGAGCGCGTCGGTTGCGCTCGCAAACAGGCGGTCAACCACAAGCGGGTCACCCAGCTCACCGGCACCGAACCACGCCTTCCGTCCCAGGCGGCGCACCTCGGCGGCGACAGCTTCCGCCTCGGCGAGCCGGGATCGACAGGTGAGCGCGACATCCGCCCCGGCTCGCGCCAGCAGCAGCGCGGTCGCCCGTCCAATGCCGCGGGAACCGCCGGTGACCAGCACCACCTTGCCATGCAGATCGATCATGAGCGATCTCCCCGGTCGCCCAGCAGCAGCGCCCGCATCCGTTCGAGAAACGACAACCGCCAGGTGAACGGCTCGACTGGCTGTACTGGCTGATCCGCAAGGATAGCCCCGGGGTTCCGCACCGTGAGCAGTTCCGCCTGCATGGCACCCCCCTGGTCGAACAAGGCCGCCCGCGCCTCCGCCAGGCTTCGCTGGTCGCCATGATTGTCGCCCGCAATGATGTCGGCCAATCCATGAGCGATCAGCTCCCGGGCCCGTTCGCCGCGCGGTTTGGGCGACAGCAGGGTCGGTCCGTCCACCTGCATCAGCGCTCCGAGCGACCGCCATCGTTCCACCGCGCTCACCTGGCAGACCCGGTAGCGCTCCGGATGCGCCACCAGCGGCACCAGGCCGATGGCCGCCACCAGCGCGAGCGCATGCTCCACCGTCTGCGCCGCAACGAGGCGGGGAAACTCGATCAGCAGGTATCGCGACCGGTTGAGCGTCACCGCCCGGTCCCGGGCGACCACCGCACTGAGCGGACGGTCAAGCATCACCTCGGCGCCGCGGTACACCCGGATCCCGGGAGGGATGGCGGGCCGGAGCGATTCGAAGGCGCTGTCGTGTGCGGCAGGCACGCCCTCCACCGCCTGACTGGCCAGGAGATGCGGGGTCAGACAGATGCCGGTGACGCCCAGACTCGCGAGGTGGGTGAGCACCTCGACGGATTGGGTGACGCTGCGGGAGCCGTCATCGACCCCAGGGAGCAGGTGACAATGGAGGTCGATCACTCAGGCGATCCGCTCCGCCGCCAGCAGCCCCTGGGTGAACGCCCCGAGGTGTTCCGGGGTGGATTCGGCCTCCGCCAGCAGCGCGAGGGTGATGAGTGCGTCCGCGGACAGGAGGTCGAGCGCGATCGTTCGATCGCCGGGATGCTCCTCGACAATCGCGAGCACCCGCTCCGCCGCGAGCGCGAGCCGTTCGGCGTGTGTCTCGCCCTCGATGATGGCCGCCGCGTGAGCGAGCACGCGAGCCCGGAGCGCCGGTGGTGCCTGGGTGGTGTGCGCTGCGAGCCAGTGATCGAGCGTCATCGGCCCGCCAGCCAGGACTCGATCAGTCCGGGGGCCGCATCGCGCGCGGCGGGCAGCTTCGTGGAATCCCCCGCGCCGGCCGAGGCGAAACCGGGCCGTCCCCCGCCCTTGCCGCCGCTCACTGCGGCGATGCGTCCCACGAGGTCACCCGCCTTCTTCCCCGCGCGCACCAGATCATCGGTCACGGCGACGTGAATGCTGCCGCTCCGGTCGAACAGGAGGTAGATCCCCGATCCGGCGGTCGCGCGGAACGCATCGGCCCGGGCACCCGCCGCCTCACGCTCGATCTGGTCCACCTCCTCGATCACGACCCTCACCCCGGCGATCTCGAGTGTCGTTGCCGAATCGCTGCTATCCGCGCCAATACCGCGCTTCACCGCTTCATCGAGCCGTACCTTGAGCTTTTCCCGCTCCTCGAGGAGCTGGTCGAGCTTCTTCGCGATATGGTCCTTGTTGGCCTTGAGCGTCCCCGCCACCTGCGTCAGCAGCTCCTCCTCCCGCTGCACGCTGGCGTACGCCTCGGGACCGGTGATTGCCTCGATGCGGCGGACCCCGGCCGCCACGCCCCCCTGCCCCGCCAGACGGAAGAGGCCGAGCTGGCCGGTGCTGCGGACATGGGTCCCGCCGCAGAGCTCGATTGACGGGCCCATCTGCACCACCCGGACGCGATCGCCGTACTTGTCCGCGAAGAAGGCCATCGCACCGCGCGCGAGCGCGTCGGGGTAGGCCATCTCCTGGGTATCGACCAGCGCATTCTCCAGCACCTGGTCGTAGACGTCGCGTTCGATCAGCGCCAGCTTCGCGGGATCGATGGGGCCGTGATGCGAAAAGTCGAACCGGAGCCGGCCCGGCTCCACCAGTGAACCCTGCTGCCGCACATGGTCGCCGAGGTGGGTCCGGAGCGCCCAGTGCAGCAGGTGTGTCGCGCTGTGATTGCGTTCGATGTTCCGCCGCCGGGCGCGGTCCACCGAGGCGCGCACTCGTCCGGGCTGGACCTCACCCGTCAGCCGTCCCATCAGCACCATGCCGTGGGGATCCTTGCGCACCCCCTGCACCGCGACCGACCAGCCCTCGCCGCTCACCGTCCCGCTGTCACTGACCTGGCCGCCAGACTCGGCGTAGAATGGATTGTCCGCCAGCAGGAGCTCCGCCAGGTCACCCGACGGGCGCCACGCGACGACCTCGGTTTCCGCCTCGGTCGCCTGGTAGCCGACAAACCGCGAACGTTCCGATGACAGCTCGATCCATTCGGCGCTGCCGCCGTCGGAGGCGACCGGAGCGCCACTCGCGGCCTTCTGCACCCGGCGGACCTCGCGGGAACGTTCGCGCTGTCCGGCAAGCGCCGTCTCAAACCCGGTGATATCGACGGTGGCGCCGCGCTCATCGGCGATGATCTGCGTGAGGTCGATGGGGAAACCGAAGGTGTCGTACAGCCGGAAGGCTTCCGCCCCACTGATTGCTGTTACCCCGGAGGCGAACAGCTCGTCCAGCCGCTTGAGACCACCCTCGATCGTCTCGAGAAAGCGCTCCTCCTCCTGTCGCGTCACATCGGCGACATACCCGGCCTTGGCGACGATCTCGGGATAGGCCTCCCCGAGGTCCCGCACCACGATCGCGGTGAGCGGCGCGAGGGTCGGTTCCCGTCGGCCGAGCAACCAGGCGTGCCGCACCGCCCGGCGGAGAATCCGGCGCAGGACGTAGCCTCGGCCCTCATTGCTGGGGTACACGCCGTCAGTGAGCAGAAAGGTGACCGCGCGGGCGTGGTCCGCCAGCACCCGATACGAGCCCCCCGCCGGCCCGCGATCGTAGGGCGCACCCACCAGCTCGGCGACGCGCGCGAGCAGGGGGAGGAAGAGATCGGTATGGAAATTGGAATCCGCCCCCTGCAGCACCGAGGCGATGCGCTCCAGCCCGGCGCCGGTATCGACCGAGGGCTTGGGCAATGGCGTGAGCGTGCCATCCGCCGAGCGATCGAACTGCATGAAGACCAGGTTCCAGATCTCCAGCATCTGGCCCGATTCGGCCAGCACCTCGAACTCGGCCTGCGGAATGATTTCCGTCCGCCCGTCCGCCCGTCCGCCGGTCCGCAGATCCACGTAGATCTCGGTGCACGGCCCGCACGGCCCGGTGTCGCCCATCTGCCAGAAATTGTCCGTGTCGCCCAGCCCGTAGACCCGATGATCCGGCAAGCCGGCGATTTCCCGCCAGAGGCCGCGCGCCTCCGCATCGGTGTGGTGGACCGTCACCCGCAGCCGATTGGGATCGATGCCGAGGTGTGTCGGGCTGGTGACCAGTTCCCACGCAAAGGTGATGGCCTCGCGTTTGAAGTAGTCGCCGAAGGAGAAGTTGCCCAGCATCTCGAAGAAGGTATGATGTCGGGTGGTGTGACCCACCTGTTCGAGGTCGTTATGCTTGCCGCCTGCCCGCACGCACTTCTGGCAGGACGCCGCGCGGGCGTAATCCCGTCGTTCCAGCCCGAGGAAGAGCCGCTTGAACTGGTTCATCCCCGCATTGGTGAACAGGAGGGTCGGGTCGTCGGCTGGCAACAGGGACGAAGAAGGCACCTCGCGGTGCCCGTGGGCGGCAAAGTAGTCGAGAAAGAGCCGCCGGATCTGAGCTGCTTTCATAGGAAGGGGAATATATCGGCCGTAGGGGCCGAGGGCCAAGCCGGGCTTTCACTTACCCCTCCGCTCCCACTGGCTCACTCGAGAGGACCCGACGCACCAGATCGGTCACCTTGGCACCGGTGAACCCGCGCCGGGCCAGGTAGGCCAGAATCCGGCGGCGCCGGACATCCCGGGGTTGGGCGGCAAGCTGCTTTGCCCGGCGATGGGCCAGTTCCCGTGCGAGGGCGAGCGCGTCCTCCGGCTCGGGCCAGTGAGCCGTGATTGCCGCGTCAATGCTCCGCCGGTCGATCCCAAGGGCGGAGAGATCCCGCCGGAGCCGGGCGGGACCGCGCCCCCGTGCGGCGCGGGAAGCGACATAGTGAGTCACAAATGCGGCATCGTCCAGCAGCTGTACCTGGATGGCTCGCTCGATGGCCAGGTCGACGGCCGCTGCCGGATGGCCGCCGCGACACAGCTTTCGCCGGAGTTCTCCGGTGGCGAAGCTGCGCCGTTCCAGGGCCCGCAGGAGGCTCCGCCAGGCCGCCTCGAGGTCTGCCGCCTCCCCGACCACCCCGGCACGGGGCCCATCCCACGGCTCGCCCACCTCCAGCCCGGCCGTGACTATCGATTCTTCCCCGACGGTGCAGAAAAGGCGCCCATCCACCAGCACCCGGACCGACCCGGGGCGGGCCGGATCGGGTTCCAGTGCGGTAATCCGGCGAGCTGGAGGAGCTCTCATGGTCAGCGACCGGCCGGCCCAGGCTCAGTCTTCCTCTTCGGCGACGGCGCTGGCCACGGCACCGGCCTTCATGCCGAGGAAGTCCTTCACCTTGGCTTCCACCTCGGTGCACATCGCCGGGTTGTCCTTCAGGAACATCTTGGCATTCTCCCGGCCCTGGCCGATCCGCTGGTCGCCGTAGGAGTACCAGGCGCCGGACTTCTGGATGATGTTCGCTTCCGCCGCGATATCCACCACCAGTGAAACGTGGCTGATGCCTTCATCGAACATGATGTCGAACTCGGCCTGCTTGAACGGTGGCGCCACCTTGTTCTTCACCACTTTCACCCGGACGTGGTTGCCGATGATGGCTTCGCGCTCCTTCACCGGCCCGACCCGGCGGATATCCAGCCGCAGCGACGCGTAGAACTTGAGCGCCTTGCCGCCGGTGGTGGTCTCCGGGTTGCCGAACATGACGCCGATCTTCTCGCGCAGCTGGTTGATGAACACCACGGCGCAGTTGGAGCGATTGATCCCGCCGGCCAGCTTCCGCAGTGCCTGGCTCATCAGCCGCGCCTGCAGACCCATGTGACTGTCACCCATCTCCCCCTCGATCTCCGCCTTGGGCACCAGCGCCGCCACGGAGTCGATCACGACCAGGTCGACCGCGCCTGACCGCACCAGGATCTCCACAATCTCCAGCGCCTGCTCCCCGGTGTCCGGCTGGGAGACCAGCAGGTTTTCGATATCGACACCGAGCTTGCGGACGTATTCGATATCCAGCGCATGCTCGGCGTCCACGAAGGCCGCCACGCCACCCGCCCGCTGCACATTGGCGACGAGGTGCAGGCAGAGCGTGGTCTTGCCGGACGATTCCGGGCCGTAGATCTCGGTGATTCGGCCGCGGGGAACGCCGCCGATCCCGATGGCCGCGTCGAGGTTGATGGCCCCGGTGGGAATGGCCGCGACCCTGACCCTCGGACTCTCGGAACCCATCCGCATGATGGAGCCCTTGCCCAGCTGCTTCTCGATCTGGGAGATCGCCAGATTGAGGGCCTTGCGGCGCTCGGCGTCCAGCTTCTGCTCGTCGACAGCCATCGGATCGTCTCGCTATTTCAGTGTGGATGTTTTTCAGTCACATCATGACTGATACGAATGTAATACCGAAAGATAGCCGAATCAATAGTAATTTTATGGATGAAACAACTCCACGTAAAATTCTATCGACTCAACCTCCATGCATCCTCGATGTGGACCAGTTGAGGCCCGCCGGTCCGCCGGCAGTCAATTTCGACCACGTCGAACCGGTAGAGATCCCCGGCCCGACCGTGCCGGAGACGCCAGACCTCCGCCACTCGACCGAGCGCCTGCCGCTTGCGCCAGCCGATCGCCTCACGGCCGCGCCCGAAGGCCTGTCCCTGCCGAGTCTTCACTTCAACGAAGGCCACGAGAGCACCGCGACGTACCACCAGGTCCAGTTCGTTGCGCCCCACGCGGAACCGGTGGGCCTCGACCCGCCAACCCGCGTCGCGAAAATGGAGGATGGCGAGCTCCTCCCCCGCGAGACCGAGACGGTGGCGGGGATCGGCCCAGTCATCCGGCGGGATGGGTCGGGAGTCGGACATGGGGACAGTGTACGACACACCGTCGCGGGCGCGGCACCCTGCCAACGCAGGGGGGCGGCGCGAAAACGCGGCACAGCCTAACTGCAGCCGTAACTACAACACGACACGGCCACCTCGCGGGGTCCCGTGGGACCTCGCGAGGTGGCCGAAGGTCGTGCGGTCGCCTCAGCCTGCCAGTGCGACGTCGAGGAAACTCTTCAGGTCGACCTCATTCACGGCAGGTTCCCCGCCCACGAGGTGATCCAGCAGTCCCGCATCCATCCGCTTTTCCAGCTCATGGACAAGATAGAAGAGGTGCTCGAAGTCCTCGATGACGAAGAGCAGCGGCTGATAGTGATCGATCTCGAAATACTGATTGATCATCCACTCAATCTGTGCCGGGACGCGCTGCACCGCGGGCGAGTCGATGCAGTGGGCCAGTTCGCCGTAGCTCGAGAGCAGTCCGCTCCCGTAGGCCCGGCAGTGGCCCGGGGCGATCGCGACGCCCCGGCGTTCGCGCATCAGGCCGAACTCGATGGTGAACCAGAAGAAGCGGGCCAGCCCCTTCACCACGCTGGTCAGCACCTGGATGCGCTCCGCCTCATCCCGGATCTCGCCGACGCGGCGCGCCGCCCGCTCCGCGCAACCGCCGAACTTGACCAGCGCCTCGGCGAACGCCGGATCGGTGTGCATCGGCACATGGCCCGCCACATCGTGGAAGATGTCGGGCTCGGGGAGGTAGTCGAGGGAGTTTCCGTCCCGCACGGTAATCGTGGTGGGGAACTCGCGCCGTTTCAGGCAGTCAAAGAAGAGGTAGGCGGGGACGTACCCGCTCACCGGCTTGGCGGAGAACCCGGTGCGGGGCTCGAGGAAGCGATTGATGTCCTCCAGCCGGGGGACGTGCTGGGTATCCAGATGCAGGGTCTCGACCCCTTCGAGGAACCGGCGGTTGGCGTACTGCTCCCAGCGGGGCCGCATCCGTTCGAGCAACCGGCCCCAGGTGCGATGGTTGTCCTCGCTGTACAGCTCGTATGGCTGCCCGATATAGAGCTTCCCTGCCGCCTGCATCTGTTCGATGAACGGGGCACGAGTGGTCGTGAGACCCACCGGGATACCTGTCGTCGCTGCGGTCGCCATGATTGAAACTCCTCCTGTCCCTCAGGACCAGGTACCGCCGCGGGGCTCAGCTCCCGTCGGCAACGATCGTCCCCCTGCACTCCCCCAGGCCGATCCGCGCGGCACCCGGCCGCTCGCACCAGCCGATGAATACGACCTCGTCCCCGTCTTCCAGAAAGGTGCGCCTCTCGCCGGTGGGCAGGGTCAATGGCTCCTGCCCGCGCCAGGTGAGCTCGAGCAGACAGCCACGCTCCTCCTTGCCAGGACCTGACACTGTCCCGCTCCCGATCAGGTCGCCCGGCCGGAGATTGCAGCCGTTGCTGGTGTGATGGGTCACCAGCTGACCGAGGGTCCAGTACATCCGCCGGAAGTCGGTCGTGCTGAGCTGTACCGGCGCCAGGCCGTCCTGCCGCATGCGCGCACTCGAGAGGGTCACGGTCAACGTGGCCGCGATCGCACCAAACGCCCGGTCGGCTGGGCCGTTGAGATATGGCAATGGCTCCGGATCGCCTGCGGGGCGCCCGGGGGCGGGCACCCGGAAGGGGGCCAGCGCCTCGGGAGTGATCACCCAGGGCGACACCGAGGTGAGAAAATTCTTGGCCAGAAAGGGGCCCAGCGGCTGATACTCCCACGACTGCACGTCGCGCGCCGACCAGTCGTTGAGCAGCGAGATGCCGGCAAGGTGACTCTCCGCCTCATCAATCCCGATCGTCGTCCCCGAGGCGTTGCCCGGGCCAATCCAGGCGCCGAGCTCCAACTCGTAATCGAGCTGGCGGGTCAGGCCGAATTCCGGAGCGGCCGCATCGGGCGCTTTCCGCTGCCCGGCGGGGCGGCGCACCGGTGTCCCGCTCACCATGACCGAGGAGGCCCGTCCATGGTAGCCGATCGGCACCCACTTGTAGTTAGGCAGCAGCGGATTGTCGGGGCGGAACATCGAGCCGACATTGGTGGCGTGATGGATGGAGGCGTAGAAATCGGTATAGTCGCCGATCTCCGCTGGCAGGAGCAGCTCGACGGCGGCCCGTGAGTGAAGGATCGCTGCCCGCGCTCCGCCGTCGTTCGCCACCGGATGGCCGTCGCACAACAGCGCATGCACCGCGTGGCGCAGCGCCCGGCGGGGGCCAGCGCCGAGTCGCATCAGGTCGTTCAGCCGAGGAGCGAAGACGGCGCAGGCCAGCGGTCCGGTCAGGGCCAGCACCCGGGCCTCGACGGCGGCCTTGAGATCGAGCACCTGATCACCGATGGCCACCCCGATGCGGGGCGTTTCAGCCGGCCCGGTGCGAAACACGCCGAGCGGCAGGTTCTGCAGCGGGAAGGGTGATCCCGCCTCATTGGCGGATCCGACCCAGCTGCGCTGCCGGGGGTCATGGGTCTGATCAAGGACGGGCTCGGCCATGAAGGTCCTCAGGTCGGCACGGCCTCGAGCCGCGCTCCAAGCTGGCCGATTTCGGTGACCGGCTCCAGGAACGAGCAGGAGCCCATCGTATGGGCAAAGTCGCGCCGGGTCGCGGCCAGCTCCTCGGCGGAAACGCGAATGCCTCCCCACTGCAGCGCATCGGGGCCGAAGCGGAGCGTCTGTCCCTCGTCACGCGTCAGGAGCGCACGCACCTCCGACTCGGGCCGCTCATGCCAGAGTGCGCTCGCGGCGAGGAAGACGTTCAGGTAGCCGAACATCGTCGCACCGGCGCTGCCGGTCAGATAGGTGAGTGGCGCCCTCCCACGCACCGGATGATGCAGCCCCGCCGTCGCCTTGAACGGCAACGCCGCGTCGGCGCAGGCGGTGAGAAACGCGAGGACCGCCTCCGGAGCCGGAATGTCCGTCGCCTGCACCCCGCCAGTCCGGATCTTGGCGAAGGCTCCGGCATCCTTCACCGCGTCGACCAGACCCTGCAGTTCGGGCGTGAGCGGGAGCTCGAGGTACAGGTCGTAACTCGCGGGCACTGGGGCGCGGACGGCGTAGACCTGCGCCACCGAGGACGCCTTCCCTTCCAGCGACAGCACCTGCGGGCCACCGGCGGCGTGGCGTTCATTGAACAGCGACACGGCACACATGTCGGCGACGGGATCGCCACCCAGCAGCGCGGTGACCGGCCAGCGCGCCCCACGCCGGACGTCCGCGGGCAACGCCTCCAGCACGGCGGCAAAGGCGTCGAGCCGCGCCACGGGAAGGACAAAGCGACCCAGCGCCCACTGATCCGGGCGCGACTGGTAGGCGGCGTAGTTCTCTACCGCCTTCGCCATGTCCAGGCCGGCCGGGGGGAAGAGACCGGCGTAGTCGATCAGACCGGTCAGCAGGACACGAACCGCCGTCATGAGGCGAGCTCCGCGAGATCGCGGAACAGCTCCAGCGCCTGCGGATTGGCGAGCGCCTCCCGATTCCCGACCGGGCGACCATGCACCACCGCGCGGACCGCCAGCTCCGACAACTTGCCGTTGATGGTCCGGGGAAGATCGGTCACCTGAATGATCTTTCGGGGCACATGGTGCGGGCTCGCGTGGGCCCGGATTTCCCGCCGGATCCGATCGCGCAGTGCGTCATCGAGCACGAGGCCATCCCGCAGCCGCACAAAGAGCACGACACGCACGTCGTCCTCCCATTCCTGCGCGACCACCAGGCTCTCCAGCACTTCGTCGAGCTGCTCCACCTGACGATAGATCTCCGCGGTCCCGATCCGCACACCACCGGGATTGAGGGTCGCGTCGCTCCGCCCGTAGATGACGAGGCCATCGTGGTCGGTCCGCTCGGCCCAGTCGCCATGGCGCCAGGTGTTGGGGAAGTGGTCAAAGTACGCGGCTCGATACTTCGTGCCGTCGGGATCGTCCCAGAAGGCCACCGGCATGCTGGGAAAGGGCCGGGTGCAGACCAGCTCTCCGGGCTGCCCGATGACGCTCGCGCCGTCCGGTCCGAAGACGTCGACCGCCATGCCGAGCCCGCGGGACTGGAGCTCGCCGCGCCAGACCGGAGCGGTCGGGTTGCCGAGCGCGAAACAGGAGAGGATATCCGTCCCGCCGCTGATGCTCGCGAGGTGCAGATCCGGCTTCTGCCGGTAAACATAGTCGTAGCTGTTCACCGCGAGCGGGCTGCCGGTCGAGAGGATGCAGCGGAGCGCGGAAAGATCGAGTGATGCGCCGGGCACGAGCGATTCCTTCTCGCACAGCGCGAGGTAGCTGGCACTGGTGCCGAAGACCGTCACCCGCTCCACCCCGACCAGCCGCCAGAGGATGTCCTTCGCCGGCGCCATCGGGGCTCCGTCGTACAACACGACGGTGGCGCCAACGGCCAGACTGGAGACCAGCCAGTTCCACATCATCCAGCCGCAGGTGGTGAAATAGAAGATCCGGTCCTCCCGGATGAGATCGGTGTGCAGCTGCAGCTCCTTCAGGTGCTGCAGCAGCGTCCCGCCAGCTCCATGCACGATGCACTTGGGCAAACCGGTGGTGCCGGAGGAGTAGACGATGTAGAGCGGGTGGTCGAACGGGAAACGGCGGGGCGATCGGGCGCTTGGGCGGTTGGACGGTTGGACGGGCGGCCGGGGATCAAGCCACGATTCCAGTGGGACCATGGGACCGGCGGTGACCGCGGCATTCTGGTCCAGATACGGCACCACCACGATCACCCTCGTCTCGGTCAACGCGGCGGCCACCGCGCGCACCCGGTCGGAGAGATCGATCTCCTTGCCGGCGTAGCGATAGCCATCCACCGCGATCAGCACCGCCGGCCGGATCTGGCCGAACCGGTCGAGCACCGCCCGCTCCCCGAAGTCGGGGGAGCAGGACGACCAGACCGCGCCCAGGGTCGCCGTCGCGAGCATGGCGATGACCGCTTCGGGGATGTTGGGCAGGAAGCCGGCGACGCGATCACCCGGGCCAACGCCGCTGGCCGCCAGTGCCGCTGCCCAGCGGGCCACCTCCGCGTTGAGCTGACGGTAGCTCAGCTCCCGCTGCCGGCCCTGCTCATTCCAGCTCACGAGGGCCGGCTTGTCGTCGTTGAAGCGCAGCAGATTCTCGGCGAAGTTGAGCCTGGCGCCACGAAACCAGCGCGGCCCCAGCACCGCATCGGGTGGGGCCATCCGCTCCCCGCCCTCGAGCACCGCCTCCCACAAGCGGCCCGGCGCGATCTCCTCGGCGATCACGCCACCGAACTCCCAGACGGCGGGCCAGAACTGCTCCGGGTGATCGACCGACCATTGCCAGAGCCGGGCATGTTCGGCACCCGGGAGATAGCGCGCGGCAAACCGGGTGAGGTTGGCCCGCGCGATGCGGTCGGGTGGGGGAGACCAGAGGGGCGTGGTCATGGATGAGGGCATTCAGAGGTGAGGAGTGTGGAGTGAGGAGGAACTGCTTTTCCTCCTTGCTCCGCACTTTCCTCCCCTACTCGCCCTTCACGAGGTGGGCGGGTTGAACTGCTCGTGCTGTCCTTCGACCCAGCTCTGGTGATACCGGCCATCCTCGAACGCCATGGCGGGTTTCGCCACGTGGAGCGGCCGGAACGAGTCCATCATGACCGCGAGCTCGTTGGTCGCCTTGGCGCCGATACTGGCTTCGGCGCGGCCCGGATGCGGCCCATGCGGCAGGCCATCGGGGTGATGGGTGATGCTGCCGTACTCGATCCCCTTGCGGCTCATGAATTCGCTGGAGGCGTAGAACAGCACTTCGTCGGAATCGACGTTGCTGTGATTATACGGCGCCGGCAGCGCGTTGGGATCGAAGTCGTAAGGCCGGGGGCAGAAGGAGCAGATGACGAATCCGTCGCCCTGGAAGGTCTGATGCACCGGCGGCGGCTGGTGAATCCGGCCGACGATCGGCTCGAAATCGTGGATGCTGAAGATCCAGGGGTAGAAGTAGCCGTCCCAGCCCACGACATCGAAGGGGTGGTGATCGAGCACCAGCTCATTGATGGCATCGTACTGCTTGACGAGAATGGGAAAGTCGCCCTTCTCGTCGTGGACGTTCAGTTCCATCGGCCGGCGGATGTCGCGCTCGCAGTAGGGCGCGCCCTCCAGCAGCTGGCCGAACTGGTTGTGATAGCGCGAGGGGAACCGGATGTGCCCCCGACTCTCCATGACAAGGAGCTTGGGCGCCCCCTTGGGCATGTCGAAGCGCCAGCGATGCAGGATGTTGCGGTGGATGACGACATAGTCCCCCGACTTGACCGGCTGGACACCGAAGACCGACTCGAGGACGCCGGTGCCTTCCACCACGTAGACGCACTCATCCGCCTGCGAGTTGCGGTAGAAGTGCGCATCGTTGACGTCCGGCTCCACATAGAGCATGCCGATGTCGCTGTTGAACAGCAGCGGGATCCGGTCCATCGTCGGGCTGCCGCCCTTGCGGGCCTGTGCGGTCCGGAAGTGCCGGTGCCGGAGCGAAGTGCCTTCGTCCTTTTCCCACACGATCGGCTTGATCCGGCGGGCGGATTTCACCGTGGTGGGCGGGTGGGTGTGATACAGCAGCGACGAGGTCCCGACAAAACCCTCGTGCCCCATCAGCTCCTCGGCGTACAGTCCGCCATCGGGCCGTCGGAAGACGGTGTGGCGCTTGCGGGGGATCTGGCCGAGGGTGTGGTAGATGGGCATTGGCATCACTCCGAGTGTGTCGTCGGCCGGCAGCTGTCAGCCATCAGCCGTCAGCCGTCAGCGGCCGACTGAAGGCTGACGGCTATTAGAGATTCCCCCGGGCCGCCTGTTCCCGCTCGATGGCCTCGAACAGCGCCTTGAAATTGCCGGCGCCGAAGCTCTTGGCGCCTTTCCGCTGGATGATCTCGTAGAACAGCGTCGGGCGGTCCTGCACCGGCTTGCTGAAGATCTGCAGCAGGTAGCCTTCGTCGTCCCGGTCCACCAGGATGCCGAGTTGCGCCAGCGGGGCGATGTCCTCGTCGATCTTGCCGACCCGGTCGAGCACGGTCTCGTAGTAGGTCTTCGGAATGGTGAGGAACTCGACGCCGCGCCGCCGGAGCTCGGTGACAGTGGCGATGATGTTGTCGGTGGCGATCGCGATATGCTGCACCCCGGGACCGCGATAGAAATCGAGGTACTCCTCGATCTGCGACTTCTTCTTGCCCTTGGCCGGCTCGTTGATGGGGAACTTGATCCGGCCGTTGCCATTGGACATCACCTTCGACATCAGCGCCGAGTATTCGGTGCTGATCGTCTTGTCGTCGAAGGAGAGGATGTTGATGAAGCCGAGCACCTTCGAGTAGAAACCGACCCACTCATCCATCTTGCCCAGCTCGACGTTGCCGACGCAGTGGTCGACGTATTTGAGCCCGACGGGGGCGGGCGCGAGGGGCGAATCGACCGGGCGGAAGCCGGGGAGAAAGAGGCCGTGATAGTTCCGCCGCTCCACGATCGAGTGAATGGTATCGCCGTAGGTGGCGATGGCGGCGGTGATGACTTCGCCCTGCGCATCCGATGCGACGACCGGCGCCTGCACCGAACGGGCGCCACGCGTGATCGCGTCCGCATACGCCTTCCGTGCGTCGTCCACCCAGAAGGCGATATCCCGCACGCCATCGCCATGGCGGGCGACGTGTTCGGCGATGGGGCCTTCGGGACCGAGCGCACTCGTGAGCACCAGGCGGATCCTGTCCTGCTGCAGCAGGTAGCTGGCGCGGTCCCGGACGCCGGTCTCCGGGCCCCGATAGCCCGCCACAGTGAATCCGAAGGCCGTCCGGTAGTACATCGACGACTGCTTGGCGTTGCCGACGTAGAACTCGATGTAGTCGGTGCCGTTGATCGGAAAGGGATCGACGACCGGCGGAGCGGTGGCAGGCGCGACGGTGGTGGCCATGGGGATCTCCCTGCACGGGCAGCGGGCGAGCGTTGGTCCGACGGACGACAGCATCGAAGCTAGCGTTTCCGCACTGATATGTCCAATATTAGTAATGTATGCTTTCCATGTGATTGAGATATGAGTCTGGCGATCGAACTGCGCCACTTCCGCGCCGTTGCCGCCGTCGCCGAGGAGCTGCACTTCGGGCGGGCGGCGGCGCGGCTGGGGATCGCGCAGCCGCCGCTGTCCCAGCAGATCCAGCGACTGGAGCAGCTGCTCGGCACCCGGCTCTTCGACCGGACCAGCCGGCGGGTGCAGCTCACCGATGCGGGACACGCCTTCCTGGTCGAGGCGCGACGGGTACTGGCGCAGGTCGAGGAGGCAATTGGCGCGGCCCACCGTGCGGGGCGGGGCGAATCGGGGGAGATCAAAGTGGCGTTTGCGGCGACGGTGATGTTTCTCGCCCTGCCGCGGATCATCCGCACCTTTCGCGGCCGCTATCCCTCGGTGCACCTCGACCTGCGCGAGATGCCCACCGGTCCGCAGCTCACCGCGCTCCGGGAAGGGGAGATCGATCTCGGCTTCCTGCGCGAGCCGGCCGCCGATCCGGAGTTCGAGCTGGAGACGGTGATGACCGAGCCGCTCCGCATCACCATCAACCGATCGCACCCGCTGGCGTCGCGCCGCAGTCTCACCGTGGCGGCGCTGGCCGAGGAGCCGTTCGTGATGTTTCCCCGCGATCTCGCCCCGGGGCTGCATGCGCAGGTGATGGGGCTGTGCCGCCGGGCGGGGTTCTCGCCGCGAGTGGTGCAGGAAAGCCGGGAGCTCTACACCTCGGTGAGTCTGGTCGAGGCGGGGGTGGGAGTGTCGATCCTGCCGGCCTCGGTCGAGAAGCTGGGCTGGCCCAATGTGCGCTACCGCCCGATCCCCGCGCCGCACGGGACGACGCGGATCGCGGCGGCGTGGCGGGTGGACCGGAGCCGCCCGGTGATGGCGGCGTTCATGGCGGTGGTGCGGGAGACGACGGGTTAGCTGAGGGTCTTGAGGCGGGGAACCATCTCGCCTATCTCGGTACCTCTGTTTCCTCGGGGAGTCGCGGTTGGGTGACGCGGTCCGCGTCTTCATCGGTTCGCAGTATTCTCGGCGTGAGGAAGAGATAGAGTTCGGTGTCGCTTGACCGCCGGCCGGTGGTTCCGAACAACCCTCCGACCAGTGGCAGGCTCGAGAGGAGCGGAATCCCGGACCGGCTTCGATCACGCTGTTCGTCTCGCAACCCGCCGAGGACGATCGTCTGGCCATCGCGGACCAGCACCTGAGTCACCGCCTCGCGGGTGGAGATGACCGGAGCATCGAACGCCACCTCACTCGTGGCCGCGTTGATCTCCTGCTGCACATACAGCGACACATATCCATCCTCGCTGATCGTCGGCCGCACCACGAGACGCGTACCGACATCGCGATACTGGATCACCTGATCACGTTGGGGGGACTCGGTCGCCAGCGAGCGGCTGACCTGCACGAAGGGCCGCTGGCTTCCGACGAGCAGGCGCGCCTCGCTGTTGTTTGAAGCGAGCAGGATCGGACGCGACACGATGCGAACATCGCCCCGGCTTTCGGAGGCCGAGATCGTCGCATCGATGTCGGCCCGGCCCAGCTTCATTAATTGAACCACCAGGTCGCCCTGGCCTACCGGACGGGTGGAACCCGCAATGGTGCCGTCGCCGAGCGATTGCTTGGGAACGAGGATGCTCGTCCCGAGGGAAAACGACCGGTCGCGGCGCGCCTCCACGATGAGCACCTCAATAAGTACCTGCATGGGCCGCAGGTCGAGCTGGGCCACCGCTTCGGTGAGCACATCAAAGTCCTCGCGCGATGCACGCACCAGCAGGGCATTGGTCAGCTCATCAGGCACGATCGTGACCGGGCCACTCAGGGAGGATCCCTGATCGGAGTTTCGACCAGCCGCCTCACTCGCAGACCCCACCGGCTGTCGCTCCCGCAGCCCACCGTTCCGACGCAGTTCGTCGGACAATGTGCCCGGCGACAGGCCTCGCCCGCCCGCGAATTCCCCTCCCCCACCAAACAGCTGGTTGACCGTTGCCGCGACATCGGCTGCGCGAGCGTGCTTGAGCCGAAGGACGAACAGCTTCACCGGTCCGTCGGCTGTGGACCCTGCGGCCGCGGAAGCCTCAACGACAACCGGAGGCACAACTGACAGCTGATAATACGTCGCCTCCTCCGTGAGTTTCAGATGTTGTGATTCAGCCAATCCGCCGAGCAGGGCCAACACCCCACTGCGCGGAATGGGTGACGGAGTCTCAAGCGTGACCCGCGTCGCAGGCAGTGTCCCCATCACGATCGGTTTGGGAAGGTACCGCCCCATCGACTGAACCACGGCCCGAAGGTCCGCCTCCACGAAGCGAAACGTGACGCTGTCCCCGTCTGATGGTCGACCCGCCGGTTCTTGTGCTGTCGCCAAGGACACCCAGCAGAGCGCCAGGGCCAGGCAGGCGCTGGCCACTGCGCCCAGTCCACGCCGCGGCGGATCGGGAGCGATCATGGCATCCCCATTCGAGTCACCAGGGTTGCCGGAGCGAGAGATTCCAGACGGTGTCATAGCCACCAATCGTTACCTGTGCTGCGGTAATACGCCTGACATTGAGTCCACCCAGGGTGTCGCCTGAGCGGATCAACCGAGGTCCGTCGGCTCCAGGGACACCCTCCAACAGCGCGGAGGGGGACTGACCCCATGCGATGCCCGAAACAAAGAGCGCGGGCCTGGCGGGTTGGACCAGCTCCGCGAACGGCACCGGATTCTGGGCTTCGACCGGATCGTAGGCGCGTCGGAAAGGCCGGCGTTCGACTCGAAACGGATCGCGATCAGCCACCACCCTGAGGGATTCCCCGAATTGCCGCAAATCGAGGACTTTTGGGATCGACCCAGCGGCCGACGACGCATCGGATGGAGCGATGGTGGCGGCGCTGCGCATCCCGAGATAGCCAACCACCAATGCCAGGGCGGCGGCGAACCAGAGTCCGGCTGGAGCTATCCGGTTCATGGGGTTGAGTCCGGCCCAACGAGGTACCATCCCCGCACCTCAAGCTGAATCGCGAGCTTCTCCATTCCGCGCGGGCCCGGATCACCTTCGGCAGCGATGACTCGCAGGCGGGAAGGACTCAGCAGCTCCGGCGATGTGACCATCGCCGCCAGCAGGCCGGCAAGCCCGCGTGCATCGCCTTCAAGCGACGCGACCACGCTGGCACGATGGAGCATGCCCGCGATGGTCACCTCTTCCTGTGGCGTCACCTCTTTGAGCCACAGTCGATGTTCCGCGGCGAGATGGGTCAGCGAACCCACGAGCGCGGCGGCGGCGGCCGTCGGACTGGTGGCAGAGAGGACCTGGGGGGCAACGGCCACGAGCTGTGCGCGAAGACGGGGGGCAGATGCTTCGAGGGAGGGAAGCTCGGCGAGCTCGAGGCGGGCGCGCGCAAGCATCGCCCGCTTGCCCGAAAGCGATTCGCACATCGTGCGTATCTCGCGAACGGACCACGGCACGAGGCGAAGGGCGATCACGCTCAGAATCGCGAGACCCGCGCCGAGACGAAGCGCCCTTCGATCACGCGGTGTCACTGCGGCACTCGAGTGCTGAACAGGAGGGTGAAGCGCACCCACTCCCCGCTCGCGCCAGCCGGCCGAACTGACGCACCATCCAGGCGCGGATGCACGAACTGTGCGTCCTGCTCGAGCGCCGCGGCGACGGCGAGCGGGCGCCGCGCCAGTCCAGTGACCGCCCCGCTCCCATTGGCTTCGAGGGTGATCGACGTAACGACCACCGAGTCCGGCAGCGCTCGGACGATCGCAATCAGCTGGCGTGGAAGCACCGCCGCCGCCACGCGCGCGCGTGCCACCTCCTGGAGCAGGGTCTCGGCGCCGTGTATTTGCAGCCGGGCGTCCCGCACCGCTGCGAGCGGCTGTGCCAGCCGGATGAG
>JAWXBX010000031.1:0-16273 GCA_034440415.1 Gemmatimonadota bacterium | reverse complement strand
GCGGAGGCACGAGGCGAGGCCGTCGCGGTCATTGAAGACCATGTGCTCGTGCCGCGAGGCTGGGTCCGCGCCATGCTCGGCTGCCTGTCCGCCGGCGAGGACGTGATTGGCGGGGCGGTGGAAAACGCCGCGACCGAGACGCTGGTGGACTGGGCGGCGTTTCTCTGCGAGTACAGCCAGTTGCTGCCGCCGCTACCGGCCGGCCGGGTGCCGGGGATCACCGGCAACAATACGGTGTATCGTCGGAGTGTGCTGGAGCGCTACCGGGATGCATGGAGCGCAGGCCGGTGGGAGCATCACCTGCACGACGCCATGGTCCGCGGCGGTGAGACGCTCTACCAGCACCCCGAGATCGTCATCGGGCATCGGAAGCACTACGCGGTGAGTGAGTACGCGAGGCAGCGCTTCCTCTACTCCCGGGCGTATGCCGGTGCCCGCGTGGCGGACAGGAGGTGGACCGTGCGTCTGGCGTATGGTCTTGTGGCGGCGCTGCTGCCGGCGGTGCTGCTGGGGCGGATCTGCGCGACCGTCTGGCGCAAGGGACGGTACCGGGGGCTGCTGGTCCGATCGGTCCCCCTGTTGCTGCTGTTTGTCTGCTGCTGGGGTGCGGGCGAAGTCGTGGGCTACTGGTTTGGCGCCGGCGCCGCGCTGCAGCGAGTGAAATAGTCGGGCGCTGCACCGACACCGAGTTCGGCTGACTGAAGTGATTCCGGCAGATGCACATGATCCTGTCGTCCCGTGGGCCGCTTTTTCCTATTCGGAGACCGCATGACCGCTGAGACTTCCTCTCCCCGCACGGTGAGCCAGCTCAAGCCGGGCGACCGCATCGCGGTCATCGGTGCCGGGCCCGCCGGTCTCACCGCGGCCTACCTGCTGTCCAAGCAGGGCTACGCGGTCACGGTGCTCGAGGGCGATGATATCGTCGGCGGCATCTCGCGCACGGCGCAGTACAAGGGCTACCGCTTCGACATCGGCGGGCACCGCTTCTTCACCAAGATCAAGCCGGTGGAGAACCTCTGGTACGAAATCCTCGGCGAGGATTTCATCTCGGTCCCGCGGCTGTCGCGCATCCACTACGACGGCAAGTTTTTCGACTATCCGCTCAAGGCCGCCAATGCCCTCCGGGGCCTGGGCCTCTGGCGCGCCACGAAGATCATGCTGAGCTACCTCCGGTGGCATTGGTGGCCCTATCCGGTCGAGGAGAATTTCGAGCAGTGGGTGACCAACCGCTTCGGCAAGGTGCTCTACCTGACCTTCTTCAAGACCTACACCGAAAAGGTGTGGGGCATTCCCTGCACGGAAATCCGGGCGGAGTGGGCGGCGCAGCGCATCCAGGGGCTGTCGCTCGCCAAGGCGATCCTCTCCGCGGCCGCGCTCACCAAGCGCTCCGACAGCATCAAGACGCTCATCAATGAGTTCCAGTATCCCCGCCTGGGTCCCGGCCAGATGTGGGAGACCTGCACCGAGAAAATCCGCGGGATGGGGAACGCGGTGCATCTCAAGCACTACGTCACCGCGATCGAACAGCAGAACGGCAAATGCGTCGCCGTCCGGGCCAGGACCGCCGAAGGCGAGAAGCGCTTCGAGTGCGACCACGTCATCAACACCTCGGCGATTCGCGATCTCGTCTCCTTCCTGGAGCCGGCCGTCGCGCCGTCGGTGTCCGCCGCGGCCAGGGGACTGCGGTACCGCGACTTCCTCGTCGTCGCGCTGATGCTGGAGGCAAAGGACCTCTTCCCCGACAACTGGATCTACATCCACACGCCGGGCGTGAAGGTCGGCCGGATCCAGAACTTCAACAACTGGAGCAAGGCGATGGTGCCGGTCGAGGGCCATACCTGCCTCGGCCTGGAATACTTCTGCTTCGAGGGCGACGGCTTGTGGACGTCGAAGGATGCCGATCTCGTCGAACTGGCCAGGAAGGAGTTCCTGTCACTCGAATTGACCCGGCCTGATGTGAAGGTGGTCGACGGCGCGGTCATCCGGATGCCGAAGGCCTACCCGATCTATGATGGAGAGTACCGCGCGCACCTGGACAATGTGCGGGCCTGCATCGACGCGATCCCGAACCTGCACACCGTCGGCCGCAACGGGATGCACAAGTACAACAACGCCGACCACTCGATGCTCACCGCGATGTTCGCCATCGCGAACATGCAGGGCGCGAAGCACGACATCTGGGAAGTGAACACCGACTTCGAGTATCACGAGGAGCAGAAGATCGAGGACCAGAGCGGAGCGGTCCCCGCCGGGCGATAGCCCGATGCGCATTGGTGTCGACGCGACCTGCTGGACCAATGGCCGGGGGTATGGGCGCTTCACGCGCCACCTGCTCCCGGCCATGGCCCGCCTGTCGCCCGGCGACCAGTTCCTCTGCTTCCTCGATGCGGCGGCGGCGGCCAGGTTCGATGTCGTCCTGCCCAACGTGCAGCCGATCATCGTGGACCAGGGCCAGGCGCCGACCGATGCCGCGGCGGCGGAGGGCTATCGCGCCCCGCTCGACATGCTCCGGCTGACCCGCGCGGTCTGGCGGGCCGCGCCGGAGGTCTTCTTCTCACCTTCGGTCTACACCTACTTTCCCCTCCCGCCGGGCCAGCGCGCCGTCGTGACTATTCACGATGCGATCGCCGAGCGGTTCCCCGAGCTGACGCTGCCCTCGCCGCGCGCCAGGCTCTTCTGGCGGCTCAAGGTGGGGCTGGCATTGAAGCAGACCCGGCTGGTGCTCACGGTTTCGGACTTTGCGGCCGCGGAACTGGTCGAGGTGCTCCGGGTGCCGCGGGAACGGATCCGGGTCGCGGTGGAGGCCCCCGCGCTCACCTTTCGCCCGAGCGAATCGCCGGCCGACGTCGATCGCATGGCGGCGCAGGTCGGCCTGGCGCCCGCCAGCCGCTGGTTCATCTACGTCGGCGGGTTCAATCCCCACAAACACGTCGACCAGATCGTGCGGGCCCATGCCGCGGTGGTACGGGAGACGCCGGTCAACCCGCCGCACCTGCTGCTGGTCGGGACGGTCGACAAGGATGTCTTTCACGGCGACCAGGGCCGGATTCGCGCGGCGATCGCCGAAGCCGGGACGGAGGCGCTGGTCCATTGGACCGGCTTCCTGCCGGACGACGAACTGCGGCACCTGCATACCGGTGCGCTCGCGCTGCTGCTGCCCTCGGCCAACGAGGGATTCGGCCTCCCGGCGGTGGAGGCCGCGGCGTGCGGCGCCCCGGTGGTCGCGACAACGGCCAGTCCGCTGCCGCAACTGCTCGAGGGCGCGGGGCTCTTTGTCCGGCCGGGCGACGAACCGGGGCTCGCGGCCGCATTGCGCCGCATGCTGGCCGATCCCGCCGCGCGTGAGCTGATGAGCCGTCAGGCGCTCGTGGCGACGGGCCGGTTGTCGTGGGAGCGCTGCGCCGAGTCGGCGCTGGGTGCGCTGCGGGAGGCGGCGGCATGAGCGGGCTGCGCTTTGCGTTTCTGACCACGTTCTATCCGCCGCATAATTTTGGCGGGGACGGCATCGGCATCCAGCGGCTCGCGCGCGGCCTGGTCGGCGCCGGGCATCAGGTCACCGTCATCCACGATGTCGACGCCTACAATGCCCTGCACCAGGGGGCCGAGCCGGCCCGCCAGCCAGAGCCGGCGGGGCTGGAGGTGGTGGAGCTGCGGAGCGGCGCCGGGACGCTGTCGCCCTTCCTCACCCAGCAGCTTGGCCGGCCGGTGCTCACGGGCTCGCGGATCGCCCGGTTGCTGGCGGAGCGCGACGTCGACGTCATCAATTTCCACAACGTGTCGCTGATTGGCGGGCCGGGGCTCTTCAAGTACGGGACCGGCCTCAAGCTGTACATGGCCCACGAGCACTGGCTGGTCTGCCCCACCCACGTCCTCTGGCGGTACAACCGGGAGCTGTGCACCGGGCGGGAGTGCATCAAGTGCCAGCTCAGCTTCAAGCGCCCGCCTCAGCTCTGGCGCCAGACCGGCTACCTCGAGCGCGAGCTGAAGCATGTCGACAGCTTCATCGCGATGAGCGAATTCAGCCGGCAGAAGCACAAGGAGTTCGGATTTCCCCGGGAGATGGAGGTCCTGCCCTACTTCCTGCCCGAGGCGCCGGCCGCGGCTGTCGCGGGTGAAGGGACCTCACCCCATCCGCGGCCCTACTTCCTGTTTGTCGGCCGGTTGGAGAAGATCAAGGGGCTGGATGACGTGATCCCGGTCTTCCGGGACTACCCCGACGCGGATCTGGTCATCGCGGGCGACGGGGAGTACGCCGCGACGTTGCGGGCCACCGCCGCCGGGATGGCCAACGTCCGGTTTCTGGGTCGGGTGGCCCCGGATGACCTGCGCCGATACTACGAGCACGCGGTGGCCCTTATTGTGCCGTCAGTCTGCTTCGAGACCTTCGGGATCATCCTGATCGAGTCGTTCCGTCAGGGCACTCCGGTGATCGCCCGGCGGATCGGGCCGTTCCCCGAAATCGTGGAGACCTCGGGGGGCGGAGAGCTGTTTCAGACCCGCGAGGAGCTGATCGCCGCCATGCGCCGGCTGCAGGCCGATCCGGGCCGCCGGGCGGCGCTGGCCCGGGCCGGGCTCGCAGCGTTCGCCGAGCGGTGGTCGGAACGCGCCGTCATCCCGCAGTACCTTGAGATTGTCGCGTCGGCGGCCCGGAAGAAGGGCGACCGGCGGGTGCTGGAGAAACTGGCTGGGTAGGCTGTGGCAGTCCCTCGTTCTGGAGGCATCATGAAGGTGCTCATCACCGGCGGAGCCGGGTTCATCGGTTCCCATCTCGCGGAACGCCTGCTGGCACGGGGCGACCGCGTGCTCGTGCTCGACGACCTTTCCACCGGCTCGATGGACAACCTGACGACCCTCGAGGGGAAGCCGGGGTTCGAATACCGGATCGGGTCGGCGCTCGACTACCCGCTGGTCTCCGAGTGCGTCGACCGCTGCGACGTCACCGTGCACCTGGCGGCGGCGGTCGGTGTGCGGCTGATCGTCGAGCGCCCGGTGCATACCATCGAAACGAATGTTGGCGCGACCGAGACGGTGCTCAAGGCCGCGGCCAAGAAGCAGAAACTGGTGCTGGTCGCCTCGACCTCGGAGGTGTACGGCAAGAGCACCAAGCTGCCGTTCAACGAGGACGACGATCTGCAACTCGGCCCGACCAGCCACAGCCGCTGGGCCTACGCCTGTTCCAAGGCGCTCGATGAGTGGCTCGGGCTGGCGTATTACCGCGAGAAGGGCGTGCCCGTCATCCTGGCCCGCTTCTTCAACACGGTGGGGCCGCGGCAGACCGGTCGCTACGGCATGGTGCTGCCGAATTTCGCCTCGCAGGCGCTCGCGGGAGAGCCGATCACCGTCTTCGGCAACGGCAAGCAGGCGCGCTGCTTCGGTCATGTGCAGGATGCCGTCGAGTCGATCCTCCGTCTGCTCGCGACGCCGGCGGCCATCGGTCAGGTCTTCAACATCGGCAACGACGAGGAGGTCACGATCTACGGCCTCGCGGAACAGGTGCGCGCCGCGGCCGGCTCCCGCTCCGAGATCGTGCTGATCCCCTACAGTGAGGCCTATCCCGAGGGCTTCGAGGACATGCACCGGCGCGTGCCCGATGTCAGCAAGCTCGAGCGGGTGATCGGCTTCCGGCCCCGCACGCCACTGACGACCATCATCGAGCACGTCGTTGCCGATCATCGGGCGCGGCTCACGGCGCGGTAACGGCTGGATCCGGCCACACCGCCCCCATGCGCGCGATCCTGACCTACCACTCGATCGACGAATCCGGCTCCCCCATCTCGGTGGCGCCGGCGGCGTTCCGCCGCCACGTCGAATGGCTCGCCTCCGGCCGGGTTCGCGTGGTGCCACTTGAGGAAATCGTCCGGCTCAACGACGCCGTCGACGCCATTGCGCTCACCTTCGATGATGCCTTCAGCAATTTCGCCGACGTCGCCTGGCCCCGGCTCCGGGAGTACAGCCTGCCGGCAACGCTGTTCGTCGTTTCCGGGCATGTGGGCGGGACCAATGCCTGGGGCGGCCGGAGCGATACGCGGGTGCCCACCCTGCCGCTGCTGGACTGGATCGAGCTCGGACGACTGGCAGAGCAGGGGGCCCACATCGGCGCGCACACCCATACCCACCCGCATCTGACCCGGCTCGATCAATCCGCGCTCACCGATGAGCTGGCCGGGGCGGCGGAAACCATCCGGAGGGAACTGGGCCGGATGCCCGAGGACTTCGCCTATCCCTACGGCGACACCAGTCCCACGGTCGCCGCGGCGGTGGGTCAGGTATACCGCCGCGCGGTCACGACCGAACTCCGCGTCCTCGGCGGCGGCGAGGATCCCCTCGGCCTGCCCCGGCTGGACAGCTTCTATCTGCAGAATTCGGGGCGACTGGAATCGTGGGGCACTCCGGCCTTCAGCAGCCGGCTCTGGGTGCGGGCCCGGGCCCGCTGGCTCCGGAAGTCGCTGCCGGCCATCGGTGGAAAGTGGTAGCCGCCCTGGCGAGCCGTTGCACGGCAAAATCTTGTGCAGCAGATAGTTGTGGAACCAGAATGGCTGGTGATTGGCATGGAGCTTGCCACTCCGGCGCGACAGCTGAACCGCCGAATTCGCTGGCATCGTCCCGACTTTTGCTGAGTGACCGCTCGTGACCTCCTCTCCCGCTGGTCTCGCCGCTCCGGCCCATCCGGGTGAGACCCTTAATCGCTTCGAGGTAAAGTATTTCCTCGCGACGAAACAGGTGCCGGAGCTGGTCGCGGAGATGGCGGAGTACGTCAAGCCTGATCCGCACATGCAGGACGACTGGGGCTATCCGATCCACTCGATTTACTGGGATAGCGCGGACTTCCGGCATTTCTGGGAAAAGATCGAAGGACTGAAATTCCGCCGGAAGCTCCGGTTCCGTCGCTATGGGAATGCCAGCGACATCTTCATCGAAATCAAGCAGCGGGAAGACCGCACGGTGCAGAAGCGGCGAATCTGCTGGCCACTCGCCCAGGTAGAAGCGGTCTTCGGTGATGGCACGACGGCCCCGGACTGGAGCGCCATCGAGGGGAACCCCACCGCAACCGAGACGGCCCTGCTGATCCAGCGGCTCGACCTGCGGCCGCGGATGGCGGTGAGCTACCGGCGCCGGGCGTATTTCGGAACCTTCGATCCCGAGCTGCGGATCTCGCTGGACGGACGGCTCCGGTACCACCCAACCGATTTCAGTCTCACTCACCCCTTCGAGTCCGGGCGCTACATCCTCGATCCCCGGGTGACAGTGCTGGAAATCAAGTACGACCATCGGGCGCCGGTGTGGCTGACCAAGGCGGTCTGCCGGCATGGGCTGCAGATAGTCCGGATGTCGAAGTACTGCACTGCGGTGGACCACTACCGGTTCGGCGGGCAGAACACCTAGGCGCAATCACTCGGGAGGATGTGTGGACGAACTACTGCGGCAGGCGGGGCCGAGCGGCAATTCATTCGGGTCGGCGGAGACCTTCGTCGCGCTGGGGCTGAGCCTCGCGCTCTGCCTGTTGCTGGCGTACTTCTACCGCCAGTCGCATCGCGGCCTGTCGTATTCCGTCTCGTTCGTGCACGCCACGATCCTGCTCGGCGTGACCGTGTCGATCATCATGCTGGTCATCGGCAGCAATATCGCGCGGGCCTTCACCCTGGTCGGCGCGCTGTCGATCATCCGGTTCCGCAATCCGATCAAGGACTCGCGCGACGTCGCGTTCCTCTTCATCGCGATGGCGATCGGGATGTCGGTCGGCACCGGCTTCTACCTCACCGCGACGATTTTCACGCTGTTCATCTCGTTCGTCGCCTATGCCCTCAGCCGGTTCGGCATCGGTACGACCACCCGGCGGGAGCAGCTGCTCAAGGTGCAGGCGTCGGTCTCGCTCGACTACCAGGTGGCGTTTAATGAATTGTTCTATCGTGACCTGCGCGAGCACCACCTGCTGAGCATGGAGACCCTGCGCGACGGCAGCCAGGTGGAGCTGGTCTACTCCGTCGAGTTCAAGCCCCGGGTGGAGGAGCTGGCCTTTCTCGGCGCTCTACGCAACCTCACCAGCGGCGGTAAGGTAGCGCTCTTGACCGGGCAGGAGAGCATCGACGTCTGATGCCGCGCTCCGCCCCGCACCATGGCAACACCGTCCCGACCGCCTGGTTCCGGCGGCATGAGCGCCAGCTCGCGATCGGCTGGCTGGTCGGTTCGGCGCTGCTGCTGGCCGTCTTCCTCCTGCCGCCCACCCGGGAGCGGGCGCTGTATCAGATCCAGCGCCTCGCCGATCGATGGGATGCCCGTTGGTCGCGGCGCCTCGCGCTGGGGCAGCGGCTGATCGCAGCCGGCCAGTACCCGGCCGCGGAGCGGTATCTTGAGCGGCTGGACCGGGAGTTCCCCGCCCGGAACGTCCGTGCTGGCCGGGACAAGGAGCGGGAACAGATCCTCCGGCTGCTGGCCCAGGCCCAGGAGGCGAATGGCCGCCGCAACGCAACGATCGAGACCTGGCACCGCGCGATCGCCTTTGATTCGCTCAACTACCTCAACCATTTCGGTTACGCCAAGGCCGCCGAACGGCTGCTGAGCGGCTGGGCACCGGCCGACGAAGCGCGGGACGGCTACCTCGGCGTCCTGCATCTCTTCCCCAGCCACCTCCCCTCGGTGCGGGGCTACATCGAGTATTTCATGGCCCGCGGTGAATTTCCGCCGGTCACCGCGATGTGGGCGCAATACCAGAGCGCCTATCTGCTGCAGTCGATGCTGGTAACCGTGGGTGATTCAACCCTTGCTGTCCGGGTGCCGGTCGATGGCCTGCCGCACGACGTGGGGCTGGCGCTCCCGGCCTCGGCCCAGCAGCCGAGCCAGATCGCGATCACTGCCGGCGGGTTCGCCTTCCAGGTGGACCAGGTGGAGCTTCGTCCGGCGCTGGTCGTCGGCCAGGCCACCGCTCGTCCGGCGCTGTCGCTCGACGCGTCGAAGGGCGCGCCGCAGGGGCTCTCGGTGGCGGGACCCGGCTGGTTGCCGGTCGCGGACAGCGGTCGCCTGGTGCTGTCGGTTCCGGTGGGGAGGGGCCCCTGGGCCCGGCTGGAACTCCGCGCCACGCTGTTCAAACCGGTCGACAAGTCGCTGTGGAAAAAGGTGCGCAAGGCCTATCGCGATCAGTTGCTGTACGCCCAGCTGGATACGATGACCACCCGAAGCGTCATCTTTCCGGATATCGCCAGCGCCGACAGTGTGGTGGCTCGGCTCCCGTGGGCCCGCGAAGGCACCAAGCCGAATACCGATGAGTAGCGCCCCTCCCTCTGACCCGACCGTGGCCCGACCGGAGCGGGCGGCGCGAAAGCTCCCGTTCTGGCATGGGTTCCGTTTCCGTGATGCCCTGCTCATTTCGGTGGTGCCTCTCGTTGCCTTGGCGCTCATGCTGGGCTGGTCGGTGCAGCACTACCTGTCGACCCGGGCCTTTGATGACTGGTGGTCGCGGCCCCAGTCGGTCGCCGGCGACTTCAACGCACGTGCCCGCTCACTGCTGACCCTCCCCACGAGCATTGCGCTGCGGGAGCAACTCAACCCCGATCAGCGCGACGCCGGGATCATCCGCCTCGAAGTGCCCGCCGCCGCCTGGGATTCGATCGAGGGCGACGGCCAGAAGGCCTGGGGGACCTGGGTCAACGCCACGCTGCGCTACGGCGAGACCCAGATGCCGGTCAAGATCCGCAAGCGAGGCGACAACAGCATCCACTGGCTGACCGACAAGCGGACCATCACCGTCAAGACGCCGCGGGACGACTTCTACAAGCGCTACCGCGTCTTCGGACTCTCGGTGAAGGACGTGCTGCCGGCCTATCTCTCCAACCGGCTGGCGCAGGAGTTTCATCTCGTTGCCCCGACGACGATGGTGGTGCCGGTCTATCTCAACAATCGGTTCGCCGGGATGTACCGCTTCGTCGAGCCGGTGGATGAGTCCTTCCTCCGTCCCTTCGACCGGATGCCGGGCAACATCTTCCGTGGCGACGCCGCCGAACGCAGCGAATACCGCAAGGGCGTGCCGCGGAACGTGTTCGAGAATCCGGACCTGTGGGACCGGGCCTCGGCCAACGACCGGCCGACGTCCGCCGGGGCGGGACAGCTGCGGCTGCTGGTGGCCGAGCTCAACGGGACCACCTTCGACGATCACCAGAAGCTGATGCGCCGGCTGGAGCGGGAGGAGTTCGCCCGGCTCTTTGCCTACCTCTTCGTGGTCGGCGACCCCTATCATATGGACGGAGTGCACAACGATTTTCTTTATGAGGACCCGTCGACCCAGCACCTCCACCCGATCCCGTGGGACGTCCGGTTCCTGGATTTTTCCCGCCCGCGCCAGCCGCTCAACCGTCTATTCCAGGCGGTGCTGCGCGATCCCTTCGTGATCGATGCGACGATGCGGGAAGTTGCCAGGTCGATTGCGGACGACCGCATTGTGAAAGTGGTCGATAGCCTCGCGACCGGGGTGGAGCGTCGATACGCCCCCTACTTCGAGGCCGATCGGCTCCGCGCCGGACTGATCCCTGATGTCGGCGATGGCGCCCGCTCGGTGGCGATCGTGCGCGGCAACGCGAATCTGCTCCGCAGCTGGCTGGCCGATGACACGGTCGGCGTGGCGCTCACCGGCGGCGCCGGTACTCGCGTCGTCGATCTTGAGACGCGCGGCATGGTCGGCTCCGATCTCACCGGCTTCGCGCTCGAGGGCCGGGCCGGCGGTGCGGCGCGACTCACCCTCGATCGCGATCGCAACGGGATTGCGGACCCGACCGACCCGACCGTATCACTCCGGGAAACCACCGCCGACGGCAAGACCGTCCTGGCCCTGGCCCAATCGGTCCCGCTCTATCCCGCCTGGGATGCGACCGGCCGGCAGCTCAAGTCCGGGACCCTGGCCTACCGGGTGTTTCTCTCGGGAGTCCCGGCGGGAGCGACCATCACGCCGATGCTCACCAACCGGATCACTGGCGCGGCCGCTGCCCAGCAGCCGTGGGGCAGCGGGACGACGGAAGTCGCCAGCGCCAGCCGCCATCCCTGGGAGTTTCCGGCCGAGAAACATCAGCAGTACCATCTGAGCGGGACAGTCCACCTCACCGAGTCCCTTGTGATCCCCGAAGGGGATACGTTGTTCATCGAGCCGGGCACCACGCTCCTGCTCGATCCCGAGATCTCCATCGTGTCGCACGGCGTGATGCTCGCCCGCGGCACTGAATCACGTCGCATCCGGGTCCTTCCCGCCGTCAAGGGCCAGCCATGGGGCACCTTTTCCCTGCAGGGCGCCGGTGCGAGCGGCAGTATCGTCTCCTATGCCGAGATCGCCGAAGGGGGCGGTCAGACCCTGGACCGCGTCGAGTACATCGGCATGGTCAATGTGCACTGGGCCAGGAACGTGGTGTTCGATCACGTCCTCTTCCGCGACAATGTGCGGAGCGACGATACGTTCCATGCGATGCACTCGTGGGTGCGGGTCAGCAACTCCCACTTCCTGCGGGCCAACTCCGATGCGCTCGATATGGATATCGCGACCGGCGAAATCCTGAATACCACCTTCGAGCTCACCGGCGGCGATGCGATCGACCTGATGACCTCGACCCCGCGGATCATCGGCAACCGGATATCGGGCTCGGGCGACAAGGGGATTTCGATCGGTGAGGCCAGCCGGCCGTTCGTCTTCAACAACTGGATCGACAGCTGCGATATCGGTATCGAGGTCAAGGATCGGTCCGAGGCGGTCATTCTCAATAACCAGATTCTGCGGAGCCGGCTCGGCTTCCGTGAGCGGCGCAAGAACTGGCGCTATGGCGGTGGCGGCTGGGGCACGGTGGCGGCCTCGGAGTTCGCCGGCAACAAGACGCCGCGGGTGCGGGACGTCTACTCCCGGATCACGCTGCTGGGCACCGCCGGCCTGGATTCAGCCGGAACCACCGAGGTGGCCCAGCCGGGCGACCTGACCTGGCTGTACGCGATGGGTGGCGTCCGCCCGATGAGCGGGGAAAAGGTGGGGCCGCTCTCCAAGTGGGAAGCGGTGACTCCGGTCATGCCGGTCGACGCGCAGCGGTTCTCCGATGACTTTGGTGAAATCGCCGATGGCTGGACCGGGACGGGGGGAGTCTCCCGGCTGGAGAAGCGGCGCGATGCGCTGGTGATCGAAGTGACCCGTCGACCCGGTGGCGTGGCCCGCCAGGTGAACTGGGAGCTGCCGCAGGGCGGGACTCTGGTGGTGGAGTTGGCTGGAAGAGACCTGCTTCCCTCGACCATCCGGGTGACAGGCGACGCCACCCTTGCCGCGGAGTACACCGCGAATGGCGATCTGAACACCGCCGAGTTCATTACTCTCGATCTTCCGCCGGGCCACTTCACCGGCCTCTCCGTGACCCTCGCGCCGGTCCCGGGGCTGACCCGCACCAGCCCGAAGACCGGCCTGACCGAACTTCGTGGCGGCCGGATCGATCTCCGGGGATACCTCGTCATGCCGGCACCCGCGCCTGCGCTGGCCGCGCATTGAACCCAGGTGCCGTACGACTAAGTCGCCTGCTGCTGGTCGCCGCCGCGCTTGGCGCCGTGATGCTGCCACGTCCGGCTGCAGCGCTCCCGGCCGATTCCACTGCCCGCCCGCTGACGCTTGCGGTCCTGGGCCATGTCCGGGGGGATCGCGAGCCCGGGTTGAACCCCCTGTTCGTCGAGGAGCTCGAGCAGCTTCGCCGGCTCAAGCCTGACGCCGTGCTCCTGACCGGCGACATCATCTGGGGCGACTACGACCACAGTCCGGCGGATTCGGCGACTATCGAACAGGAGTGGGAGCAGGTCGACTCGGCCCTCGCGACCCTCAGGCTCCCGGTCTACCGCATTCCGGGCAATCACGACTGGCACGACCAGGTGACGTATCGGGCGTGGCTGCGGCGCTACGGCCCACTGCCTCGGGCGGTGACGATCGGCCGCGTGCGCCTGCTGCTGGTCTCGACCATGCCCGTCCCATCCGCCGACACCTCCCGCCGGGTCTACACCCACCGGAGTCTCGACAGCACCCAGGTCCGATTTCTCCGCTCCGAACTGGCCGATACGGTGGCGTACGATCACGCCTTCGTTCTGCTGCATCACCTGTTGTGGTGGGCGCCGGACTCGGCGGCCTGGTGGCGCGAGGTGCACCCCTTCCTCGCGCCCGGGCGGGTGGCGGCGGTGTTCAGCGGGGATCTGGGGCCGCTGAAATACTCCCACCTCGAGCGGAATGGGGTGCACTACTACCAGTCGGCTGTCGAAAACCAGCCCGGCGTCCTGATGCTGCAGCGGAGCCCGACCGCCCGGCTGATTTCCGCCCAGCTGGACAATTTTCTCCTCGTCACCATCGCTGGTCAGGAGGTACGGGTCGACGTCCACACCGTCGGGGCGGCGTCGTCCGGCCGGTTCACCCCCGCGGTCCATCGGGAGGTATATGAGACGCCGATGAGCTGGGAGGTTCGCAAGAAACAGCTGCAGGAAGCCCTGGGGAGTCTCCGGTTGGCCGCACTCGGGTCAGCGATGGCGCTCTGCGCCGCGTTCCTGCTGGGGAGACTGTGGCAGCGTCGCCGGAGCCGGCGCGGTGGCGCCTGAGAGCAGGTCGTGGCGCGGCGACACCGGGCCCAGTCCGTGCCGTGGCGGTTCGCGTCACTCCCACCCATTTCTCGCGACTGGTGGAGGAGCGGTCATGCACACGTGCGTCGTCGGCGCTGCCTTCATCGGGCGACTGGTCGTCCAGTCCATCGGCGTGCACATTGCCACGGCGCCCGCGAACGGCGTGGTTCCATCCGCGGAGGTTGGCGGGCGTGCGTCCGACTGGGTCCCGGGCCGCTCGGCGAGATCATTGAGGCGTCCGGCATGAAGTCCGATTCCCGCTCCCGGGCGGGCGAGGGCACGGCGGCCGAACCAGCCTCCTCGACCGCGCCGATTGTCCCCGCGCTGAGTGTGATCGTCACCATCGTGACCGGGGGCGATACCCTGCGCCGTTTTCTGCAGGTGATGACGCGCCAGGAACAGGCCCCGACCCTGGAGATCCTGGTCCCCTATGACGCCAGCATTCCGGAGACCGCGGCGATCGGCCGCGAGTTTCCGGAGTGCATCCTGCTCGACATCGGTTCGCCCGTGACGGAGCGGCCCATCGGCACCGCCGCGGGTCAGCATGAGCTGTACGACCGGCGCCGCGCGGCGGGGCTCGCCCGGGCCAGAGGGACGCTGATCAGTATCCTCGAGGATCGGGCTCCGCCGCGCGCTGATTGGGCCCGGCAGGTGGTGCAACTGCATGATCGACTACCCTGGGGCGTGATTGGAGGCGCGATCGAATGCGCTCCAGGGGACCTGCTCAACTGGGCGATCTACACCTGCGACTTCAGCCGCTACGGGCTGCCGTTCGAGAGTGGACCGCGGCGTTGGGTCAGTGACGTCAACGTTTCGTACAAGCGCGGCATGATCGACGAAACCCGCGAGATCTGGCAGAACCGCTACGTCGAGACGCTGGTCCACTGGGCACTGCTCGAGCGCGGGGAAACATTGTACCTCTCCTCGGAGATGGTCGTCGAGTACCGGGGGACACACCCGTCGCTCCCCGGCGCACTGCGGCAGCGGTTTCACTGGGGACGCCTGTTCGGCCACGTGCGGGCGATGCGACTCAGCCCCGTCAGGCGCGTCGTCTACGCACTGCTTGGGCCGGTGATTGCGCCGATGCTACTGCTCCGGCATGGACGCACCCAGGCTCGACTGGGCAACTTTCCGCGGTTTCTCCGTGCGGCGCCGACCATCGCCCTGTTGCTGGCGGCCTGGATGTCGGGCGAGGTTTGGGGGTATGTGACCAATCGGCCCTGAGATGTGCCAACCCGCGGTCGACGAGGCCATCGTCCTCGCTTCGGGTGCGGTCACCCGGCTGATTCCTGCCCGGCAGGATAACTTTCCGGGCGTGACCATCCAGCCCCGGTTGCGTCGGGCGGAGGAGTGGATCGAGAGGGCGGCCGGGGCTGCCCGGCCGTCCAGGCACCCAGGGGCGCCGCTGGCCTCCTTTCTGCTAGGCATCGGTAGGTCTCCCGAAGGGGAGCCGTTCGGGAGCGGGCCGCTCATGATCCGGACCCTTGCAGCATGCCATGGAGAAGTGCCTCATGCCCCTGAACCCCTTGTGACGCTACTCGGTCTGACGCCGGGGCTGGTCGTCCAGGAGCGCGCATGACGGCCAACCACCCTCTCCTGACAGTGATCGTACCGGTCCTGAACGGGACGGGGGTTTTGCCACGTACCCTTCAAGCGCTGAAGGCGAGCGACCTGCCCCGGAGTCGCTGGGAACTGCTCGTCGTGGACGACGGCAGCAGTGACGGTACCGATGCGCTGGCGGCGCGCTGGGCCGATGCCGTGGTCCGACTTCCGGCACCGGCGCACGGGCCGGCGTACGCCCGCAACCGGGGTTCGGAGGCCGCTCGAGGCGATGTCCTCGTATTTGTGGATGCCGATGTCTGTGTCCACCCCGATACCCTCAGCCGCATCGCGCGGGCGTTCGACGACGATCCCTTGCTGGGCGCCCTGTTTGGATCCTACGATGACCGGCCTCCCGGGGAGGGGCTCGCCTCGAAATACCGCAACCTGCTCCACCACTACCATCATCAGCGGAATCCTGGACCGGCCGATACCTTCTGGGCCGGGTGTGGCGCCGTGCGCGCCACTGCGTTCCACGCCGTTGGCCGGTTCGATGAGTGGCGCTATCCCCGGCCGTCGATCGAGGACATCGAGTTGGGCCACCGGCTGTTCGCGCAGAACTATCCCATTCGACTGGCCCCCGAAATCCAATGCACCCACCTCAAGCGGTGGGGGCTCTACGGCATGTTGCGGACGGATCTGTTCGATCGCGGTGTGCCGTGGGTCCGGCTGCTCCTCGCCGACGGGTCCTTCGGGTCGCGCCGATCACTCAACCTGCGGAACCGCGAGCGGGTGTACACCGGACTGATGGGGCTCGCCCTCGTCTGCCTCGCGATTGGCCTGATCCGCATGGAGACGCGCTGGTTGCTGGGAGCCCTCGGGTGCATCCTCCCAGTCATCATGGGGAATCTCCCGTTGTACCGCTTTCTCCAGCGCACGGCCGGGATGGGCGCCGCTTTGCGGTGCGTGCCGCTGCACCTCGCCTACTATGTTTTGAACGGGTTCGCGGTCATCATTGGCACCGCCTTGCATCATCTCGTGGGACCGCCGGAACCCCGGCCGGAGATCCAGGCATTTCATGAAGTCGGCATGGAGCGCTGGCCGCCGGTGCCGGCGCCCCTCGCCCACCCCCGAG
>JAWXBX010000030.1:0-16477 GCA_034440415.1 Gemmatimonadota bacterium | reverse complement strand
CGCTCGCTCGCCGACACCGTGAGCGGATAGGGAGAGGTGAACATACCCCAAGATATGACCTCTCCACTGTCAACGCAACTTTAGTTACACTCCACTAGTGAGTACCGGCGATGCGCGGGTGTCCGTCATCCAGGATCTTCAGCTCTGGGGGGTACGGGGAAACCGTATCCGCGCGGCGAGTCTGGAGCAGGAGCGGACCCGCTACTCTGTGGCGGATGTGGCCCGCGCGGTGCGACGGGAAGTGTCCCTCGCCTACCGGGAACTGGCCTTCCAACGGGAACGCGCCACCCTTCTGGATTCTCTGGTGGACCTGAACCTTCAGGTCGCCCGGACTGCCAGGCTCGCCTTCGAGCAGGGCCTCGGGTCGGAGCTGGACGTTCGGCTCAGCGGGATCGCGCTGGAGCAATCCCGAGTGGACCGCGACGCGGCCCTACAGCTGGCGGACATCGTGCAGTTTCAGCTCGCCCGGTTGCTGGGTGACAGCCTGACGATCTCATACCAACTCTCCGACCCCCTGCCGCCCACACGCCTGCCCTTTCTCACCGCCCGCTCCGCTGATCCCGACGCGGCAGGGGCGGTACGGTTCGAGCCAGACGAAGTGAGAGTGGACAGCCTGCTTCGCCTCGCGCTCGGGAGCCGCCCGGACATGCGAGCGGCGGAGTTCGCTGTCGAGACTCAACACGCCTCGCTGGCCGCCGCTCAGGGCGCAGCCAAGCCGACCGTAGCGGTCGGCGCCATCTACACCCGCGCACTGAATGCTATCACGTCGGGACGAAGCGACGTCGAAAATGGCATCGGGCTGGGGTTTGTGGTGGGCCTCCCTGTCCGCAGCCGCAACCAAGGCGAGATCGCCCGCGCCCGGTTCGCCGGGAGCGCGGCGGAGCTTCGTGTGAAGAGCCTCCACCAGTCAGTTGAGCGGGATGTCCGGGTGGCGGTCGGCCACGCCGCACTCGCTGCCGAGCGGCTCGAAACGCTTCGTAATGCCATCCTCCCGGCCAACCAGAGCGCATTGCGGCTTGCACGTGCCGCCTTCGACCGAGGGCAGGTCAGCATCTTCCAGGTGCTTCAGATCCAGCGGCTCTACGCCGATGCCCTGACCGCACTGCTGGAAGCCACACGCGAGTACTCGACTGCGCTGGCGGACCTTGAGGCCGGGGTCGGAACCTCCATTCAATGATGCGAATCTCGGCGTCAAAGGACCTGAGCTTTATGAAGAGAGTGTTGGCCATCGGCCTGATTGCTGCGGCCGTTATCCTGGCGTGGGGCTGTGGACAGAGCAAGGGGGAGGCCGCCTCGCCACCCGCCGCCATCCACGATGAGAGCCCAGGTGGACCTGACGCCCACAAGGACGGCGAGCCGCATACGCACGCCGATGCGGGTGGAGGGGAGGGCACGGGTACCATCGCGCTCAGCCCCGAGGCACGCGCCAACATTGGCCTCACGGTTGAAGCGGCTGAGGTCCGCCGGATCGAGCGCACGCTGACTTTGAACGCCACGCTGGAGGTCGCTCCCGACCAGGAAGCCTTCGTGTCGTCCCGGGTCCAGGGCAAGGTGACCGAAGTACGGGCGAACGTGGGAGACCGGGTGGACCGAGGGCAGCCGCTGGTGTTGTTGCAGAGCCTGCAGATCGCGGAGGCGCCGCCGGTGGTTGCGGTGCCCTCGCCCTTGGACGGGGTGGTGCTGGAGCGAACCGTGACAGTCGGCGAAACGATCGACCCGGCCAAGAGCCTGTTCCACATTGGGAACCTCACGAGCATGCTGGCGGGGGCGGAGGTGTTCGAGGCTGATCTGGCGCTGGTCCGTCGGGGGCAGGTGGCCCGAGTACGGGTGTTGCCCTACCCCGAGCGCGTGTTCACGGGTCGAGTCGTCCGCCTCTCCAATGCGATCGATCCGGTGCGCCGGACTTTGCGCATCTGGATCGAGGTGCCGAACACCGCGGATCTCAAGTTGAAGCCCCAGATGTTCGCGCAAGTTAACCTGGTCGTCTCGAGCAGTGGCGCTGCGGTGACCGTCCCCAACGAAGCCGTGCAGGTGAACGGTCCGGAACGTTTCGTGTTTGTGCAGAACGGTGAAGCTTTTCTCCGGCAGAACGTGATTCTGGGCGAGCGGGACGATCGGTACACCGCCATCAAGGGCGGCCTTGTGGAAGGCGATGAGGTCGTCGTCCGCGGCGCCGTCGAGCTGGCGACGGTGGCGTCTCAGCCTGCGGCCGGTGTCATGCAGGACGAAAGCAAACCCCACTCCCACTGAGTACGGCATGCTGAATCAAGTCATCGCCTGGTCGCTCCGGAATCGCTGGCTGGTACTCGCGGCTGGCGTTCTGCTGCTGATTCTCGGGGGTCGGAAGATCACCGAGCTGCCCATCGACGTGTTCCCCGACATCACCGCGCCTCAGGTCACGATCCTGACCGAAGCGCCGGGTATGTCGCCCCAGGAGGTCGAGGCGCTGGTCAGCTTCCCGATCGAATCCTCGATCAACGGCGCCGCGAATGTCACCGCGGTGCGCTCGTCATCGGCGATTGGCCTCTCGGTGGTCACGGTCACGTTCGCCTATGGCACCAATATCTACGTGGCGCGCCAGCTCGTTTCCGAGAAACTGCAGCTCGCGCTGGGGCAGTTGCCGGGGGGCGTACAGCCGCCGGTCATGGGGCCGATCTCCTCCCGGCTCGGCGAAATCATGACTTTCGCCATGACGTCCACCGAGACATCGGCGATGGATCTCCGGACGCTGGCCGACTGGACCGTACGCACCCGCCTGCTGTCCGTACCGGGGGTTTCACAGGTCATCGTCATCGGTGGCGACCGCAAGCAGTATCAGGTGCTGGTCAATCCAGCCCGTCTACGTGCCTACGATCTAACCTTGAATGAGGTGTTCGAGGCCGTGCGGGAATCCAACGTGAACGCGCCCGGGGGCTTCTTGCAGACACCAGGCCAGGAGTCCATCATCCGCGGCATTGGGCGGGTGACTTCGCTCTCGGACCTCGACAACACCGTCGTCGCGAGTCGGGGCGGGAGCCCGGTCCTGTTGCGGCAGGTGGCGGAAGTGCGTCTCGGGCCCGAGCTCAAGCGGGGTAGCGCGGGGTTGAGCGGTGAGGCGGCCGTGCTGGTCACGATCTCCCGGCAACCCGCGGCGAACACGCTGGAGTTGACCAAGCTCGTCGACGCCACGCTGGACCAGTTGCAGCGGACGCTGCCGCCGGACGTGAAGATTGAACGAAATGTATATCGCCAAGCGGGCTTCATTGAACGGGCGATCCAGAACGTCGAGGAAGCCATCAAGGAAGGTGGAGTACTTGTTACCATCATCCTGTTTCTGTTCCTGCTCAATTTCCGGACGACCCTCATCAGCCTGACCGCGATCCCGTTTTCCCTCGTCATGGCGATTCTCGTGATGAGCTGGTTCGGTCTGAGCATCAACACCATGACCTTAGGCGGCCTCGCCATCGCGATCGGTGCCTTGGTGGATGACGCGATCATCGACGTGGAGAACGTCTTTCGCCGGTTGAAGGAGAACCATCACCTACCAGCTGCAGAGCAGAAGCCAACCCTGACGGTCGTCTACGAGGCCTCGGCGGAAATCCGGAACTCGATCGTCTTCGCGACCTACATCATCGTCCTCGTGTTCGCTCCGCTCTTCGTGCTCTCGGGTATCGAGGGCAAGATGTTCACGCCCCTCGGCGTCGCCTACATCATCGCGATCGTCGCCTCCCTGGCCGTGGCGCTGACGATTACGCCGGTTCTGTGCTACTTCCTCCTGGGCCGAGACCGGTTTCTGGCGAAGCATGAGGAGGAGACCTTCACCTACCGCTGGCTGAAGGCGCGCTATGCCCCGGTGCTCCGCCTCAGTTTGAAGCAGCCATTCCTGATGCTGGGAGGAGCGGTAGTGCTCCTGGTAGTGGCGCTCGCACTCCTGCCGGGCCTGGGCAAGGAGTTTCTGCCGCCGTTCATCGAGGGAAGCCTGACGGTCAACGTGCTGCTCCAGCCGGGGACCTCGCTGCAGGAATCGGAGCGGATCGGTCAGATCGTCGAGCGCCGGCTGTTGACCTATCCCGAGGTCGTGGTCACTGGACGCCGGACGGGGCGTGCGGAGTTGAGCGAAGACGCCGAAGGAGTGCAGTACAACGAAATCGAGGTGGAGCTGCGGACAGGAAAGGGCCTCCGGTCTCAGGCGGACTTGGTCGCGGCGATGCGCAAGGACCTGGCCCAGGTACCGGGGGCGAGCCTCAGTATCGGCCAGCCGCTCTCACACCGCATCGAGCATATGCTCTCCGGCACCAGGGCCCAATTGGCCATCAGCCTGTATGGTCCCGATTTGCCGGTCCTGCGGCAGAAGGCCGAGGAGATTCGGCAGGTGGCCGCGGCCACTCCAGGAGTCGCCGACCTGTTCGTGGAGCAGCAGACGCTCGTACCGCAGGTGCAGATTGCCGTGGACCGTGCGGCCGCCGGACGCTACGGCCTGCGCCCCGGAGATATCTCCACGGCCATTCAGACCGCGTTCAATGGCTCGGTGGCGTCCCAGGTACTCGAGGGACAGGCCACGTTCGATCTTGTGGTGTGGACCGACAGCTCAACCCGGAACAACCTCGATCTCATTCGTGCCCTGCTGATCGATACGCCTGCAGGCGCCAAAATCCCTATCTCGCAGGTCGCCCGGGTGACCCAGGGAGTGGGGCCGAATCAGATCACCCGGGAGGCGGTGCAGCGCAAGATCGTCATACAGTCCAACGTGCAGGGCCGCGACCTCAGCGGTTTCGTGAACGATCTGCGGGGGCGGATTGAGCGCCAGGTCGTGCTTCCCCAAGGGTATTTCCTGCAGTACGGCGGTCAATTTGAGCAGCAAGCGCGCGCTCAGAAGCAGCTCTTGAGCCTGGGCGGCGTTTCGCTGGTGGTGATCTTCCTCCTGCTCTTCCTGGCGTTCGGCTCGCTGCGCGCCGCGCTGCTGGTTCTGTCCAATCTCCCCCTCGCGGTCATCGGCGGGATCTTCGCCGTCTACTTCACCAACAAGACGATCTCGGTCGCGTCAATTGTCGGCTTCATCACGCTGTTCGGGATTGCCACGCGGAACGGGATCATGATGGTGACCCACTACATGCAGCTGCGGGCCGAGGGGAAGCGCTGGGATGAGGTCGTCTGGCAGGGCTCCATGGAACGACTGAATCCGGTGCTGATGACGGCACTCGTGGCCTCGATCGGGCTGGTGCCCCTGGCGCTGCGCGCCGGGCAACCCGGCACTGAGTTGCAGTACCCTCTCGCCGTCGTCATTCTCGGGGGCATGATCACGGCCACACCGCTCACACTGCTTGTCATCCCCGCGCTGTACAATCGGTTCATCGCTGGTCGCGAGGCGGTTCGTGCGGCCGACACTTCGGCGAACGCGCCACTGGCACCAAGTCCAACCGTCGCGATACGAGAGTGATCCATTCCTACCGAGGAGTATGCATGTACCGAGCATTCAGAGGCATAGTTGCGGTCCTGCCGATCCTGATCGTGGCCGCAACCCCGAGACTTCAGGCTCAGGCCGCAGGCGGTCACGCGCATGCCGGCCCGCATGGCGGGGCGGTCGTCGAAGTCGCAGAACACCATGTCGAGTTCACCGCCGACTCCACGGGCAAGATCGCCATTTGGGTGCTCAATGAGCAGATGAAGCCGACGGCGCCGCCACCCGGTGGATCCATTGCCCTGATGCCGGAGGGAGCCGAACAGGTGTCTCTCCCGTTGAAGGTGGATGACCTGTCCCAGTCGCTAGTGGCTCGGTTTGACCCGAGAACGCTGCATGCCTTCCAAGCCGTGGTCTCGTTGACCATTGAGGGCAAGCGACACAACTTCAGATTCCACTATCCGGCAGCCCGCCATTGACCGTGCGGTGCCAATGTCGTGAAGCCCTTCCCGTGAGATGTCAGGTGGGCCCTTGAAGTATCCTCTGGGCCACCGTGCTCAGTGACCGTCGAGACGGCGAATGGAGCACCTCCGACATGTCCTCGCGGCTGCCGCGGCCGTGGGGTGAACACCGCACTCGACGCTGGGTGGAGTGAGACCATGGAATTCTCCAAGGCATGTGTGGCGTCTCCCCGGCTTTCTCCGAATCGCGATTCCAATGCTTGTGGCCGGCCGACGCGGAGGGTGCTGCGCGAAGTCTGAGCCAGGATATTGTGCTTCTCTCGCACGGTGCGCTGAAGGGGCGCGGACGCCTGACGGTCAAGAATGACGCTCAGGAGGTCGAGCGAGCCCGGTCCGACGAAGCGGGCCGGATGCGCGCGCGGTTCAATCGTGGGGCTGATGCGAACGCCATCCAGCACCACAAGGAGATGATTCAGGTCGTTTCCCGATATCTGCCCGGGCAGACCAGGCCGGACCCCCAGACGCTGGCGGGCAGGATGCCGAAGGACCGGGGGCGCGAGATCGAAGAGTTCACGAGGGAACCTGGACTGACTTGAGTCGATCACAGCAAGCCGGCCCGAACGGGGGCAGGACAGGTCCGCACCGCCCTGGGGCATAGGGTGCCGATGTGCGGGCCACTTCGGCTCATCGAGACAGGCGGCGATCCGGTGGCTGGCTCGGCGCAAAAGTGGTGTCGACGTCGTGCATGTCGAGTTGGTTGGCGCCAGGTGGTGCTCAGGCCGGCATGCTCCATCGGTTGCTAAACTCCACGGTCGAGGAGCAGGGTGGCGGTGGCTCCACGAAGCTCACGGAGGTGGCGCGGTGAGGCAACACGGTGTGCTCTCGGTGCTTGTGATGGCGCTTCGCTCCAGATCTCGTCATCCGCGATCGCGGCTCCCCCTAATGGGGAGCCTGCTGGCTGGGGCTCACCTGATGGCCCTCACGAGGTAGGTGTTGCAGAACGACGCGGTGCGCCAGCTCATCTCGCGGTGGCGAGATGACCCGGGCGGGACCTACCAGACCTGGTTCCTGTGGGAGGAACGGCTCAAGAACTTCCGGTCGATCCGCCGGGGGATTCAGCAGGTCGTCGCGGAAATCCAGGCCGGTGTGTTCGGGACTCAGTATCGGGAATCATCCTTGGAGACCGTGGTGAGCTCGATCGCGGAGCAGCGCCAGGTATTCCGGGATGCCGACCATGCCTTCCTGTGGAAGCCTAAGCTCCGAATTCCCGACATCTACGAAGATCGGGGCAATCGACTCGCTTTCGGCCGGTTCCTCGATACGTGTACCTGCTGCTCCGAAGCCGAAGAAGTCTTGGCCGCCATTCGCACGCTGGATACTCGGAAGGTCAAGGGACTGGGCCCCGCCGCCGCGAACCTACTCTACTTTCCGCACCCGACACTGGCGCCGCCGTCCAACACCGCCATTGTCAAAGGCTACAACGCCCTCTCCTTGCCCTGAACGCCGAGCATCGGGAGTTGCTCTTGAATGATCTCGGGGCCATCGCCGGGCCGCTGTTCGACATCGGCAGCGGACGATTCCCGGCGCCGCCGGGTACAATGATGCCGCGGCTAAAGCCGCCTGGGAAGCAGACCTCGCCGCCGTGCGCGGGGAGGCAACGCGGACCGCCAAGGCCCTTGAGTCGGCGCGTGCGAACAATTGTACCCATATCGAGATTCAGGGTTGGCTGCGAGACCTCGGTATCGCGCCGGGGTTCTCGGTGTGGATCGCGGCTAACGACCATGGTCGAGAGTACGCCGGAGGCCGACTCTCTGATTGCCGCCGCACGCAGTCGCCGCCGGTCGTGTTGGCTGCACCCGGAGTGGAAGCAATCCGCCTGATCGATGTACTTTGGATCGACGCGGAGCTCGGCTCGGTGGCGGCGGCCTTCGAGGTCGAGCACACGACGTCCATCTACTCGGGAATCGTCCGACTGCTTGATTTGGCCCTCGGTGCGCCGGGGGTACCGGCGCAGGGGCTCTTCCGCATTGCGCCGGACGACCGGGAGGATGAAGTTCGGGCTCAGCTCCGCCGACCAGCCTTCAGCCGGGTGGCTGACCTGGGCGTCCGGTATCTTCCATATCGGGCGCTGAAGCAGAACCGGGAAGCGATGGCCCGGTCCGGTCAGGGGCGGAAGCCGATTGATTCCATCGCACGCATCTTGATCTAGCGACAGCGCTGGGGCGACGAATCACAACGCTACAGAATCGGACTATTCGTGCACCAATTCCTCCGAGGCTCCGCGCTCACAGTCCTCGTAATGCTCGTCAGGCAAGGGCCGGCCCTGGCACAGAGTGCCTCCGATTCCCTCGCAGTCGCCGCCACCGTTGCCGTCTTTCATCGGGCGCTGGCCCAGGGTGACAGCGCCGGAGTGCTGGCGCTGCTCGCGCCGGACGTGATGGTCATGGAGGCCGGCGAGACCGAGTCGCGGCAGGAATACCGGAAACATCACCTGCCCGCGGACATCGCCTTCGTCCGGGCCGTGCCGTCGGTAACCGGCTCACTGTCGGTCGTGATGCAGGGAGACGTCGCCTGGGTGATGTCGACGAGCCGCTCTGTCGGCACCTTCGAGGGACGCAAGATCGACAGTCAGGGGGCGGAGCTGCTGGTCTTGAGTCGCGGCGTGGACGGCTGGCGCATCAGGGCCATTCACTGGTCCTCGCGGTCACGCCGGGCTGGGGGCTGAAACGGCGGGCGCCGCGGCGCAAAGCGGGAAGAACTGTCGGATGCCTATCGATCCGGCACGACCGGCAGCACCAGGCGCGAGGGATGATCCGGCCCCGAAAGAATCATGAGGCGCGCCGGTCGCATCTCGGCGGATTCCGTTTCCAGTGCGCCGGTCTGCAGGTTTCGGCTGAAGGCCGGCATGAAGCTCGTCATCACCACGATCCGCAGCCGGTGGCCCCGCTGAAAGAGGTTGCCGGTCATCAACTGGTCGAGCACGACACGGCGCGCTCCGGGAGCGAGGTGGCGGCGTCGGCCCCCAGTGGCATAGCTCAGCCGCTGCACGTCGAGTCCGGCACTCATCACGTTCCAGGCCGTGCCGTCCGGTGCCACATCGAGCACCTTTACCCAGAGGTCCAGGTCCGGCGCGTCGGTGTCGACATACAGTTCCGCCCTGAGCCGCCCCACGACGCGGAGATCGCGGTCGAGCTGATCGGTTTCGAAGATCGTGGTGCCCGACTGCTCGCCCAGGCTGCCATAGTTATGCGCCCCCGGCTCCTCGGCGTACGGATCGACGACCGGGTTGCCGGGATCGGACAGGATCGTGCGACTGCCGGCTCGCCGGGCGCGGGTCCAGTCGAGTCGCCCCGCCTTGCCGCGCTGCTCGCTGAGGAAGAGTGCGGAGTCGCGGGTGCCGGGCAGCGGCCAGCGCTCGCTCTCCCGCCAGCGATTCTCACCCATCACGAACACCCGGAACCGCGGGACCTGCCGCAGCGCCGTGGTGTCACCCTTCAGATAGCGATCCATGAACCGCAGGATCTCGCCGTCATAGTCGATTCCCGCCACCGCGCCGAAGACCCGTTCTCCCGAGTGTGCCTTCTCCGTCCGGTTGCTCATCCCGCCGACGCCGTGCACCCACGGACCCAGGATCAGGTAGGCCGCGGGGTCATCTGCTCCCGCCCGCGCAGCGAGCAGCCCCAGCTGATTGGTGAGCGCCCCTTCGGGGCCGTAGTTGTCATCGTGCCAGCCGCTCAGGTTGAGCACCGCGGCGTGAACCCGCTGGTATTTTGTGGTGAGATCGGCCCAGCCCCACCAGGGATCGTCGGGGGGATGACGCAGCCATTCGCCATACCATGGCGCGATCTTGGCGAACTCCGGCACATCGGTGATCGGCAGCCGCCGGGCCAGGCTTTCCCGCAGGGCCATCCAGGTCGAATCGATCGCGGCGTCCGTGGTGGGACCCGGCAGACCGCGCCGGGCCCGCAAGTCTGGCGCGATGTTGTACCAGATCCAGGCGGGCCAGGAGAGATCGGGCAGGCCGCCGGCGTACCAGAAGTTCGTGGGGCGGGAGAAGGTCATCGCCGGCACCATGGCCCGCAGGTGCGGCGGCGATTCCACCGCGGCGAGCCACTGCACCGCGCCGGGATAGGAGAGCCCGAAGCTCCCCACCGCCCCAGTGGACCAGGGCTGCGCCGCGGCCCATTCGATCGTGTCGTACCCGTCCGTTCCCTCCTGCTGGTACGGCAGGAATTCCCCGCCGGAGCGGTAGCGTCCGCGGACGTCCTGCACTACGACCGCATACCCCTGACTCACGGCGCGCGCAAAGATGGTGTAGTCGGTGATTGCCTCGGTCGCCGAATAGGGGGTGCGGTAGATCAGCGTAGGAAAGCGGCCGACCGAATCCGGGCGGAGCACCGTTGCCCGCAGGATGACCCCGTCGCGCATCGGCACGGCGACATTCGTGTCGCTGACCTGCGCGGTGGCGTGCGCCGCTGCGAGGAGGAGAAGCACCAGCGCGACACCAGTGCGCATGAATGAGATCCGTGATCGGGTTGGGGTGGAGCTCCAGCTCCGCCCTTCGGGGGTTAGGCATCCTCGCTTTCCCACATCGGGGCCAAGAAGACAGGGTAGGGCAGGCGTCCCCGCCTGCCCACGACCTAGTCCGCCGGCCTGATCCACGTTTCCCCCTTCACTGCCGCGTTGTTCTCATCCCGTGTGGGCCCGAGCAGCAGAATGCCGGTGATGCGCCGGGTGCGCGGGAGTGCTCAGGTCAGAGCAGCACACCTGCAGAGGTGGTGTTCAGAACACCAACGTCGGCCCCGAAGCAAACCTGGTTCTCGTTGTTGTCATTCGCATCCGGCGGCTTGGCAAGATTCCGCCGTGCACGACAAGAACCCTGGCCACGGCCAGCGCTCGGGGCGCGACGCACCCGTTGCGGCTTGGCCGGAGAGGTGGACATCACCCCGGGACTTGAGGTAGCCCTCAACCGGATGCATCGGTTCCGGTGACTGTCAGAAGGAAGACTAGGCGGGAAGGGGAGCGGGTGGGAGGTCATGGGCGGGCGAGGTGCTTGCCCCCCGACCCCTGTTCTGGAATCGCAGGGGCGGGCGGGGAGGCCTGCCCTACCCAAATCTCCTCAATCAGCAGGCCGGGATGCCCGCCCTACCCAAATCGCCTCGTTCAGCGAGGGTAACCCTTCCGCGTCGGTTTCCCCCCACTTCAACCGCAAGCTCCGGATAGCCGGCCCCCGGCGGGGGCGCTATTCTCTTTTCCATGAATCGCGAGATCACCACCCCCGCCGAAGTTGCCACCGCCTGGGAGGCAGTCACCCGCCGCGATGCCACGTGGGATGGCCGAGTGATTTACGCGGTCACGAGTACGAAGATCTACTGCCGCCCATCGTGCCCATCGCGCCGCCCGCGCCGCGACCGGGTGCGGTTCTTTCCCGACACCGCGACGGCCCGTGAGGCGGGATTCCGTGCCTGCCGCCGCTGCCATCCCGACCAGCTGCAGCCCTCGCGCGCCGATCAGGCCATCGAGCGGGCGCGGGCGCTGCTCGACGCCACGCCTGATCGCTCAGTATCGTTGGCCGAGCTCGCCGAGGCATCAGGGCTCAGTCCCTGGCACCTGCAACGCATCTTCCGCAAGGTTGTCGGCGTGTCGCCCCGAGCCTACCAGGCGGCGCGGCGGGCGGAACGGCTCAAGAGCGGGCTCCGGCGGGAGTCCAACGTCAGCCAGGCGGCCTATCTCGCCGGCTTCGGCTCGGGGAGCCGCCTCTACGAGCAGGCCCACACACTGCTCGGCATGACGCCGGGCGCATATCGCAGGGGAGGGAAGGGTATGGAGATCCGCTACACGATCGTCGATTCACCGCTCGGTCGGCTGCTCGTCGGCGTCACCGATCGCGGGGTGTGCGCGGTGGCCGTCGGTCAGTCCGACACCACTCTGGTTCGGGAATTGGCCGCCGAGTTCCCCGATGCCCACCGCACCCGGGTGGACGACGGGGCCGACGCCTGGTTGCGTGACCTGATCGGGCGGGTCGCCCGCGAAGTGAACCATCCCGGTCGCGACCGCACCATTCCACTCGACCTGCAGGGAACGGTCTTCCAGTGGAAGGTGTGGCAGGCGCTGCAAGCCATCCCCGCCGGCGAGACCCGCAGCTACACCGCGCTGGCCCGCACACTCGGCAGCCCGCGTGCCGTGCGGGCGGTGGCCGGAGCCTGCGCGGCGAACAGGGTGGCGGTTGTCGTGCCCTGTCATCGCGTCATCCGGGGGGATGGTAGTCTCGGCGGCTATCGCTGGGGCCTGCCGCTCAAGGAACGGCTGCTGGCGACGGAGCGGGCGGCGTTGGCCTGAGCGAGCAGGGGAGCCAGTTGACCAATGGCCATTAGCCATTGGCCGTTGGCCGTCGGCTTGAAGCGTACAAGATTCGCCCAACCGCCCAATCGCCCAACCACCCGTTGCACTTCCCCCAGCAGCAAGATTCATTTCGCCGGGTCGGCATCATCGGCCGGCCCGGTTTCCCTTTTCAGGAGGTAGTGCATGCGATGTCGTTCCATGACGCTGGCCCTCGCGGCCGGCGCCGCGCTGGTTTCCGGCGTCACACCACTCGTGGCACAGGTACCCGGCGCCGAGCAGCAGATCGCTGGCGCGGTGAGCGCGGCTCCCGAGGGGATGCGGGCCAAGGCAACGGTGATCGGCTATCGCAACTACCACCGCATGGCCACGCTGCGCGAAGGCACCAACGAAATGGTCTGCCTGGCCGATGATCCGAGCGAATCCAGCTGGCATGTCGCCTGTTATCACCGGGATCTGGAGCCGTTCATGGCGCGGGGGCGGGCGCTGAATGCTGCCGGAGCCAGCCGGAGCGAGATCGACAGCGTGCGGTTGGCGGAGATCCAGAGCGGCGCCATCAAGCTGCCCGACGGCCCGCGCGCCCTGTTCAACCTCTATGCGTCGGGCGACAGCGTGGATGCAGCCACAGGGCTCGCCCATGGCACAACCGCAATGCAGTCGGTGTACATCCCCTATGCCACAGCCGAAAGCACCGGCCTGCCCGCCCGTCCCGGCAACGGTCTCCCGTGGATCATGTATCCCGGTAAGCCATGGGCGCACATCATGTTGATGCGCTGAACCTCGCTGCTCACCCGTTGCCGCCGCGCGCCTGCCTCGGGAGTTCATGGACCCCATCGAACAATCCTGTTTCTGGCTGGCTGGCCTGCCCCCGCGTGACACGCGGGCGCTGGCCGCGCGTGCCGATGCGGAGATCGCGATCGTCGGCGCCGGATTTACCGGGCTGTGGACCGCGATCTTTCTCAAACAGCTCGAGCCCGGGCTCGACGTCGCCGTGGTGGAGCAGGGCATCGCGGCGTATGGCGCCAGCGGGCGCAACGCCGGGATGCTGTCGGAGACTGTCGACCACAGTCACGGCCTTGCGATTCAGCACTTTGGTCTTGAGGAGGCGCGCCGTCTCTCCGCCCTCGGAGAAACCAACGTCGCCGAACTGGCTGCGTTCCTCGTCGAGCGGGGCATCGACTGCGGTTACGAACCGACCGGACGGCTGCTCGTGGCCCTCACGCCGGCGCATCTCGAAGAGTCCCACCGCACTGTGGCGCTCGCTCGCGAACTAGGTCTCACGACCTGGCGCTTCCTCGACCAGGCGGCCATGCGGGCGGAGGTCCATTCGCCGCTCTATCAGGGCGGTGTCGCGGTGCAGGGTGGAGGAATCCTCGACCCGGCCCGTCTCACCGATGGATTGCGCCAGGAGGCGGAGCGACTGGGTGTGCGGGTCTTTGAGCGGTCCCCGGTCAGCGCGGTCGAGCCGGATGGTGATGGCGTGGTCGTCCGCACCGGGCAGGGCCGGCTCCATGCACGGCGGGCGGTTCTCGCCACGAGCGCGTATACCCATCATCTGCTCCCGGGTATCACCTGGCGCTTCATCCCGCTGTACGACTACATCCTGGTGAGCGAGCCGCTGACGAGCGCGCAGCTCGCGACCATCGGTTGGCAAGGGCGCCAGGGGATCACCGATGGGCGGACCTTCTTCAACTACTACCGGCTGACGGCGGACAACCGGGTGCTCTGGGGCACGAGCGAAGCGGCCTACTACGCCGGCAACAGCGTGGGGCCGGCCCACGATCACTCGCCACCCCACTATCAATCGCTCGAAGCCAGTTGGCGGCGCCACTTTCCCCAGCTTGCCGACCTGCGCTGGACCCATCGCTGGGGCGGCGCCATCTGCTCCACGACCCGCATGACCCCGTTCTTTGGTCACGCGCATGGCGGCCGAGTGCTCTATGGCCTTGGGTTTACCGGGCACGGCGTCGGCACCACCCGGATTGCGGGGCGGATTCTGGCGCATCTTGCGCTGGAGCGCTCCAGTGAACTGCTGCAGCTTTCGCTCGTCACCCACCGGCCGTTCCCCTATCCCCCCGAACCGCTCCGCGGTCTGGCGGTGAATGCCGTCACCCGCGCCCTCCGCCGGGTGGACGCGGGCGAAGCCCCCAATCTCATGCTGCGGGTGCTCGACCGACTCGGCATCGGGTTCAGCAGCTGATCAGATGAAGACCACCGGAACTCTCGCGCTCGCGGCGCTGGACGGCACAGCCCGGCAGGTCCCGAGCAACTCCCTCGGCCGATTCCGGCTCGACTCGGTTGCGCCCGGGATCTACACGGTACGGGTACGGGCCATCGGTTTCGCGCCGACGGTTCGCACCGAGGTCGTGGTGAGTAGCGGCAGGCCGGGCGAACTGCTCGTCACGCTGCAGGAACGCCTGGTCGAACTGGAGGAGCTGGAAGTCACCGCGCTGACCTGGTTTCCTCCCGCCGCCGATCAGCCGGCCAACACCCAGCAGCTGGGCGCCGAAGAAGTGCGCCGTTCGAGAATCTCTTCGTGGTGGACAACCTCGAAGTGCCCAACCTGAACCATTTCGGTTCCCAGGGCTCGACCGGCGGGCCGATCTCGCTGCTGAACATCGCCTTCGTGGACCAGGTACAGTTCGCCGCCGGGGGCTTTCCTGCCCGCTGGGGCAACCGGGTCGGCTCGAACACCGAAATCGCGCTGCGCGAAGGCAACCGCCAGCGTCCGGCGCAGCTATCTCGACCTGCTCTTCGATCTGGCGGGCTTCAATTTTCTGCCGCGCTACTACGATGCCACGGTGAAAGTCACTCGCCAGCTTGGCGCCGCAGACCGGCTCTCCTGGACCACCGTCGGCGCGCTCGACCGGCTGGACTTCAACAACGAGACCGCCAGCGATCGGGCCGACAACAGCCGGATCCTCCGCCTCAACCAGAAGCAGTACTTTTCCGTCCTCACCTGGCGGCACGCCGGCAGTCGTGGCAAGCTCGATGTCACCCTCGGCCGGGTCTTCACCCGCTTCGACACCTTTCAGAACGATTCGCTGGACCCCCCCTCACCAGTCTTTCAGAACCGCTCCACCGAAGGCGAGACCAGCCTGCGCGCCGACTGGCGCCAGAGTGGAGCACGGCTCGCGTGGAGTGCCGGCGGCATGGCGCGTTATGCCGACCAACTGGCGTACGATGTGGATCTTCCGGGCTCCCTGCGGCTCGATCAGAACGGCGCGCCCGCGCCACTGCGGGTGGATACAACGCTGACCGCCTGGCGCACGGCGGGCTGGGGCGACCTCACCGTCCGCTGGTCGCGCACGCTGCAGGCCGCGCTCGGACTGCGGGGCGATTACTACGATGACCTCAACGCCGCGTGGCGCGCGGCCCCGCGGTTCTCCGCCAGCCTGCAGCGAGGCGGTACGACCTTCCGCGCCTCCGCCGGGCGGTACTGGCAGTCGCCCAGCCACATCTGGACGGTGGGCGACACAGGCAACCAGGCCCGGCTGCGTCCCTTCCGCGCCGATCAGGTCGTGCTCGGCCTTTCCCGCACCGTCCGACCCGACCTGAAGTTCCAGCTCGAGGTCTACCACAAGTGGTACGGCGACTATCCCACCCGGATCTTCCGGCCCCAGTCGGTCCTCGCGCCCGCCGGCTTCGAGGATGTGAAGAGTGACATCCCCTTCGGGCTGGAACCGCTGGCGAGTCACGTGCCGGGGCCTTCGATGGCCGCGTGATCGGGACGCTGCTGATTGGCTGGCGGCCGAGTGCGGCGTGGGAACTGAGCGGGAAAGTCCGGCTGGCGAGCGGGTTGCCGACTACACCCTTCATCATGACCGGAGCAACTGCGGGTCAGCTCGACTTCAGCCGGTACAATGCCGGCCCACGACTGCCGGTCTTTCATGCCCTCGATCTGCGCGGGGACCGTCGCTGGAGCTGGCGGGGGGTACAGCTGGTGGCCTACATCGACGTGCAGAATATCTACGCGCGGAAGAACGTGTCGCAGCTGGTGTGGAACGAGCGGAAGCAGCGAGTGGAGAGCGACGAGGCCCTCGGCATCCTGCCAAGCATCGGGGTGAATCTGGAGTTCTAGGGAATCGGCGGCGGCGAGCAGGGGCTGGAAAGGGGCAGGCGAGACGCCCATCCCACAGAAGGACCAGCGCAGCATGGGCAGGCGAGATGCCTGCCCCACCACAGTCCAGTGTTGCTACCACTCACTCGCTACTCGCTCCATGTCCTGCTGCCTACTCGGGATGCATCTGGAATTCCAGGCGGGGGATGGCAGCATGCTGTGGCTGGAGTGGGACAGGCG
>JAWXBX010000029.1:0-15280 GCA_034440415.1 Gemmatimonadota bacterium | reverse complement strand
CGCCTACCGCCTACCGCCTACCGCCTACCGCCTACCAACTACCGTCTACTCCCGGTGTTTCCCGTTTCGCGACCGGCGCCATCACCCCGTCCGTTGCCGGGCGGCGCAACAGCCGGCGGACCCGCACGGCGACCTCACGAGCGGAAAACGGCTTGAGGACGTACTCGTCAGCGCCCAGTTCGAAGGCCCGCACGATGGTGTCTTCGTCGCCCATCCCCGAGAGCACCATGATGGGCAGATGGCGGACGAGGGGGTGTTCACGAATCCGCTGAATGAGCCCGAGGCCGTCGAGCTCAGGCATCTCGATATCGGTGATGATCAGGGCCGCTCCGCTCTCCGGAACGGAGGCGAGCGCGGCCTGGCCGTTGGGATAGGCGGAGACCGTGAAGCCCTCCTGCCGCAGATAGCGCTGCAGCAGCACCGTGACGCTCGGGTCATCCTCGGCGAGGAGCACTCTCCGGGCCGGTACGGTCGAGCTGCTGTCACCGTGCACGACGCGGGTCCGGCCAGCGGCCTTGGCGATATAGCAGAGCCGGTCGGCTTGGGCGAGCGCATCATTGATTGACCCGCCCGCCTCGAGCTCGGTGACGCCGGCGGAGAAGGTCAGCGCCAGCGGTTCGATGTGGCCCTGGCGAAAATTGACGCTCCGAAGCGTTTCGAGGGCCGATTCCAGCGCGAGACTTGCCTCTGCGGGGGTGCGCCGGGCGAACAACACCACGAAGTCCGATCCGTCCCAGCGGGCGAGGCAATCGGCCTGGCTGAGCAACATGGAGAGACGGACGCCAGCCCTCCGGAGGATGCCGTCGGCGTAGGTCCGGCCCCAGGTCTCGCGCACCCAGAGGAAGTGGTCGAAGTCGAGCACGGCGATACTGATCGGGACATCGTCGGGGTGACCAGCCCGGAGCGTGGCACAGGCTTCGAGAAAGGCGGCGCGGTTGGGCAGGCCGGTGACCGGGTCCCTGCGGGATTGCGCCTGGTGCTGGCTGAAGCGCTCGAGCCGTCGGCCGACGGCGTGCACCAGGCTGTCCACGTCGACCGGCTTCTCGAAGTAGGCGTCGGCGCCCAGCGCGATGCATTCCGCGCGGGCCTGCGGTCCCAACCTGGCGGAGGCCACAAATACCGGGAGGGCGCTGGTGGTGGGTTGCGAGCGAAGCTGCTCCAGCAGCTGTCGGCCGTCGCCATCGGGCAGCAGGAGGTCGAGGAGCACCAGGTCCCAGCTGCCACTGCCGAGGTGATGCTGAGCCGAGGCGAGCGTGGGGGCGACCGTCACGGTGTGCCCAGCCTCGCCGAGGACAGCGGCGAAGAGGCGTGCAAGATCGGCGTCGTCCTCGATCAGGAGGAGACGCCCGGTCGCGCGGTGGCGGGAGGTCGGCCGTGAAGACGGTCCAGCGGTGCCCGTGGTCATCGTTCCTGAGTATCGGCGCTCGTCCCGCCGGGGATGAGTCCGACGTTTCAACTGCAAAATGACTTGTCCACCGACGATTGTTCTGGTTATCATTGAGTTGACCGAACAATCGTTGCCCCGTACCGGGGAGGTGCCTGATGCTCGACCCCACCGACCTCGCCATTCTCCGGCGGCTGCAAGCCAACGCCCGCATCTCGAACGCCGATATCGCTCGTCAGCTCGACATGGCGCCGTCGGCGATCCTCGACCGGATCCGCAAGCTGGAGCAGCGCGGTGTCATCACCGGATACCTGACCCGGATCGCTCCGGCCGCTGTCGGCCTCGGCCTCACCGCCTTTGTCTTCGTCCGCACCGAGGAGCGGGTCGGCGCCGGGACGATCGGCGCCGCGCTCGCCCGAATCTCCGAAGTGCAGGAGGTCCATCATGTCGCCGGCGAGGACTGCTATCTCCTCAAGGTTCGCGTCCCCGACACCGAGGCCCTGAGCCAGCTGCTGCGGGATCGGTTCGGCCGACTCAAGGGGGTCCAGAGCACCCGCACGACCGTGGTCCTGAGTACGACCAAGGAAAGCCCGCTGCTGCCGCTGCCGGCGGAGCTGGAGGCGGACCATGACGCCTGAGGCCACTGCCCGGCACCGCACCCGGATGCTGCTCGCCTTTGCGACGATCTACCTGATCTGGGGTTCGACCTACCTCGCGATCATCTATGCCATCCGCAGTATCCCGCCGTTCGTCATGGCGGCAGGCCGATTCCTGCTGGCCGGTGCCGGCATGTACCTGTATGCCCGCGTCACCGGCGCGCCCCGGCCGACCCGTGCGCAGTGGGGCTGGGCGGTGCTGCTCGGTGCGCTCTTCTTCCTGTTCGGCAACGGGTTGGTGGTCTATGCCGAGCAATTCATGGCCTCCGGACTCACGGCGCTGCTGATCGCCATGGTCTCGGTCTGGACGGCGCTGTTCGAATGGATCCGCCCGGGCGGGTCGCGGCCCACCGTCGCTGTACTCGGCGGCATCGTTCTGGGCTTCCTTGGATTGGCACTACTGGTGGCGCCGGGTCGGCTGGGAGGGGCCCACGTTCCTCCGCTCGGAGCCGCCCTGGTGATGTGCTCCTCCATTGGCTGGGCGCTCGCCTCGGTGCTGACCCCGACGGGGGACCTGCCGAAAAACATTGCGCTCGCGTCCGGCATGCAGATGCTGACCGGCGGCCTCTGGCTCACGCTTGCGAGCCTGATCACCGGCGACTGGCGTGACTTTTCCGCGGCGGCGCTGACGACTGAGTCGGTACTAGCCTTCCTCTACCTGGTGGTCTTCGGATCCCTGGTCGCCTTCACCTGCTTTGCCTGGCTGCTGACGGTGACCACGCCCAGCAAGGTGGCCACCGCCGGCTATGTGAACCCCATGGTGGCGGTCCTGCTCGGCTGGGCCATCCTCGGTGAGTCGCTGAGCGCCCGCTCGATCATCGCGTCGCTGGTGATCGTGGCCTCGGTGGTCCTTATCATACGGGGGAAGGCGCAGGCCGCGGCGGTCGCTCCCGTCGACTCGGCGGCAGCACCGCTGAACGAGCCGGCGGTGTCACAGATACGTCACACCGCCCCCGGTGGAGCCGCACGCGTTGACGCTGGGCGGGCCACCCGCCTATAGTTGGTCATGCACAAGCTCCACTGCCCCCTGCGCAACGACCTCACCAATTCGAATATGAATTGGGGACGCATCGGACGTGAGTGGCGCGGCTAACGTTGGATATTCATTTCTTCCAGACGGCCCGCTCCCTTCGGAGCGGGCCGTCTGTCTTTCCGGGGGGGGCGACGTGATGACGATTCCACTGACGCAGGTCGCGGGCGACATCCTGCCCGCGCCGGATGATTCCGCCGGGGCGGCCGAGCTCTCGACTCTCTTCGACCTGAGCCAGGTCCTCTCGGGCGCGAACACGCTGGGCCAGGGCCTGGGGAAAGCGCTCGACATCCTGGCCCGGTATCCCGGGGCTACACGGAGCGCCGTCATCCTGATCGATGCGGAGACGAGCGAGCTCTACATCGAGGCGTCCACCGGGCTCACGCCGACGGGGCAACTGGTACGCTACCAGCTCGGGGAGGGCGTCACTGGCCACGTGGTCCAGACCGGCGAGGCGATGATCGTTCCCGATGTGGGCGCCGAGCCGCGGTTCCTGCATCGCAGCGCACGTCGCCCGACCGGAACGGCCGGCACGGTCAGCTTTCTCTGCGTCCCGATTCTGCTGGATCATCGTCCGGTGGGGGCGCTGTCGATCGACCTGCCGTTCGAGCCGGACCGGGACTTCGCCCACCAGCTCAAGTATCTCCATGTCGTCACCTCGCTCATCGCCCTGGCGCTGCGCACCCAGCGGCCGATCGACGCCGAGCGGCGGCACCTGCGGGAGGAGAACAGCGACCTGCGGGAGCAGCTGCGGGAAAAGTACGACTTCAGCCACCTGGTCGGGACCAGCAGTCCCATGCGGGAGATCTTCCGCCAGGTGGCGCAGGTGGCGCCGACCGTCACCAGTGTCCTGATCCGGGGCGAGTCCGGCACCGGCAAAGAGCTGATCGCCAGCGCCATCCACTACAACTCGATGCGGGCGGCCGGACCGTTCATCAAGGTCAACTGCGCCGCGCTGCCTGAGACGCTCATGGAGTCGGAGCTATTCGGCCACGAGCGGGGCGCCTTCACCGGTGCGTTGGCGCGGAAGAAGGGCAAGTTCGAGGTCGCCCACGGCGGGACCCTCTTCCTCGACGAGATCGGGGAGCTGTCGCTGCCGACCCAGGCCAAGCTGTTGCGGGCGCTGCAGGAGCGGGAGTTCGAGCGAGTGGGTGGCAACGAGACGGTCCGGGTGGACGTCCGCGTCATCGCCGCCACGAACAAGAACCTGGAGCAGGCGATCCTCGGCCGGACCTTCCGGGACGATCTCTACTACCGGCTGAACGTCTACCCCGTCTTTCTGCCGCCGCTGCGGGAGCGGAAGCCGGACATCCTGCTGCTTGCCGATCACTTCCTGGAGAAATACGCCAAGGTGAGCGGCAAGCGGATCCGCCGCATCACGACGCCGGCCATCGACCTGCTGATGCGGTACCATTGGCCTGGCAACGTCCGGGAGCTCGAGAACATCATCGAGCGGGCGGTGGTCGTCTGCGCCGGCGATGCCATCCATGGGCGACACCTCCCGCCGACGCTGCAGGCGCCCGATGCGGCGGACGAGGCGCCCGGTTCGCTCGTGGTCCAGGTGGCCCAGCTCGAGCGCGACCTGATCCAGGACGCCCTCAAGACCACGCGCGGCAGCGTGACGCGCGCGGCGCAGCTGCTGTCGACCACTGAACGGATCTTTCGCTACAAGCTGCGCAAGCACGGCGTCGAACCGCGGCGCTTCTTCTGACACTTTTGTCGGTGCCTGGAGCACCGCCGACAGGAGTGTCGTGATCAATGGCCCGTCCGGCTTCACCTCACGGTGGTGCTGGGCGGGCCAAGTCGTTGCCGGGCGCACGGTTGTCCTCTCCCGCTTGATCCCACCATACGAATGGCACGCGACTTGTCTTACGTATTCTCCAGAATTCACGGAGGATCGTTATGCGTCGCTCGCCACTGCTGCTGGCCCTGTCACTCGTTGCCGCGCCCTTGCCGGCGCAGGTCGCGCTTACCCTGCGTGACGTCGCCATCGCCAGGGGCGCCGGTCCGAGCGGAGTGCTGCTCCCGGCCTACGAGCTGTACCTGCGCAGTGACTGGCCCCAGCTGACCAGCGCCGCGAATGCCGGCTGCGTCAACGGGGGGGAGGAGCAGCTTGCCGGACGGCTGGTACAGACAAGCGCCGGTGCCTACGCCGGCGAGCTGGAGCGGAGAACCACCATCCTCTTCTGTGGCGTTCATGGGCAGGTGCGGAACTCCTGTCAGCTGACCCTCACCTCCACCGGCGCCGTCGAGGCCCGGGGTGAGGGCAGGGTGGTTGGTTCGGGTGCCGTGTTGCGGTTGCGCTGGAGTGCCCTGCCCGACGGCGGGGTGCCGCAGGTCTCGGGCGACTGCCCGGTGGTCTTCGCCGAGAAGGTTCAGCAGATGTACCTGGCCGCGGTCCATGGTCTCGAGCTTCCTCTCCCTGCGCCCGGTGAGGCCGTGCGGCGGGTCATGCTCGAGGACTACGGCTGGGTGGTGGACATCCAAGGGGAGGATCACTGACTTGAAACGAGCCGGACTCTGGGCCGGGCTGCAAGCCAGCCCACCCGCGCGCAGGCGCAAGCATCGGCACCGGCGTGCTGATGCCCGTCTGCCGCGGTCCCCCCGGGTCTGGTGGCCGGCAGCAAGAGGCCGCTAGACGGGGCGATTGACCGCCGTTCCCCTCGCAGCAATCTTCCGCTCCGTCAGTCCCCCTCTCGGAGTGGTCCCCCATGCTTGCCCCCCGGATACTCGCTGTGCTCGCGGTGGCCGTACTCACCGCCGAGCCGCCGCCTGCATTGCAGATTCTCGCCTCAAGTCCGAGTGGAGAAGCCTCTGCCACGGCACCGATCCAGGTGACCTTCGACCGTCCGGTCGCAGGTTCGCTCGATCGCAGCATCGATCCGGCGAGGATTTTCCGCATCGCGCCATCGGTACCGGGCAGGCTCGAGTGGCGCGATCCCGTCACGCTGCGTTTTCGGCCGGCGCGCCCGCTCTCCGCCGGGCAGAGCTACACCGTCACGATCGCCAACAGCTTCACGGCGATGGACGGCCGCCGGTTGGCCACGCCCTTCAGCTACAGCTTCAGCGTGACCGGGCCGACGCTGCTCACCGGACTGCCGGCGAACGAGAACGAGCCGCCCCGCTTCCTGCAGCCCGACGCGACCTTCGATCTGCTCTACAGTTCGGCGGTGGGGCAGCGCGACTGGATAGCGCTGGCCTATCTCGATCTGGCCGAGTCGTGTGGTCGGCCCGCCCGGGTGGCCCTGAAGGTCGTCGGGCAACGCCCGATCAGTGGGAACGATCCCTGGCAGTACGGTCAGGCGGGCGGGTACGACCGCGACCACGACGCCGATAGCCTGCGACGGGTGCTGACGCTGGCCCCGGAGAAGCCGTTGCCGCTCAACTGTCACGGGGCGCTCGTCGCGCAGACCGTAGTTGATCCGGAGAACACCAGGCCCTTCGTACGCTGGGGCTTCGATACCTACGGCCCGTTCCGGTTCGAATCCGCCGACTGCAGCGGTGAAGGCAACTGTCCCACCGGTGGCGTGCAGCTCAGCTTCACCACTCCGGTGAAGGGTGCGGACATCCAGCGGCATCTCACCCTCCTGCCGGCGGCGGTGTTCACCGTGCCGGACACCACCGAAGAATCCAACAGTTGGTACCTCGAGACCCAGCTCACGCCTCACACCGCGTACGCCGTCATCGCCGATACCGGTCTGCGCGACATCTTCGGCCAGAAGCTGCAGGGCAACAACGCCGGCGGATTCCGGACGACCGGCTATGCACCACTGGTGGAGCACGAATACGGTCGCCTGACGGTTGAGCGTGCCGCCTTCCGAACCCTCGCGGTCAAGCATGTGAATGTGGATACCCTCACCGTCACGATCGCCCCGGTGCCGGATGCGCTCATCCCGGCGGCGCTGCAATACAGCCGGTGGAATCAGGACGACAGCGCGCTCGCGCTGATCACGAGGCTCGGCGTCAGCCGCACGGTGGCGGTGAGCGGCGCTCGCGACCGGGTGCGGATCTACGGAGCGAAGCTCCCGCTCTACAACGCGCAGCGCACGGGCAGCCCGGTGCTGCAGTTTGTCCGGGTGACGAGCCCATCGTTATCGCAGGAATGGCAGGCCAACCAGCCGTGGGCGATCGTGCAGGTAACCGACCTCGCCGTGCACGGGAAGATCGGGATCGGCGATGGTGTGGTCTGGGTGACGGGTGTGAACGACGGGAAGCCCCGTGCCGGCGCGTTGGTGACGCTGTATGACATGGAGGGCAAAGTGCGTGCGCGCGGCAGGACCGACGCGCAGGGACTCGCCTTACTCACCGGCTTCCGGCCGGACACGAGCTCGGAGTACTCCCACAACGGTCTCGAGGGTTACCTCATCGCCGCCCTGGGCAATGACCGTGCACTAACCAGTATCAGCGAGTACGACGCCGACCTGAGCCCATGGCGCTTCAATGCGCGGTCGGCCTACGGCAGCGACCGCTTCCCACTGGCGGCCGCGGTATTCACCGAGCGCGGCATCTACCGGCCGGGTGAGCCGCTCTATGCCAAGGCGATCGTCCGGAGCGGCACGCTGGGTGCCCTGACGGTGCCGGCCCGCGGCGACAGCCTCAAATGGATCTTCGCCGGTCGCGACGGCGGCTCGCTCAAGGAAACCACCGTCGCCCTCTCCAGCTTTGGCACGTCGGACCAGCGCTTCACCTTGCCGGCCGATCTCCCGCTGGGCAGTTACGACGTCCGGCTGCAGCAGCGGCGCAATGCCGCGTGGATCGATATCGCTCAGACTTCCTACCGCGTCGCCGAATACCGGCCACCGGAATTCCTGGTGGAGGCCAGCACCGACAGCGGAACGCGCTTTCCCGGTGATTCGATCAGCGCCCGGGTCGAGGCACGCTACCTCTTCGGGGCGCCGATGGCACGCGCCGAGGTGACCTGGATTGCGCGGCAGACCAGCCTGGATTTCTGGTCGCTCGACATCCCCGGCACCGAGGGATTCTACCTCGGCGAGAACGGCTGGTGGTGGGAGGAGGAGCGGGGCGGCAATGAGACCCAGGTGCTCGACCAGGGCAGCGACACCCTGGACGCGCAGGGACGGATCACGCTGCGTTCGGCGCTGGCGGCGCCGGTCAAGGGTCGGCCCGCGCGCGCGACGATCGAGGCCGGGGTCATTGATGTGAACCGCCAGGCGGCTGGAGCTTCCGCCTCGGTGATCGTGCATCCCGCTTCCTTCTATATAGGCGGCAAGCCCCAGGGGGAGTCGTATTTCTGGACCGCCGGCAAGGCGGCCTCGGTCGGGATCATCGCGGTGCGCCCCGATGGCCGGCGCGTGGCCGGAGTGAAGGTGCGCGGCACGATTGTGCGGAAGGAGTGGCACCGGGTGCACCGCTCGCGTGCCGGTTACAGCGAGGTGTATGGCGAGTGGGTGTCGGACACCGTCGGCCGGTGCGATGTGGTGAGCGGTGCAACACCCTCCGACTGCCGTTTCACGCCGCCCTCCGGGGGGACCTACGAACTGACCTTCACCGCCGCGGACGAGGCCGGTCGGCTCGTCAGCACCAGTCTGAGCCGATGGGCGACCGGCAGCGACTGGGTTCCATGGAACGATGAGAGCCAGTTCAAGATGGACCTCATTCCTGATCGCAGCCGGTACAGTGTGGGCGATACCGCGACGGTGCTGGTGGCGTCGCCGTTCACCGACGCCGAGGCGTGGATCACGATCGAGCGTGAAGGATTGATCGAGCAGCGCCGGATGCGTCTGACCTCCGGTTCGACGACCCTCAAGTTCCCGGTGAAGGAATCGTGGGCGCCCAATGTCTTCGTCTCCGTGATGGTCACCCGCGGCCGCAGCGCACCACCCGGCGCTCTCGACGATCCGGGCCGTCCGACGATCCGCGTGGGGTACACCGAGCTGCGGGTGACGCCCGAGGTGAAGCGACTCACCGTGACGGTGGCTCCGCAGCTCCGGGAGTATCGCCCCGGCGACACCGCGCGGGTCCGCGTGGCGCTGACCGATGTCGCCGGCAAGGCGCAGCGCGGCGAGGTGACGCTGTGGGCGGTGGATGAAGGGGTCCTGGCGCTGACCGGCTACCAGACGCCCGATCCCATCGACCTGCTCTATGCGCCGCGCGGCCTCGGCCTCAGGCTCGCCAGCAACCTGACCAATGTTGCGCCGCAGGTGCCGGAGGGAGAGAAGGGTGCCCGCGCGCCCGGCGGTGGTGGCGGCCGGGGCGACAGCGATATCCTGCGCTCCCGGTTCAAGACGACGGCCTTTTTCCTCGGCAGCGTGGTGACGGATTCGAACGGTGTCGCCACAGCAAAGTCAAAACTGCCCGACAACCTCACCACCTTTCGGATCATGGCCGTGGCGGTCACGGCCAACGATCGGTACGGCAAGGGCCAGTCGCCGATGCTGGTGACGCGGCCGCTCGTGGCGCGTCCCGCGCTCCCGCGCTTCCTGCGCGAGGGCGACAGCTATCGCGCCGGCGTCGTGGTCAACCAGCGGGCGGGCGGCACGCCCGAAGTCCAGGTGCAGGCAGAGGCCACCGGCAGCGACCTCACCAGTGTCGCATCGCAGAAGACGACGCTCGAAGCCGGCCGCGGGCGGGAAGTACGGTTCGACTTCCGCCAGCCGGGCAATGGACCGCTCGGTCAGGCCGACAGCGCCACCTTCCGTTTCCGGGTGAGTGGTGCCGGAGATGCGGACGCGGTACAGTCGCGACTCGCCATCAAGCCGGCGTACCGGCCGAGGGCCTGGACAGTCTCCGGTGTGCTGACGGATACCGCGACTGCGGACATGCTGTTGCCGGACGGGCTCGACCCCGAGCGCTCGCGCCTCGTGCTCACCGCGGGCAGTTCTCCACTGAGCTACATCAAGGGTCTCGCCTGGCAACTCCGGGTCTATCCCTACTACTGCACCGAGCAGGCCTCGAGTGCGGTGCTGCCGATCATCGCCTTGTATCAGGCCCAGAAGAGCCTCAAGAGGGTGACGCTGCTCCCCGGCACCCCGAAACGGGAGATCGAGACGGCGGTTGGGCTGTTGACGCGGAGACAACGACCCGACGGCGGCATCGGCTACTGGGACAGTCAGGACTGGACCACCCCGTGGCTCTCGGCCTACGCCGGCCACGCGCTGCTCGAAGCGAAGTCCGCCGGCATCGTGGTGAACGACTCGGTCCTCGCGCGTCTCGCCGACTACCTGCGGACCCAGCTCAACGATCCAGCGCCCATTCGCGCCCCGGTGGTGAGCTGGTACGAGAGCGTGGAAGGCCGGCTGGCCGATCAGGTCGCGGCCGCCGACTTCCTCAGCCGCTATGGCAAGCCGGAGATCGCGGCGGAGAATGAATTGCTGCGGAACGCCGCCCAGCTTGCGTGGGAGGATCGGGTGCGACTGGCTGAGGTGCTGGCGCGCCGCAAGGCGTTCCGCTCCGCGCGAACCCTGCTCCAGCCGGCGTGGAAGTCGGTCACGGTGGAGGGCCGGCGTGCGACGATGCCGGAGGCGGCGCTGCACCGGACCCACTACTTCGAATCGCGGGTGCGCCCCATCGCCCGCCTGCTCAGCGCCACGCTCGCAGTCGACTCGGCGAATGCACTGATCGGCCCGCTGGTGGAGACGCTGGTGCAGCAGGGACGCGCCGGCGTCCTCTCGCCGTGGAACACGCAGGATTATGCCTCGGCGGTCGCCGCCCTCACGGCGTTCGACAAGCGGATGCGCGCTGGTGCGGGTCGGGCCTTCACGGTGCAGAGCGGTGGGCGGACGCTCTTCACTGTGCCGGAAGTGCCGGCCCTGTCCGCGCGGCTGACTATCCGGGACTCAAGTACTGCGCTCAGCGGGTTGCTGGCAAAGGCGGGTGATGGCCGGACCCGGCTGCGGCTCGCGCTCGCGGCGGAAGGCACCGGCGCACCGATCTACTACTACCTGACGGTCACCGAGGTCCCGCAGCAGCGCCCGGTCAATCCCGAGGACCGGGGCATCCGGGTCGAACGGTGGTACGAGCGGTACGATACGGATTCTCCAATTGTCAGCGCCGCCGAAGGGGAGCTGGTGCGCGTCCGCCTCCGGGTAACAGTGCCGGTGGATCGCGAGTTCGTGGTCATCGACGACGCACTTCCCGCTGGCCTGGAAGCCGTGGACCTGAGCCTGCGCACCGCGAGTCTGGTCCCCGGCCCCGGTCGGGATCAGGTGCAGAGCTTTCTGACCCCCGAATCGGCGGAGTCGGAGGAGTCGAGCGGGACGGGCGACAAGTGGTACTATGGCCGGTGGGACAGCGGCTGGTGGACGCCGTTCGATCACAAGGAGATCCGGGACGATCGGGTGGTGTATTCCGCGACAGTGCTGTGGCAGGGGACCTACTCCATGACCTACCTCGCGCGCGCGACGACGCCCGGTGTGTTCATCCGGCCCCCGGTCCATGCGGAGGAGATGTACAACCCGGCGGTCTATGGGCGGAGCGACGGTGGAGTGTTTACGGTGGAGAGGAAGTAGCTGGCAGGTGGCAGGTGGCAGGGAGTAGGCGCAGGGTACGGAAGTCAATGCGTCTGACCAACGGCTAACGGCTAACGGCCATTGGCTGAATGCTGAATGCTGAACGCTGAAAGCTCCGCGTGAAACGTTTTCTCCGCTGGACGCTGGGTAGCACGGCCACGCTTGCGGGACTCGCCGTGGCGTGGGTCGCGTGGCCGCTCTCCGGGGGGCTGCTCGCCCCGGCGCGGGCCCAGAGTCTCACGCTGACCGACCGACATGGCGTGCCGCTTCGCAGTACCCGAGCGAGAGATGGCAGTCTGACCCGATGGGTGTCTCTGTCCACGGTCGATCCCGATCTTCCCCGTGCCTTCGTCGCGGTGGAAGACCGGCGCTTCTATCAGCATCATGGCATCGACCTGCGCGCGGTGGCTCGCGCGGTACGCGATAACCTCGCCGCGGGCCGAGTGGTTTCCGGGGCCTCGACAATCACGATGCAGCTCGCCCGGCTGGTCCATCCGGTAGGCCGCGGCTGGAATGACAAGCTGGTGCAGTCACTCTGGGCGCTGCGCCTCGAGGCGCATCTTTCCAAGTCCGCCATCCTCGAGCAGTACCTCAATCGTGTTCCGCTGGGGCAGGGCGCCATCGGGGTCGGCGCGGCCATGCAGTTGTACTTTGGCGCCTCGGCTGAGCAGGCCAGTCTGGGACAGGCGGCGTTGCTTGCCGCGCTCGCACGCGCGCCGTCGAACCAGAATCCGTTGGTGGATCCGTCGCGTGCCCGGCTCCGCCGATCGGTCGGTCTCGCGGCGCTCCTCTCGCAGGGCTACGCCACGGAGGATGAGGTGCTGCGGGCCGGGCTCGAACCCCTCGTATCGGCGGGCACTGGTCGTCCCTTCCTCGCGCCTCATTTCACCAGTCGCCTGTTGCAGGAGGCGGAGCAGCGCGGGCGCCAGCTCAGCGGCACGTGGCGCACTTCCCTCGATCTCGATCTGCAGACCGCGCTGGAAGGCGAAGTGCGCCAGACCGTCGGGCTGCTGGCGGACCGCGGTGGCAGAGAGGCGGCGGTCGTGGTGCTGGACAATCGTTCGGGCGAGATCCTGGCCTGGGTCGGATCGCCCGATTTCTGGGCCGATACCGCCGGTCAGGTCGACATGGTAATCAGTCCGCGGCAGCCGGGTTCCGCGCTCAAGCCGTTTCTCTACGCCATGAGCTTCGATCGCGGCATCACCGCCGCGACCGTGCTCGCCGATGTCGCGAAGACCTACCAGACCGCGGGCGGACCCTATCACCCGCGCAACTACGACCGGGAGTATCACGGCCCGGTCCGTGCGCGTGAGGCGCTGGCGAGCAGCTACAACGTCCCTGCCGTCGAGCTGGCCGACCGAATCGGGTATGCTTCGCTGCTGCGTGGCCTGCAGCAGGCAGGCTTCACATCGCTCTTCCGGCCACCCGAGTTCTACGGATTGGGGCTGGCGCTCGGCAACGGCGATGTGACGCTGCTCGAACTGGCGAACGGGTATCGCGCGCTGGCGCAGGGTGGCGAATGGAGTCAGACGCAGTGGTTCGCGTCGGACCGGACCGCCGGAACGCGCCGCCGCGTCGTTTCGCCCCGCGCAGCCGCCCTGGTGCTCGATGTGCTCGCCGATCCGGTCGCACGCATTCCCGCGTTCGGGGTGAGTACTCCGTTTGACTGGCCCTTCCGTGCCGCAGCCAAGACCGGTACCAGTCGGCATTTTACCGACAACTGGGCCGCGGCCACGACGGCCAACTTCACCGTGGCCGTCTGGGTCGGCAATTTCAGCGGGCAGCCAATGCAGGGCGTCAGCGGCATCACCGGCGCCGGACCGCTGCTCCATCGGGCGGTGCTGTTGACCGGCAAGCGGTATCCGCCCGGTGAGCTGGCACACCCCGCGGATCAGGGTCTCACGCCCGTGACGATCTGCCGTCTCTCCGGGCTCCGGGCGACGGCACAGTGCCCTGGTGTCATCGAGTATTTTCTCCCTGGCACCGAGCCAGCGCGCCACTGCGATTGGCATGTCGAGGGTGGCATTCATCTGCCGGTGGAGTACGCGGAATGGGCCGCCGCCCAGGGGAGTGCGGCGGCCGGTTCGCCCGATGCGGTATTCACGGCCGTCCGGAGTCACGCCGCGCCGACCCCAGCTGTCGATGCGCCGACTCGCCTCACGATTGTCTCTCCGGTTGATGGCGACCGCTACCAGATTCCGCCTGGCGTGGCAGCGCGCTACGCGACGATCGCTCTCCTGGCGGCAGGCGCCCCGGCCGATCACGCCGTGCGCTGGGCGGTGGACGGTACACCGACGACCGAGACCCGCTGGCCGCTGGTGAAGGGTGCTCACCGCATTCGGGCGACAGCAGGCGCGCAGATGACCGAGGTGGGGATTGTGGTGGAGTAGGCGAGAGTCGGCGATAGGCGGTAGGCGGTAGGCGGCACCAGATTGCGAACAACGCGTAGTTGACTACAGGCCAACGGCCAACGGCTAATGGCCATACACTGACGGCTGACGGCTGATACCTGATGGCTCATCGCTCAGCTCAACGAGATACCCATGCCTCTCCCCACCCGCCAGCTCGGCACCACCGGACTCTCCATCACGACCGTGGGATTCGGCGCGTGGGCCGCGGGCGGTGGCGGCTGGTCCTCCGGCTGGGGCCCGCAGGACGATGCCGATTCGCTGGACGCCATGCGGCGCGCGCTGGAGCATGGTGTCAACTGGATCGACACCGCGGCGGTGTACGGACACGGTCACTCGGAGGTCGTGGTCGCGTCGTTGCTGCGCGAGCTCGGCTCCGCCCGCCGGCCGCTGGTCTTCACCAAGTGCGGCTTCGTCTGGGACGAGTCCAATCCGATGGCACCTGAGGAACACAGCCTCAATCCGGCATCGGTCCGCCGCGAATGCGAGGCATCGCTCCGCCGGCTCGGCATCACCTGCATCGATCTCTACCAGTTCCACGTGCCCGACCGGACCGGGGCCGCGGTCGAGGACTCCTGGGCGGAAATGCTACGACTGATCGAGGCCGGCAAGGTGCGCTTCGGCGGGGTATCGAACTTCGATGTCGGGCTGCTCAACCGCTGTGAGTCCCTGGCCCATGTTGCGTCGCTGCAGCCACCACTGTCACTCCTGCGGCGAGACGCCGCCGGCGACGTGATTCCCTGGTGCGCGGATCATGGGACGGGCGTCATCGCCTACAGCCCGATGGTGAACGGCATTTTCACCGACACCTTCTCGCGGGAACGGGTGGAACGGCTGGCGCCGGATGACTGGCGCCGCCGTGGAGATGAGTTTCGCGATCCGAAGCTCGGCCGCAACCTCATGCTGCGCGATGCCCTCCGCCCCATCGCTGTGCGCCACGCGACCACGGTCGCGGCGGTCGCGATCGCCTGGACGCTGGCCTGGCGGGGCGTGACCGGCGCCATTGCCGGGGCGAGAAGTGCCGCACAGGTGGATGGATGGATCGACGGTGCCGGGCTGGTGCTGACCCCGGCGGACCTGGACGAGATCGCGCTCGCCGTGAAAACCACAGGAGCAGGGAAAGGTCCGGTGCGGCCCGCATGACGCAATTACCGAGGTCGTCTTCCGGCGGTATGGCGCGCCGAGTGTGCCTCCTGCCGCTGCTGGTGCTCACTCCCGCGACGCTCGCCGCACAGGAGCCCCCGCCGCCGCTCGACCAGCTGGTCACGCGGCTCGCCTCCCTCTCGGCGGTTTTCGGATATGAACGGGCACTGACGGACACGCTGCTCCGGTTG
>JAWXBX010000028.1:0-31248 GCA_034440415.1 Gemmatimonadota bacterium | reverse complement strand
TCCGACTCCTTCCCGGCATACCGCGCGTCGAGCGCCGCGATGTCGTTCAGCGTGGACTGCGTGCCCCCCGCGGCCTGCACCGGTGCCGGCGCGCGCCGGAGCGCCCTGGCCAGGACGACAGCGAGAATCACTGCCATGCCACCGACCAGCGCCGGCAGTACACCGCGATTGGGGTTGCCCGGGAAGTCGACCTCGATGGCGCTGCCAGCGGGGACCTGACCGGTCCATTGCCGGAAGCTGCGGCCTTCGATCGCCTGGCTGTCACCCCGGACCAGCGTGCCTCCCCGCGCCTGCAGCGCCGACTCCTCCAACAGGAGGTTCACCATGCCGATGGAATCCACCACCGGAAACCGCACCGTGCCCGGTGACGCCGGCAGCTGATAGGTGTAGATCAGCTGCTTCTCCCCTGGAGCCACCGGCGCGAACAGCATCACGCTGTCGTTGCGCGTCTCCAGCGCCTCCGCGGCGACATCGCCGCTGCCGGGCTGAAAGCTGATCGCCCCCGCGGGAAGGCGCGCGGCCCACGCCGGCAGGCTGCTGTCGCGCGCGACCCGTGTGGTCGAACCGGGGTTGGCCAGCATCACGATCTCGAGCGCGGCCCGGGTACCATCGGGCGCCGGCTTGCTGATCACGATGTGGCGCGAAACGGTCACCAGTTCCGTACTGCTCGAGGTATCCGACACCACCAGCAGCACTCCGGTATCGGGGAGCGCGCCATTGGCGTGGAGCGGCGTCGAGAAGTATTGGATTCCGGCGTAGGGGGAACTGAGGAGATAGACCGACCCGGTATCCGCCAGCCAGCGGAATCGGAAGTCCCCCCGCGCACCGGTGCGGGTCGAGTCGAGTGGGCCCTGCACCTCGCGCCCGATCCGGTGCAGCACCACACTCGCGCCGGCCTGTGGCACCGTGTCGCCCGCGCTGAGCCGAATGACCCGGCCCGAAACAAGCGCCTGCCGCTGAGCCACCAGCACCGAAGGCACCAGCAGGAGCCACGCAGTCCGGCGAAGACTCAGGAGCAGCGCACGACCGGCCGCGTCAGGGCTGAAATTTGCCAAAATCCTGCGGGTCCATCTTTTCCAGCCAGGCGCGGAGTCGCTCGGCGTCGATGGAAGGATCGGGCGGATCGACGGCGGCCCCGTCGCCGGAATCCTCCAGCAGGGAATCGTCGGTGAAGATGGGGGCCTGCACCCGGAGCGCGAGTGCGATGCTGTCGGAGGGGCGCGCGTCGAGCTGGAACAGATGGTCGTCGCGCGAAAGCCAGACTTCGGCGTAATAGGTCTTGTCCTTCACGCTGCTGATGCAGATGCGCTGGACGCTGGCGCCAAGACCCACGATGGCGGACTTGAGGAGATCGTGGGTCATCGGCCTTGGCGGCCGGAGGCCCTGGATCTCCATGGCGATGGCACTCGCCTCCGCCGGCCCGATCCAGATGGGGAGCACCCGGGTGCCATCCCGTTCCCGCAGGATGACGACGGGAGTGTTGCTGGAGCGGTCGAGCCCCAGGTGCGCCACCGTGACTTCGATCATCCCACCGCGCGCAGCAGGGCGACCACCTTGTCGGTCAGCTCCCAGGGGAAGAACTGGAGCGCGCCCTTCTTGAACGGTCTGCGGCCGAAGTGCCCGTACGCGGCGGTCGGGGAGTAAATCGGCTTGCGAAGGTCCAGCGCCTTGATGATCCCCGCAGGAGTGAGATCAAAGACCTTGCGCACGGCCCGCTCCAGCTCCGTGTCCGGCACCACGCCGGTCCCGAAGCTCTGTACCATGACCGAGACCGGCTCACGCACGCCGATGGCGTAGGCCACCTGCACCTCGCAGCGCTTCGCCAGCTTGGCCTCGATGATGTTCTTGGCCACCCAGCGCATGGCGTAGGCCGCCGACCGGTCCACCTTCGAGGGGTCCTTCCCGCTGAACGCACCGCCGCCGTGACGAGCCATGCCGCCGTAGGTATCCACGATAATCTTGCGTCCGGTCAGGCCGGCGTCGCCATGCGGGCCGCCGATGACAAACCGGCCGGTCGGATTGACGTGAATCGTCGCGCGGCGGGACTCGAGGCCGGTCTTGGCGAGCACCGGACGGATGACCTCCTCGATGACGCCCTCGCGGATCTTGCGCTGGCTGAGCTCGCGCCCCTTGAACATCTCGGCGTGCTGGGTGGAGATCACGACGGTACGGACCGCGATGGGCTCGGCGCCGGCGTACTCCACCGAGACCTGGCTCTTGCCATCGGGGCGCAGCCAGTCAAGCTGGTCCACATTCCCGTCACCACGTCGCACGGCGGCAAGCCGCTCGGCAAGCCGGTGGGCCAGCTGGATGGGGACCGGCATCCGCTCCCGAGTCTCGTCGGACGCGTACCCGAACATCATCCCCTGATCGCCGGCGCCACCGGTATCCACGCCCTGACTGATGTCGGGCGACTGGTTGTCGATGGCGGCGAGCACCGCGCAGGTGGTGCCGTCGATACCGTAATTCGCGTCCGTATAGCCGATCTTCCGGATGGTTTCGCGGACAATTTGCGGAATGTGCACATAGGTCTTGGTCGTGATCTCTCCGGCCACCAGCGCCAGCCCGGTCGTGACCATCGTTTCGCAGGCTACCCGCCCCGCCGGGTCGTCCTTGAGGATGGCGTCGAGTACGGCATCGGAGATCTGGTCGGCGACCTTGTCAGGGTGCCCTTCGGTGACGGACTCTGAGGTGAAAACGTGGCGGTGCGCGTTGGCCATGAGTTTGGTAGGTGAAGGTGGTCGCGGGGACGAACCCCGCTGTCAGCCGGTGAAAGTAGCGGCGCCGGTCGAGCGCGGCAACGCTGCGAGGGACTCGAAAAAGCGTGGATCGCAGTGGGTCTGCAGGATCGTGCGCAGGGCATCGGTGACGTCGGACGCCCGTCGGGCTTCCAGTGCCGCCGCGGCCGCCCGCTCCGCGACGGCCATCGGCACTGAGCGCAGGATCCATTTTACCTGCGGCAGCGCCGGCGGCGCCACGCTGAGGGTTCGGTATCCAAGGCCGAGGAGCAGCACGACCGAGAGCGGATCGGATGCCATCTCGCCGCAGACGCTCACCCCGATGTTGGCCTGGCGCGCCGCATCGACAATCGTCCGGAGTTGCCGGATCACCGCCGGATGATGCGGGGCGAAGCGTTCCGCCAGCCGGGCATTGCCCCGGTCCACCGCCAGGGTGTACTGCACCAGGTCGTTGGTCCCGACGCTGAAGAAGTCGCTGATGGCGGCGAGCTCGTGGGCGACCAGTACCGCCGCCGGTGTCTCGATCATCACCCCGACCGGGACGGAGGCCGCGGCGCGGACTCCCTCGCGCGCCAGGTTGGCGGCTTCCTCCAGCAGCAGTTCCCGCGACTCGGTCACCTCCTCGACGCTGGTCACCAGCGGCAGCATCAGTTCGATCCGCCGATCCACCGCGGCGCGCAGAACGGCGCGCAGTTGCGGCCGGAAGATCTCCGGATGATCGAGACAGACCCGGATCGAGCGCCAGCCAAGGAAGGGGTTGTTCTCCGCCGGAGCCCGGAATGCCGCGGGGAACTTGTCGCCGCCGAGGTCGTAGGACCGGATCACCACGGGGTAGTTCGGAAAGGCGTCCGTCACCCGGCGGAAGTAGCTGGCCTGTTCGTCCTCGGTGGGGAGCGCAGCCCGCCCAGTCACCAGAAACTCGGTACGCAGCAGCCCGACGCCATGGGCCTCGAACTTGCTCGCGAGTGCGATCTCGTCAGGCAGGTCCACGTTGCCCATCAACTCGATCGCCACGCCGTCCGGCGTGATCGCCGCCTGCCCTACCGCGGCCTGCAGCTCGAATTCCAGCTTCTGCCGGCGGGTAAGCTGGGTCAGCGCCCGGTCGATCTCGACACGGGATGGCTCAAGCAGCACGATACCGGTCTGCCCGTCGAGCAGCAGGGTCGTTCCCGTTGCGATGTGCTCCAAGGCGCCGACCGCGCCCATCACCGCGGGGATGCCGAGCGAATGGGCCAGGATCGCGGCGTGCGACGTGCGGGTGCCTTCCTCGCTCAGCAGTCCGACGACGTGGTCCCGATCGAACTGCACGGTCAGGCCGGGCGAGAGTTCCCGCGCGACGATGATGACCTGGTCCCCTTCGGGCAACGACCAGAGCTCATCGTCGCCCGATCCCAGCAGCCGCCGGAGCATCCGGTTGTGAATCGCGGAGAGATCGGCCAGCCGGTCCCGGAGCATGGCGTTGCCGGAACCCTGCCAGGTGTTGCGCACTTCGAGCGCCTTGAATTCGTAGGCGGTCTCGGCGCTCATCCAGCTCTCGCGAATGAGTTGCTCCACCTGGCCGAGGAAGTCGCCGTCGCCCGCCATGAGGATCTGGGCGTCGAAGATGTGCGACTCCTCCTTCCCGGCCCGTTCCCGGACCCGCTCGCGCAGCCCGACGAGTATTTCGATCACGGCGGCCACCGACGCGTGCAGCCGGGAGACTTCTTCCTCCACCTCGGCCCCGAGGATGAAGCGGTTGGGCACATCGGGCACATCGAGGCGCATGACCACCGCCGGGCCGAACGCAACCCCGGGTGACACCCCGACGCCCCGCACCATCCGCGGACCACTCATTTCGAGTCGCCGAATCTCTGGGCCGCGAGGTCGCACAACGCGTCGACCGCCAGCGCCTCATCCGCGCCGCTCGCGCGGAAGGTGATCGTGCTGCCGCACTCCGCCGAGAGCATCATGACGCCCATGATGCTCTTGCCGTTGACTGCCAGCCCGTCCTTCACGATCTCGATCTCGGACTGGTAAAGTGCCGAGAGCCTGACAATCCTGGCCGCTGGCCGGGCATGTAGTCCTTCCTCATTCAGAATGCGGACGTCGCGCTCGATCATCCCAACCCCCAGGCCAGTGTTGCGGCGAGACCGATGGCCATCAAGCCGAATCGTACCGACGTGATGCGGGGCCCCAGGCGCCAGCCGAGCCCGAGCCCGCCCAGAATCGTGAGAACCGCCAGCATGACACCGCGCGACGATCCACCGTCAAGCAGCCAGTCCGCGGACAGGGGCAGCGCCAATCCGATAAGCCCACCTGCGGCGAGTCCCGCACGACCGGCGGCCACCGGCAACCACGAGGCCCCGATGGCGGCGCCAACCCTGGTGCCCGTTGCCAGGCCGGTGTTAAGCGCCCACATGCCGGTCCAGAGCCGAACGACGTTGTAGACGGCGACAACGGCAATCAGCGACCAGAGCCCCAGCCCCGCGACGACGCCGACGATGGCCATGGCCATCATCGCGGGCACCAGTCCAATCCAGAACAGCTGATCCCCCAGCGCGCCGAGCGGGCTGCAGAGCGCCGCGCGCAGCCGCGCGACCTGTGGTCCCGGCACGAAGTCGTACTCGGCCCGCACCAGTGCCCCCAGCGCGAGGCCGGCGAGGTAGGGGTGGGAGTTGAAGTACTCGGCCGACCGAACCGCGGCTTCTGCGTGGCGGCCCGGGTCGGCGGATTTCAAGTCCTCCAGCAGCGGCTCGGCAGCGTACCCGATGCCGACACCCGTCATCCGTTCGAAACTCCAGGCGCCCTGCACCGTGAGCAGACGAAGAAAGGCGCGGGCGCGACCGTTGATCATCGCAGCACCGCCACGAGCAGGCCGACCATCACGCCGGCCAGCAGCCACCGCAGCCGCGCGCCACGGCCGGCGCTCCGGATGGCCCCGCCAGCGGCCGCCGCCACGCCGGCCCCGATCGCCACGGCGGTCACCAGTTCGAAGCGGGCCGTCAGCACGAGGTGGCGACGCAGCAGCAGCGCCAGGGCGAGCCCGATGGTCGTGAGCAGCAGGCTCCGGATCAGGTCGCCGAGCAACCCCTCGCGTTGCAGCCGAGCAACGGTTCCCGCGTCTCCGGCGGCAAGGCCGGCGGCGTTCCGAGCCAGCCCCCGACCGTTCGCCTGCCGAAGCCATTGCAGGCTCCAGCCGCCGAGCGCTGCCCACCCCAGGGCAAACAGCGTCGCAAGCCCCAGGCTCTGCGACCACGACGTCCCACTGACCAGAACCACCGCGGCGACTACCCCGGGGCCATAATCGGGGTAGCGCGCCGCCCCGACGGGAAGCACATCGAGCGCGAAGAGCTCCAGCAGCACGCCGACCCGGAGCCCCGCCTCGGGGTCGTTCAGCAGCAGCCCCGCCCCCGCCGCGGCGACGAGTGGCCGGGAAAAGAGTCCCTGCAGGAGACTTACCAGATCCAGCCCGGCGAAGGTGCCCCACGCGGTCAGGCCAAGCAGCATGGCAGGCGGCAGCGGAATCATCGTAACGCCGACAGCGGGATGGGGGCACTGGTCGGCAGATCCTGGGCCTCGATCTTCACGCCCTCGGCCGCAAGCCCGTCGAGCAGTCGCAGTTCATCGTCCGTGAGATAGACATACGGGAGGCGCGCACTGCGCCCCGGCTTGTGGTGCAACCCGCCGAGCACGATGCGTTCGACCGACGCGATGGCGCGGCAGAGCGCGACCATCGTGGCCACCTCGGCCGTGAGGACGATACTTTTTCTCGCATCGACCCGCCACGCACCAGCCCGCGCCACCGCCTGCGACAGGGAGCAGCATTCCAGTGCGATCTCCGGCGGCATGCCCATGCGATAGAGTTCCTGCTCCCACTCGCTTTCGACCACCGTATCATCGACCAGCACGATGAGGCCGATGCCCATCGGCTTGCCCCAGCCGATCACCACCTGCCCATGCACCAGCCGGTCGTCAATCCGATAAAGCAGGACTGGCATCAGGGGTGCCGAATCGCCTCGGTGCCCTTGGCCGTGGCGCGCAATGCGCTCTCGGCTGGCGGCAGCGTCGGATGGTTCATGAAATCGAGGAGCATGGGAAGGTTCACGCCCGTGACCACCCGCACCTGCTCGCGTCCACGCGCAAAGTGCATCGCGGCGAAGAAGCAGGAACCGCAGGGCATGTCGACAAAAAGCACTGCGGAGCCGGTGCCCGCAGCCGCAGCGATCCGCGCGGCGATCTCCTCGCGGCCGCATTCCTCGTTCGACACGGCGATCAGCCCCTCTCCCGCGCCGCCGATCCGTTCGGCGGCCTCGACCAGTGCCGCCGCGAGCCCGCCGTGGGCAATCACCACGCCCCGCGCTGCCTCACTCATAGTCATCCTGCAGGTATTCCCGCACGCCCTTCTTCTGTTTCATCTTCCGGATCAGCCGCTCGTTGAAGGCCGCCGCCACATCGACGCCGGAATAGCGCAGTAGATGCATCATGGCCACGACCTCCGAGACCACCGTGATGTTCTTGCCCGCGTTGAGCGGGACGATCACCCGCGGCAGCACCACCTCGAGAATGGTCGTCTCGTGCTGCTGCAGGCCCGTCCGGTCCGCCTCCTCCGCGGTCGCCCAGTCCTCCAGCTGCACCACCACCTCGATGCGTTTCTGCTGCCGGACGGAGCGCACCCCGAACAGCGTCGGGATGTCGATCAGCCCGATCCCGCGGATCTCCATGTGATGGGCCGCCAGTTCGTGGCCCTGCCCGATCAGGAGGTCGGTCCCGCGCCGGGTCACCTGCACCACGTCGTCCGCCACGAGCCGGTGCCCCCGTTCCACCAGATCCAGGACGCATTCGCTCTTGCCGATGCCCGAGCGGCCGATGAAGAGAAGGCCGACGCCGTACACATCGGCGAGTGAACCGTGCAGCGTCGTCTGCGGGGCAAACGCCTCCTCGACGACCGGCTTGATCCGGCGATAGAACTCCGCCGTCTTGAGCCGGCTGCGCACCAGCGGGATGCCGCGCAGCCGCGCCAGGTCGAGCAGCTCCTGCGGTACGTCCTGCCCCTTGGTCACGAAGACGCAGGGCAGCTCGAAGGCGAAGAACTGTTCCAGCCGCGACTTGCGCTCGGCCGGTTCCAGTGCGTTCAAGTAGCTGATCTCGGTCTCGCCCAGCACGTGGAGCCGCCGGGGCATGAACCGGCTGGTGTAGCCGGCCAGCGCCAGCCCGGGCGACGCGACCTCCGGATCGGGGATGGGGCGGTCCAGCCCGAGTTCGCCAGTCAGCGGCTCGAGTTGAAGCGGATCACCCTTGCGGGACAGGAGATCGCGAATCGTGAGCGTCACATCACGTCCCTGACTCCGCGTTCGCGGCGGATACCGGCGTCACCCTTGTCCATTTGGCGCCGGATCTTCTCCTCGGCCCGGTCAAGCGCGGAGCGATGATCCCGATCCTCTCCCGTGGCCACAAAGAGATGATCGCGACCGCCGTTGATCCGGATTTCCGCGGAAGCCTGTGGAGCATTGTCGAAAACGACTGTGGCGTCGATGGGACTGGTGAGGTGACTGGACAGTCGCCCCAGGATGGTCTCCGCCCGCGCCCGCAGTTCATCGGAAATGTCGCAGTGTCGTGCCGTGATACTCGTGATCATGCACACCCCCCGTGGTTCATGAGGATTCCACCAGGCGCTCGAGCCACTGTTCGGTCTGCGCCGCTGCACCATCCCAACTCAGGCTCTCCGCAAATTGACGCGCCTGGCGGCCCAGGCGCTCCACCAGCTTCACATCACCGGCCAGCTCCATCATCCGCTCGGCCAGGGCGCCAGGCACCCCGTGAGGGACCAGGTACCCGGTCTCGCCGTGCCGGACCGAATCCCGCAGGCCCGGGCTGTCCGAGCACAGCGACGGTGTGGCGCACGCCGCCGCCTCGACGTTGGTGATGCCCCAGCCTTCCTTCACCGAGGGAAAGACGTTTGCCCACGCCTGCCGCAGCAGCGCGAGCTTGTCCGATTCGCTCACAAAGCCGAGGAAGCGGATCGCCTGCTCCTGCCCCAGCTCACGCGCCAGCTGCTCGAGCCGAGGCTGGTCATCCCCCCGACCCGCGATCAGCAGCCGCAACTCCGGCCGTCGCCCGCGGGCCTCCGCCAGCGCCCGGATGGCAAACTCCACTCCTTTGTAGCGTCTGAGCCGGCCAATGTACAGAAAAGTCGGCTCGGGGGCCCGGCGATTCAACACGTCGGCACCTGCCGGCGCGGGGGCAAACGCCGTGGCATCCACCCCGGGGTAGATGACTTCAATCCGTTCTCCCGGTACACCGCGCGCAATCAGGTCATCCCGGGTACTCTCGCTGATCGCATGGAACCACGCCCGCCGATAGGCTCGCGGAATCGGCCGCTCCGCCAGCCAGACCAGCAGCGCGGAGGGCAGACTTGCCTCCTGGAAGATCTCGCGGCCGAAGAGGTGCGGGATGATCACGCCCATGGGCCTGTCGGTCAGCCCCGCGGTGAAGAGCGGCAGCTTGTTGATGTCCTCCACCAGGACATCCGGCCGCTCCCGTGCAAGGGCGCGGCGCACCGCCCCTCGTCCGACCAGGGTGAAGCTGTTCCGGTTTGCGTGTCGCTCCACCGCGATCCCATCCACCGTCGCCGTCGATGCACAGCCGGCCCAGCCGGAGCAGACCAGCCGGACCCGATGCCCCCGCGCCGCCAGCCGTCCGAAGAGCTCATGCAGGTGAATTTCGGCCCCGCCGGCCTGGGGATTCTCCCGATCCTGCCAATTGACCAGCAGGATGTTCATAGCCGTCCGACGGCGTGCGCCACCCGATCCAGGACGCCGTTGACGAACCCCGGCGCCTTGGCACCGCCAAACCAGTGCGCGAGCTGCACCGCCTCATCGATGGCGACGCGAGGCGGCACCACTCCCTGCATCAGTTCGTGGATCCCGATCCGAAGGATGTTTCGCTCCACCGCGGCGATACGATCCAGTCTCCAGTTGTCGGCCGCCATGGCCGCCTGACGATCGAGTTCGTCCCGATCCCGCACCACCGCTCCCACCAGCGCCTCGGCCTGATCATAGACGGCGGGATCGGGCCCCGTGAGCCGGGCCAGCCGGGTGACGGCGTCTTTCAGGTCCGCGGTGCCGATTTCATAGGAGTAGAGGATTTGCAGTGCGCGCGCCCGGGCCTTGGTCTCAGTGCGCAGCATGCATCCCCCGAAGCTGGGCCAGCGCGTCCGCGGTGCGGATCGCGGCTTCGGCGGCTTCGTACCCCTTGTTGCCCGCCTCGCCCCCCGCGCGAGCCAGCGACTGCTCCATCGTCTCGGTGGTCAGGACACCGAAGGCGACCGGCAGGCCATGGGTGGTCGCCACGGTCGAGAGGCCGCGGGCCGCTTCGCCCGCGACAAATTCGAAGTGAGCCGTCTCGCCCCGCACCACGCAACCCAGCCCGACGATCGCGGCGTATCGGCCCGTCATCGCCGCAGCTGCCGCCGCCCCACCGAGTTCGAACGCGCCCGGCAGCCAGACCACGTCCACGTCGCTCTCGGCGAGGTTCGCGGCGCGACAGCAATCCAGCGCGCCGTCCAGCAATCGGCTGGTGACACGCTCGTTGTACTGGCTCACGAAGATCGCGATCCGTCCGATCGCCCGAAGCTGTCCCCGGATTTCGGCCATGAATCAGTGATTCAGCAGGTGACCAAGCTTGTCGCGCTTGGTATCGAGATAGGCCTGGTTCTCCAGGTGCGGGTCGCTGACCAGCGGAACCCGCTCGACGATCTCGAGGCCGTAGCCCTCGAGCCCGACCAGCTTGCGCGGGTTGTTGGTCATGATCCGGATGGAGGAGAGCCCGAGATCCCGGAGAATCTGCGCGCCGATTCCGTAGTTGCGGAGGTCCGGTGCAAACCCGAGCCGCTGGTTGGCCTGCACGGTGTCGTCGCCCCCGTCCTGCAGCGCGTACGCCCGGATCTTGTTGAGCAGGCCGATCCCCCGACCCTCCTGGTCGAGATAGACAATCACGCCGCGGCCCTCCGCCGTCACCCGCCGCATCGCCGCATCCAGCTGGTGGCCGCAGTCGCACCGCCGGGAGCCGAACACATCGCCGGTGAGGCACTTGGAGTGCATCCGCACCAGCACACTCGCCTCACCCTCCACCTCGCCCATGACCAGGGCGACGTGTTGGGAGCGATCGACGTCATTGGCATAGGCCACGATGCGGAACTCGCCGAACTCGGTGGGAAGCCTGGCCTCCGCCGCGCGGTGTACCAGCTGCTCGGTGCGCAGCCGATACGCCACCAGCTCCGCGATCGTGACGAAGGTGAGCCGGTGGGTCTGGGCAAAGACTTCCAGCTCGGGCCGGCGTGCCATGCCGCCTTCGGCGGTGAGGATCTCGCACATCAACCCGGCGGGATAGAGCCCCGCCAGCCTGGCGAAGTCCACCGCGGACTCAGTGTGCCCCACTCGCTGGAGCACGCCACCGGCGCGGGCCCGGATCGGGTGAATGTGACCAGGGCGCCGCAGGTCGGTGGGTACCGTGGCCGGGTTGATGGCGATGTGCACCGTCTGGGCCCGGTCCGACGCGGAAATACCGGTTGTGACCCCAAAGCGCTTGTCAGCGTCGACGCTGACGGTGAACGCGGTTCCCATCGACTCGGTATTGCGCGCTTCCTGCTGCGGCAGGCCGAGCTGCTCACACCGTTCCGAAGTGAGCGCGAGACAGACCATTCCGCGGGCGTGGGTGATCATGAAATTGACCATCTCCGGCGTCACCAGCTCCGCCGCGCAGATCAGGTCACCCTCATTTTCCCGGTCTTCATCGTCCGCGACGATGATGAACTTGCCGTTGCGGATGTCGTCGAGCGCCTGCTCGATCGTGCCAAATGTCATATGGCGACCATTCTCAATGAGAGACAATCAGGCAGACCCGCCAGGCCTGGGTTCAGACCCGCCCCGCCCCGGGACGGCTCCGCAACAGCTGCTCCACATATTTTCCAATGGTATCGCCCTCGAGATGCACGCTGTCCCCCGAGGCCTTCCCGCCGAGCGTCGTATGACGAAAGGTAAACGGGATCAATGCGAGCTGAACCACGCCGGGACGCGGGAGCGCATTCACGGTGAGGCTCACCCCGTCGACCGTGATCGAGCCGAGGGGAATCGACACCTGGGCGACCGGCGCGGGAACCCGGATGTCGACCAGCCACGCATCCCCGGTTTTGACCATCCGCTCGACCTGCCCCACCCCGTCCACATGTCCCTGAACCAGATGCCCGCCCAGCCGGTCGCCGACCCTGAGCGCACGCTCGAGATTCACCTTCCGGCCCTTCAGGTACCCCCCGAACATCGTCCGGTCGAGGGAGGTGGTGATCACATGGACCTCGAACCAGCCCGCGCCGTGCCGCTCCACGGTCAGGCAGGCGCCATCGACCGCAATGCTCTCGCCCCGCTTCATGGCGCGGTAGCTGGCCCCGAGCCTGAGCGTCAGGCCGTCCGGCGCATGCTTCGCGGCCCGGACCGTGCCAACCGCGGTTACGATCCCGGTGAACATGCGTTCCTGTCGACCACAAGAAGAGTGTCCTGTCCGAGCGCGCGGCGCTCCACGACGCCCCAGCGCTCCGCCTCCATGAGGCTGGTGCTCGGCAAGCCCACGATCCCGGCCATGGCGTCGGACCCGAGCCACACCGGCGACTGGATCCAGTAGTAGCGGTCGACCAGGTCCGCGCCGAGCAGCGCGCCGGCAAGCCGGCCCCCGCCTTCCACGAGCAGCGACGTGATCCCCGCCTGCCAGAGCAGACCCAGGCCATCCGCCAGCGAGTTGATACGATAGACCAGCACGCCGTGCGCCTCGAGTTCCGCGAGATGCGCGGAGGGGCCGCCGGCCTGCGTCAGCAGCAGAGTCGGGATTTCCCGGGCGCTGCGGACCAGTGCCAGACTGGGCGGCAGGTGCCCGGTCCGATCGAAGATCACCCGTCGCGGAGTCACCCGCGGTTCGAGGGAACCGCGGACGGTCAGCGCCGCATCATCGATCCGCGCCGTCGTTCCCCCCACGCCGATCGCATCAAAACCGGCTCGCAGCCAGTGGACGTAGTCGCGCGCGTCGTCACCCGAAATCCAGCGGGACCGCCCGCCCTCGTCCGCGATGCGTCCGTCCAGAGTCGTGGCCAGTTTGAGCGCGACGAACGGCCGGGTCATTCCCTGCCACCGGTGGAGGAAGAAGGCGTTCTGCGCCCGTGCTTCTTCCTCCCGGAGGCCGATTTCCACCGCGATGTCGGCGGCCCGGAGCCGGTCGGCTCCCCCCTGGGCCAGGGGATTGGGATCCGCGATCGCCGCCACCACCCGGCGGACACCGGAACGGATGAGTGCCTCGGTACACGGGGGCTGCTTCCCCTGGTGACTGCAGGGCTCCAGCGTGGCGAAAATCGTGGCGCCCACGGCGGCCGCGCCCGCCTGGTTGAGGGCGTTGGTTTCGGCGTGCGGCCCGCCGAACTCGGCGTGCCAGCCCTCGCCGACCACGGTTTCCCCCTGCATGACCACAGCCCCAACCAGCGGGTTTGGGGCCACGCGGCCCCAGCCCCGCCAGGCGAGGGTCAAGGCCCGGCCCATGGCGTCGAAGTCGTTCACAGGACGTAATCTAGGGGGTGACGGCGGCGTACCGGCAGAGGCAGGACAAACGAAGTGTCGAACGGGCACAACAGAACTGCCGTGCTAGAACCGTACCGCGACCCCCGCTCCACCGTAGAACCGGCCCGAGGCGGGATCGACCCGCTCGAAGATGGTGGTCAACACCTCCTTCTTGCCGAGCTGGTAGCCTCCCTCCCCCCAGAGGCTGATCGGTCCGAGTGCGATCGCTGCGTTCAGAGTCGTGGTGATCCGCGAGGTGCTCAGGCTGACGGCGATCGTCGAGTCCTTGCCGGAGGTCGAATCGTTCCAGCTCACGCGGCCAGCCCCCTTGTAGAGATCCATGCCCGCCCCGGCGGTCAGCGTCAGCAGCTTCATCTTGCCACCGACAAGGAGGCGCACGTTGATCGCCGAGAGGTTGGTGGCAATCGATAGCTGGTCGCCGCCCGCCAGATCACCGAAGCGCAGCGTCGGCAGATCGCGCTTGATCACGCTGAGCGAGACCGTGGGCTTCGGCGCCGGCATCACCAATGCCGCCCGCAGGCCGAACCCGAGCCCGAGGGCGATCGAGCCGATCTTCCTGGCGGTCGGGTCGATGGTGTAGCGGCTGCTGACACCGGTCGGGAGGAGCACGCTCGATCCCAGCAGGTCGATCGATGCCGTTCCCAGTGGGAGCACCTTGCTGAGCAACCCGACCGACAGATCCAGCCGCGGCATCGGAATCAGCAGGCGCTTGTCGGCCTGCACGGTATCACTCACACCATTGTAGGCCGTCGACGGCAGCGTCGCGGTGGCAAAGCCGATGCGAGCCGCCAGGCGGAACCGGCCGAACTTGCCCAGGGCACCTGCCGTACCCGGCACCGGGTTGCCCCCGCTCACGAGGACGCCTTCCAGGGGGAGGAAGATCGTCAGTGCGTCGACACCCGCCTGACAGACGCGGGAACTGCTGCTACTGTCGGCGGGACAGCTCCCGGTCTGGGCGACGAGCGGAGTGGCGAGGAGCAGCGGCACCAGGCGGAGGAGTGCGGGTGATGCGGATCGGGCGGAGTTCATGGCTGACAGTATCGGCCGGGCGAGCGCCCGCCTGTAGCGGCCGCGTGCATGCGGCCGCTCCAGGCGGTGGGGCGGACTAGAACGCCAGGCGGATGCCGGCACCGGCGAAGAGCCGCTTGTCCTTGGGATTATTGCCGGCGAACGTGGTCGAGAGCGACTGGTCCTTGCCGAACTGATAGCCGGCCTCCGCGCCGATCTTGAATACCGGCAGGTCGAGCGCCGCGGTCAGGAAGGCCATGGTGCGGGTATTGTCGAGCTTGATGCCGTTGATCGCCACGGAAGTCGCACCGCCGTTGGTCACGAAGCCGATGTCGGCAGTCCCGGTGTACTTGTCCCAGCCGATACCGGCCCCGACGTTGAGGACCGCGAGCTTATAGCCTGCGACAGCCCGCAGATTGGTCGCATGCAGATCGAGACTGTAGCTGTAGTTGTCGCCGCCCGTCGTCACGTTGCCGTAGGTGATCCGCGGGATGTCGCGCCGCATGACCGAGACGGTGACCGACGGGATGATCGCCCTGCCGCGGAACACGCCGACCCGCGCGCCGTAGCCCAGTCCGAGCGCGATCGACCCGATCTTTCGCGCGTTCTTGTCGACGGTGAGATTGTCAACGGCCTTGGTCGGCAGGAGCTGCGCCGAGCCCAGCAGGTCCACCGAGAGCAGGCCGTTGAAGCCCTTGAAGACGCCGACGGCGGCCTCGACCAGCGGAGCCGGCGCGAAGATCTTGGTGTCCTGCGGGACGGTCGTGCCGCCGCTGCCATCGTAGTTGAGGTCCGGGGTGCGGAGCTCGGTGGCGTTGACCCGCGCGGTCAGGGAGAAGTGCCCGAGACCCCCCAGGGTGCGTACGCTGCCGAGGACCGGGTTGCCACCGCTCACGAGCAGCCCCGCCACGGGATGAAAGATCTCGGTGCCATCGATGGCGGCATTACAGACGTTGTAGTCCGCGGAGATGGCCTGGTAGGGCTGGCATTCGGAGTTCTGGGCCACAGCTGCGGGAGCGACAAAGAGCACTCCGGCAGCAAGGGCTAGGAAGGGACGCAACAGACGCATGGGGTTCATCCTCACTGGAGTGTACTAGGAACTGAATCGCACCCCCGTGGTCCCGCGGCGTATCTCGCCGAGTATCCAGGTGGGTACGCCGGCGGCGCGCGCGGCATCCTGCGCCGCCGTCACCGCCTCACGCGGAAGCACCGCGATGAGCCCAACGCCGAGATTGAAGACATCCCGCATTTCTGCGGTGGAGACTCGACCGGCATCCTGCAGCACGCGGAAGAGTGGCGGCCACTGCCAGCTCGCCGATTCCACCACGGCCTCACACCCACCGGGCAATACCCGGACCAGATTCCCGCCGATCCCCCCGCCGGTGATATGGGCGATGCCATGAAGGCGTGAAATGATCGGCATCACGGCTGCCACGTAGCTCCGGTGGACCGCGAGGAGGGCATCGGCCACGTTCCGGCCCGTCTCTCCCAGCGGAGCGTCGAGGGTGAGCCCCATCACGTCGAAGATCACCCTGCGGGCCAGGGTGTAGCCGTTGGTGTGCAGGCCAGTTGAGGCATAGGCAAGGAGCACGTCTCCGGGCTGGATGCGGTCCCCGTGGAGTGCATCTTTTTCCTCCACAACCCCGATAATTGTACCGGCCAGGTCAAAATTGCCGGGTTGGTACAGGCCGGGCATCTGGGCAGTTTCTCCCCCAGCCAATGCCATCGAATGGGCCCGGCAACCCCGGGCGACGCCCTCAACGATCCCGGCGATCTGCGGCACCGTAAGACCGGCGCCCGCGACATAATCCATGAATGCCAGAGGCCGGGCACCATGCACGAGGATGTCGTTCACGCTGTGATTGACGAGGTCTTCACCGACCGTATCGAAACGCTGCGCCTGCAACGCGACGAGCACCTTGGTGCCCACCCCATCCGTGCTCATGACCAGCACCGGACTCTGCATTCCTGGCGGAACGCGTACCATGCCGCCAAAGGCCCCGACAATCCCGACCGAAAATGGCGTGCGGGTCCCAGCCACGAGTTCGCCGATCCGCGCCTTGGCGACATCCGCGCTCTGCAGATCGACGCCGGCCGCGGTGTATTGACGCTCGGTCATCCGATGGGCTCCGCAAGGTCGACGTGGGTGAGGTCACGGAAGCTCTGCACCCGGTCCAGCAGCGATTCCCGGGTCACACCCTCAAAGCCGCCGATGCCGAACTTGGCGACGGCAAAGGAACCCATCGCGGCTCCGTAGACGATGGCCCGACGGAGTACCGGACTCGACGCTTCGCCGCTGCGCGCGATGTAGCCCAGCACGCCCCCGGCGAAGCAATCCCCGGCGCCGGTAGGATCGAAGACCTCCTCCAGCGGGAAGGCGGGGGCGTAGAAGCGCCCCCCGGGCTCGACCAGCAGCGCGCCGTGCTCGCCCCGCTTCACGATGACCCGGCGTGCCCCCTGGGCCAGCACCCAGTTCGCGGCACGGGGCACGTTCCAGTCGCCAGCGAGTTGGCGGAGTTCCTCATCGTTGATGATCAGCAGGTCCACCCGCTTGATCACTTTCATGAGCGCCTCCCGCTTGCTCTCGATCCAGTAGTTCATGGTGTCGCAGGCGACCAGCTTCGGCGACTGCATCTGGTCCAGTACCCGGAGCTGAAGCTCGGGATCGATGTTGCCGAGGAAGACGAATGGGGTATTGCGGAAGCCGGTCGGCAGCTTGGGCTGGAACCCGCCGAAGACCCCAAGCCGCGTTTCCAGCGTCTCGCGGCTGGAGAGATCGAAGCTGTACTTCCCCTTCCAGCGGAAGCTCTCGCCCGGCTGCCGCTCGACTCCGCTCCAGTCGATCCCGCGGCTGGTGAGCTTGTCGAGCTCCGCCACCGGATAGTCGCTGCCGATCACGCCGACGACCTGGACGCCGGTGAGCAGCGAGGCGGCCACGCTGAAATACACCGCCGAGCCGCCGAGGCCGTCGGTGACGTCACCGAACGGGGTGCTGATGGAGTCGAGCGCAACACTGCCTACGACGAGCAGACGCATCGGGTCACATCCGGTCAGGGGCGGAAAGGCCGAGCAGCGAGAGTCCATTGGACAGCACGACACGGGCGGCACGCGCGAGTGCGAGCCGGGCCGATTCCGTGGCGGGCGGTTCTCCCAGCACGCGACAATGGTGGTACCAGCCGTGTGCAATCCGGGCGAGATCTTCCAGGTAGTCGGTCACCCGGTGGGGTTCCCGGGTCCGGGCCGCCTTGGCCACGACCTCGGGAAAGACCGCCAGTTTCTTGAGCAGCTCGAGGTCCTGCTCCGCCGGCAGCGCATCCAGCGCGACGTCGCCCGTCGCCGATTCCACCGCCCGGCCCGCGACGCGGAAGATGCCGGTCATCCGGGCGTGGGCCATCTGCACGTAGAAGATCGGGTTCTCGTCGGTCTGCTTGCGGGCAAGATCGACATCGAAGGTGAAGGGCGACTGACCCTGGCGCATGAGAAAGAAGTAGCGCGTCGCATCCACACCGACCCAGTCGACCAGCTCCTGCAGGGTGATGAAATCGCCGGAGCGCTTCGACATCCGGACTTCCTCGCCATCCTTGACCACCTTCACCAGCTGGACCAGGACGACCTCGAAGAAGTCCTCGCCGTAGCCGAGCGCGCGGAGTACCGCCTGCATCCGCGGGATGTAGCCGTGATGGTCCGCGCCCCAGACATCGATCACCCGATCGAAGCCGCGCTCATGCTTGTCGATGTGATAGGCGATATCGGGCACGAAATAGGTCAGACTGCCGTCGCTCTTGCGGAGCACACGGTCCTTGTCGTCACCGCAGTCGCTCGTCCGGAGGAACAGCGCACCGTCCTGTTCGTACGTGAGCTTCCGCTCCGCCAGCACCGTGAGCGCGCGCTCGACCTTGCCGGCATCGCGAACCGCCTGCTCCGAAGACCAGAGATCGAATCGGACCCCGAGCAACCCGAGCAGCGCCTCCTGCTCGGTACGAATCCGGGCCGGAGCCACCCGGCACCGGGCCAGCAATTCCGCCTCGGAGAGCGCCGGCAGATCGGGCTGCTCGCCGAGCAGGGCTGCGGCGAGCTCCCGGAGGTACTCACCATGATAGCCGCCGTCGGGAATCTCGCCGGCGCGCCCGAGCTGCTGCTTGATCCGCGCGTGCAGGCTCTGGATCACCCGCTCGATCTGGACCCCGGCATCGTTGATGTAGAACTCGCGGGTGACGGCGTGTCCGGTCCAGGCAAGCAATGCCGCGATCGCATCGCCCATGGCGGCGCCGCGACCGTGCCCTACGTGGAGTGGTCCGGTCGGATTGGCGGAGACGAACTCGACGTTGACCCGCTGGCCGGCGCCGAAGTCCTGCCGGCCGAACGACGGGCCACTCTCGATGATCGTCCGCAGCAGCGTCTGCAGCGCGTCCTGCGCCAGCCAGAAGTTGATGAAGCCGGGCCCGGCGATTTCGATCTTGGAGACAGCGGACGACGGAATCTCCAGCAGCCCGATGACCTTCGCGGCCACCACTCGCGGATTGGTCTTCTGCTGTTTGGCGAGCACCATGGCGAGGTTGGTGCTCAGGTCGCCGTGGCCACCGTCGCGGGGCCGTTCCAGCACAAACGCCGCACCGGGTGCGTCGAGCGCGGCCGCAATACGGGTAAGTTCGGCCCGGATCAGGTCGCTCACTCCTTGGCCTTCTTGCCCGTGGGCTTGGGTGCGGCCTTCTCGGCTGCCGCAGGCTTCGGCTCAGCCTTGGTGTCGGGCGTGGTGTCGGCCTTCGCAGCCGGTGCGGCATCGGTCTTGGGCGCTGCGTCGGCCTCCTTGCGGGGGCCCTTGCCGTCCTTGCCGTAGTCGGTGATGTAGAAGCCGCTGCCCTTGAAGACGAGCCCCGCGCCGCCGGAAATCTGCCGGCTGGCCCGCTTGCCACACGTGGGGCAACGGGCCTTGGGCTTGTCCGCCATTTTCTGGATCAGATCGAAGTGGTGCCCTGCGGGGCAGAGGTACTCGTACGTCGGCATCGTCGGCAGTGTCCTAAGAGAAACAGGCGCAAGATCTTAGCGGGTTTGGGCGGGCGATTCAAGCGGGGGAGGAAGGCAGGCGATAGCCGGTAGGCGGTGGGCTGAACGCTGAATGCTGAATGCTGAATGCTTGAAGCCAACGGCCAACGGCTAACGGCTAACGGCCAATGGCCAGCGAACTCAGCCGCCTGCCCGGATCTTTCTTGTCGCGCGGTCCAGCGCCGCGACGACGTCGGGTGACACGTTCTTTTTCCGCGCCTTGGCGAGCGCGCCCAGCGCACCCTTCGCCGACTTCCCGATGCTGCCGAGCGCATCGGCCGTGGCGACCAGGAGGTCGTGCCCTCCCTCCAGCTCGTCGGTTGTCTCCAGCACCCGGATCAGTGCCGGCACCGCCTTCTTCCCTTGCGGGCCCATCAGTCGGAGGCCGTGGGCGGCCTCGATCCTGGTGGCCATCCGCTCGGAGGTGAGCGCCTGCCCCAAAGCGGGCGCGGCACGGGCACCGACCCCGGCGAGTGCGGCGGCCGCGACGATCCGGAGCGAGTCTCCGCCATCGAAGAACACTGACAGGAGCCCGGGGACCGCTTCACCGGCAGCCGGACCAATGCGACCCAATGCGTAACTGTATTGCTCGACCCGGACCCGCCGGGCTGGGGTCCGCAGTTCTGGATCGTGGCGCAACTCCTCCTGCAGTGCATTGGTCAGCGGCTTGACGGCTGGTTTCGCGCTGGCGCCGAGGTGGCCCAGTGCCCAGCCGGCGGAGGCGCGCACCCAGAGGGAATCGTCGGCCAGCAGCCGGGCCAGCGGCTTCACCGCCTGCCCGCCACCGGAGGCACCGATGGCCCCGAGTGCCTCTGCGGCATTCGCGCGAACCCAGGGGTCGGGGTTACGGAGGGCCGGGATCAGCGCTGGCACTGCGGCGGGCCCAACCGCCTCGAGGGCGGTCCGGGCCAGCAGTTGTACCCGTCGGACATCATCGGCAAGGACGACCAGCAGCGCGGGGACCGCATCCGTTGCCGCCGGCCCGATGCGCCGGATGGCTTCGACCGCCCAGAAGCGGACCTCCTCCGTATCATCCCGGGTGGCGCGGAGGAGTACCGGCAGCGCGACACGGGCACTGGGGCCCAGCGCGGCGATCGCACGAACCGCCTCGCGCCGCATGTCGGGGATGTAGTGATCAGCCTGGAGGATCCACTCGCTTAGCGGCCGGCCGCGGCTGTATGCCGATGTCGCCTGCCGGATACCCTGCGCCGGCAGTGGCACGGCGAGCGACAGCAGTGCGAGTGTGAAGAGGAGGGGGCGGGCTCGATCTCGCATGGGATGGTCGCCCCCCGGCAACGCGGAAGGCCCGGTAGCATGTGGCGTCCCATCCCTGGGGCAAGGCAGACGGCTGCGGTGGAGAAGCTATCTCCCGGGCCGGGGAGATGCCAGAGCACCCTTTCGGGTCGGAATCGGCGGGGATATCCTTGGCCCGGACTCACCGACTCCCGGAGCGCACCGTGAAGCACGCTGGCCTGGTCCTCGCCGTCCTGCTCGCCACCGCACCGGCCCTGGCCGCGCAGAACTATCGCGAGGTCACCGACCGGCCGCGGCTCAAGAACTTCGCCGGACTCAACCTCCAGGTCGCTGTTCCCCAGGGCGAATTCAAGCAGTTCGTCGGCACCGGCTTCGGCGCCAGCGGCAACGTGACCTTCATGCTGGATCGCTCTCGGCAAGCGGGGCTGCGGCTCTACCTGTCGTGGATCGAGTATGGCCGTACCACGGAGACGGTGCCCCTCAGCCCCACCCTGCCCGGGCTCTTCGTCGACCTCACGACCAGCAACGACATCTTCACCTTCGGCGTCGGCCCGGAGTTTCACCTGACTCGGGGCGAGTTCCGGCCCTATGTCACCGGCTTCGTCGGCTTCTCCGTGTTCACCACCTCCACCAGCGCCAGGGGAACCTCCAACGTCTCCTCTTTCGCCGAATCGGAGAACTTCAACGATTTCACTCTGGGGTACGCCGCGGGAGGCGGATTCCTCTACCAGGTATCGCATGGCAGCTCGCCAGTCTTCCTCGACGCCGGCCTCCGGCTCCAGGGGCATGGTACGACCCGCTACCTGCGCGAAGGGAGCATCCAGACGACACCGGGCGGAAGCGTGATCGTGAATCCGGTCGAGAGCAAGACGGATCTGCTGGTGATTCATGCCGGTGCGCAGGTGGCCTTCTAACGCTGACGGTCGTTTTCGGGACGGCGCGGCATTCCGGCTGTACCGGCAGTACGCACGAGGGCGACGGGAGCCGATGGCACCCGCCGCCCCCGTCCTTCTGTCCACAGCGCTGTCCCCGTGCTACGGCCCCTGGCTTTCCAGGACGACGGGGGTGGATCCGTCCAGGGCCAACTCGTGCACCGAGCCGACCTGAGGGCAATAGGTCTTGTGCGCCAGCGGCTGGCTCGGGTCCGCCCCGACCCGGTCTTCGGTGACAATGCAGTTGGTGAAACTGCCTCCCGGAACCGTGATATTCTGCGCCAGCGAGATGACCTTACCAAGATCCTCGGCAACGCCCTTGTAGTATTCCTGACGGTATTCCTCACCGACGTGGGCTGCAGGATCGGCCCACATATAGATCCCCGGCAGCGCGCCATCGACGCCCCATTCCCAGGATCCCTCGGTATTGAGCACCTGCCCGTTCGAAATCTCGCGTGACTCCTCGCCCAGGTACCAGACATTGCCGGCGGCGTCCTGCGCGAACCAGTCGAAGGTTTCCTCGATCAGATTCCCATCCAGATAGACTCGATCGAGTACCACGGCCGCAGTCACTCCATGTACTACCCGAGTCGCCTGCAGGACTTCATAGGTGATGGTTTCGAGCCCACCCGGAGTCTGTCCGGTGAAATTCTTCACCGTGCCAGGAACGAGCGGAAACCAGGTGTTGGTGACGCCGCTGGCCCACGAAGTCGGAATGACCGGATTGTAGACCGACCCCGGTCCGGTGGGATTGTTGGAGCAGCCGGGCATCACGGCCGCAAGCAGGGCGATCTGGAGCATGGAACGAGCGATCATCTGAACCTCCTTCGCGGTGGGAGAACGCGGGACGAGGCGTTCCGTGCGCGAGGAGCAACTCAGTCGTGCGTTTGTGACAGTCGCGGCGGGTCGCCCACGGCTAGGGCGCGGAACCGTTCAACGGCAGGGAGTAGGAATCCGGTGCCCCGGAGGCGGCATCGACCGTGATCCGGGCTCCCTCCTTGAGAAAGAGACGAGTTGCCCCGAGCATGATCTCGACCCGGGGTGCGGCACGGGGAATCTCGATCTGGAAGCTCGCGGAGGAGCCACGATTGTCGATCACCAGGCGATTGGCTTCGGAAGTGAATGCGGCCGCGCCGCCAGGAACCCGGACGACAACATCAGGTCCATCGATAAGTGAGACATGCGCGGCGCCTGTGCGCTGGGTGGCGGAGAACAGGATCGTCAGCCGCGCACCGGGCGTGATGGCGATGCCGGCAAGCTCAGGCGCGGGGGCGGGCAGTTCTGGAACGACGGGGAGCGTGGACGCCGCAGTGCCCGAGAGAAACCGGCCGGCCGCCGCGAGCCAGCCGGGCAGCGGTGACCCCGGCGCGGCGTACGCCGCGCTGGCCAGGCCGACCGAAAGGAGAACGCCAGCCGCCAGCCGCCGCCAGGCCAGACCGCGGCGACGGGAGCGGGCGATGATCGCGTTGACCACGATGGCGGGTGGCCGATGGTCGACCTGGCGCAGCAGCGACCTGAGCTCGTCATTCTCCCGCTCCGCGGCGCTCACTGCCTGGCGGCAACCGTCGCAACCCGACAGGTGGGCCTGGACCGCCGACCGCTCCGGGTCCCTCAGCTCGCCGTGGAGCAGGCGCTGGATCCGCTCATCTTCAAGATGCGTCACGGGCCGCTCCATAGGTGTCCCGGAACGCTCGCCGGGCCCGGGCCAGAAGAGTGCCGACACTGGCTTCGTTCAGTCCCAGCGCCAGGGCCATGTCGTGATAGCTGTACCCTTCGGCCCAGAGCAGCAGGAGTCGTTGCTCCCGGTCCGCCATCCGGTCGAGAGTGGCGCGAACCTGCTGCCCCGCCTCCCGGTCCAGCATGGCCTGATCGGGCGGGGGCGGTGGGTCGGCCAACGACGCTTCACCGCGTGTCACCGTGAGCAATCGCGTGCGCCGGCTCCGGGTCGAGCGCTCATTGCGAAACAGGTTCATCGCCACGCTGAGCAACCACGCTTCGGGCGCGTCGGGGAACGACCCTCGCCGGTACAGCCGGATGAAGGATTCCTGGGCGAGATCGGCCGCCAGCTCCGGTTCGCCGGACAGCCGATCCAGGTAGCGAAAGAGCCGCTGGAACTGGGCGCCGAAGAGGTCGACGAACTGATCGTGGAACGCGCTTGATGTCTCGCTCAGCTGACCCACTCCCTTCGGGCCGGAGGCCACGCGCCCGGTAGTTGGCCTGACCGGGGCGCTGGTCGCCCCGAACCGCCCCCGCCACCCGCACGCAGAAGGAACCAGCGAGACGACGATCTTGTGACAAGGCGGGAGCGCGGCGGACCTCAGAACGTCCAGTCGAGGCCCACGACCAGGGGAGCCCGGGGCCGCAAGTCGATACCGGTGAGGCGGCCCGTCGCACCGTCCCGGGCGTAACTGAGGAGATTCTTGCGGTTGAAGACGTTCGTCAGCGTACCGAACAGGGCGATGGTCCCGGCCCGTCGCTCAGACCCGAGACCCCATTCCTTCCGCAGCCCGATATCGATCCGGAAATACGCCGGGAGTGCGAGTCCGCCCAGCGCCTCTCCGTCGTGGTTCGGGCTGCCGGCGAATTCACAGCCCCGATCGAGCAAGTTGCAGGATTCGGAGTTCACCGCCCCGGATACCACTGTCCCCCGGCGCCCGAAGATGCCGGTCGCGCCGACACGGAGGGAGAGCGAGCCCAACGGCACGACCGTCAGTCCCGCCTGAATCTGGTGTTCGGCCCCGTGACTCGGGACATAGCTGGAGTCACCATACTGGTAGCGAACCCGCTGGTACCCGTAGCTGGCGAGGACGCCGAAACGTCGCGCACTCAGACCAGCTTCAAGGGACACTCCATGGGCCCTTCCGGAACCGACGGCGTATCCGGCCGTGGCGACTGGTTCCCCATCGCGCGGTGCGACCAGCACCAGGCCCGTGAGGTGACGTGCGTACGCCTGGACCGCCAGGTGCATATCGCTCCGCGGCCGGAGGTCCGCCGTGAGCGTTGCCTGATCACTCCGTGCCACCGGGACCCCCGTGGCACCGACACCGATGTAGAGGTCGACCGGAAAGACGGTCCCGGCGATGGATTCGGCGTTGCGGAGCGACTGGGCGAACTGGTGGGTGCGGTCATACCCAGCAGAGAGGCGGAGCACCGGGATCACGGTCCATTCCGCCTGGGCGCTCGGCGAGAGGCGCAGTGCACCCGCCGCAGCGGTGAGCGACGCACCCACTCGCAGCTGCACCTGATCGTTCAGCGGTCGGGTATGCTGGGCGAAGGCGGTGGCCAGGGGTGTCCGGCCTTCGAGCCCCCATGACCGCCGTGAGGCGGTGTCAGAATCGATCAGGTAACTGGTCCGACTGAACTCGGCACGGACACCGATGAGGTCGGTGACTCGTCCCGAGCGGTGCTCCACCGAAGCCAGCACACCGATGTCGCGCCGCCCACTCGTGAGATCGAAGGCGCCACTCGTGGCGGCCCAGTCAACATCGGCTTTCCCGGTCGCATGCCACCCCCGCAGGCGCAGGGTCGTTGCCGCAGAAATCCGCTGCCATTCCAGCCCGACCGACCGGCTCCGCCAGGTGAACTGGTTGCGGAAGTGACCGCCAGGCAGGTGGACCTCGGGGCCGATCCTCGCCGCCGCGCTGAACTCGTCGCTGCCCTGATAGCCCAGCAGGAGAAATCGCCCGCCAAAGACCGGGAAATCGAGAGTGACCAGTCCGTCCCTGGCGCCACCGTTGAGGTAGGAGGACTCCTGTTTGTGCGTCGCGTCGCCGGCAAAGCCGGAACGGAGGCTCACCAGGTATCCGCCTCCGTGCCCGCCGATCGGTCCGTCGAAGGTGACCCGCGCCTGGGTGGTACTCAGACTCCCCCGGGAGGTTGTGCGGGAACCCGGAGCGCGGGTCTCCGCCGCCACGGCACCGGAGAGCGCGTGGCTCCGGGTGAGCGATGGACCCGAAGCGGCCAGGCGCAGACCGGCGATCGCGTCAGGGTTCCAGGCGCTGAAGAGCCCTGCGCTGTGGTAGGGACTGAAGACCGGAACCCCATCGAGCAGGTACGCCACCTGGTCCGAACTGCCGCCCCTGAGGTTCACCCCGCTGGGTGATTCAGGGGACACGGTGACATCGCCTCCCCCAAGCGCCTGCAGCACATCAGGCTCGGAGAGTCGCCCGTCCTGTCGGACCGCCGCGATCGAGGTGGTCCTGTCACCGAAAGCGGTGCTGTCGTCCGCACCGATTCCCCGAACCGCCACCAATCCACGGACAGCCAGAGGAGCGAGGGAGAGCGGAACCGGTCGCAACGAAATGTTAATTTCCAGCTCGCCCGCCGCCGGCACCAGCGCATCCATGAGGCGCGGCCCATGCCCGATGAACCGGATCGTGAGCCGCTGTGGCCCGCTCGGCACGAGTGGAAGGAGGTAGTGACCGCGGGGATCGGTGACGACGAAGCGGTTCAGGAGAGGCAGCGCGACGACGGCGCCCACCATCGGTTCGCCTGACTCCTCGTCCACGACAGTGCCGCGGATCGTGGCTTGCGGCGCCTGGACCTGAAGCAGTACTTGAACAGCCGCCACCAGCAGCAGTGACATCCGTGCACTCCACGTTCGGGTGTCCGGGGGCCCAGTGGGGCCGACCCTCCCTAAGATGCGATCTGGTCCGCACCGCAGGCAAGTTCGAGGATTGTTACTTGCCCATTCCTGGTGCCGCAGCGGCACCACACTCGCCGGGGACGGCGAGCAACGGGGAGGTCCGGTTCAGCCGCCGGGGCGATACCCCCCCCACGCCGCCCGCAGCGCGTCACTCATCTCCCCCAGCGTGGCACGCGCCCGCACCGCGTCGATCATCCGCGGCATAAGCGGCAGGGCGCCGCTGGCCGCGCTCTCCAGCGCGTGAAGCTCCCGTCGCACCCGCCCGGCGTCCCGCCGGGATTTCACCTCCGCCAGACGGCCCGCCTGCTGTGTTGCGAGGGAGGAGAAGTCGGGCCGGGGGATGACCGGAATGGCGGAACCATCGGTGAATCGGTTCAGCCCCACGACCACCTGCTCGCCCGATTCCTGGCGCTGCTGTGCCTCCCACGCGCTGCGGCCAATCGCCTCCTGGAACCAGCCCTGTTCGATCGCGGCAGCCGAACCGCCGAGCCGGTCCACTTCCGCAATCAGGGCCTGCGCCTCCTGTTCGATTCGGTCGGTCAGCGCCTCGATGACGTAGCTGCCGGCGAACGGATCGACCACGGTGGCCAGGCCGCTCTCATGGGCGAGCACCTGCTGGGTGCGGAGCGCGAGCGTGGCCGATGCCGCAGTCGGCAGGGCGAGGGCCTCGTCGTAGCCGTTGGTGTGCAGCGACTGCGTGCCGCCCAGGGTGGCGGCGAGCGCCTGGACCGTGACCCGGACGACATTGGTGAGCGGCTGCTGCGCCTGCAGCGTGACCCCGCCGGTCTGGGTGTGAAACCGGAGCCGGCAGGTCTGATCGTCGGCCTGAAACCGCTCCCGCGCGATCCGGGCCCAGAGGCGGCGGGCGGCGCGGAACTTGGCGACCTCCTCGAAGAGGTTGTTATGCGCCGCGAAGAAGAACGATAGCCGCGGCCCGAAACGATTGACCTCGAGCCCCGCCGCGATGGCCCGGTTCACGTACTCGATGGCATTGGCCAGGGTGAACGCGACCTCCTGGACCGCCGTCGCCCCCGCCTCCCGCATGTGGTACCCGCTGATCGAGATCGGGTTGAAATTCATCCGCTCGTCCGCAATGAAGCGGAAGATGTCGGTAATCAACCGGAGGGACGGCACCGCCGGATAGATGTACGTCCCCCGCGCGATGTACTCCTTGAGCACATCGTTCTGCACCGTCCCCTGCAGCTGCTGCCGCGGGACCCCCTGCTCCTCCCCGACCACCACGTACATCGCCAGCAGCATGGCGGCGGTGGCATTGATGGTCATCGAGGTTGATACCTTGTCCAGCGGAATCTCGCGGAAGAGATCATGCAGGTCCTCCACGGTGTCGATCGCAACTCCTACCCGGCCGACCTCTCCCTCGGCCATCGGATGGTCGGAGTCGTAGCCCATCTGGGTCGGCAGATCGAACGCCGTCGACAGCCCGCTCTGCCCCGCCGCCAGAAGCAGCCGGAACCGCGCGTTGGTTTCCTCCGCCGTCCCGAATCCGGCATACTGGCGCATGGTCCAGAGCCGCTCGGCATACATCCGCGGGTAGATCCCGCGAGTGAAGGGGAAGGTCCCGGGCTGCTCCTCCACGTTCAGCCCTCTCCCTGGCGGCGCAGCGTGTCGGCGACGTAGCCCACGTCCTCCCGCGAGCCGATCACCAGCGCCGTCCGCTCATGCAGGTCCGTCGGCACCAGGTCCAGGATGCGTCGCACCCCATCCGTGGCCGAGCCGCCGGCCTGTTCGGCGATGAACGCCATCGGCGATGCCTCGTACAGCAGGCGGAGCTTCCCCTTGGGGTTCCGGGCGTCGGCCGGATACATGAAGATGCCGCCCGCGATCAGATTGCGATGGAAGTCGGCGACGAGCGAGCCGATATACCGGCTGTTCTTCCCCTTGATCTCCTCGGGCCGGTCTCCATGAAAGCCGCGCACCGCCCACTGCGTGCCTTTGCTCCAGCGAGCGAAATTGCTCTCGTTGACACTGTAGTACTTCCCGACCCGCGGCGTCACCAGCCGGGGATGGGAGAGGAGGAACTCGCCGATCGAGGGATCCAGGGTGAAGCCCGCCACGCCTTGTCCGGTAGTGTAGACCAGCATTGTGCTGGAACCATAGATCACATAACCTGCCGCGATCTGCTTGCACCCCGGCTGCAGCACATCCGCCAGATCGCCCCGTCCCACCGTGCTGATGCGACGGTAGATGCTGAAGATGGTGCCCACCGCACCGTTGACATCGATGTTCGAGGATCCGTCCAGCGGATCGAAGAGCACGGTGTACTTGCCGGCCGGGTACTCCGCCGGCACAGGAATCAGTTCGGCGTCCTCCTCCGAGGCCATCACACACACCCGCCCGGTGTGATTGAGCGCGTCTTTCATCGTTTCGTTGGCGAAGACGTCGAGCTTCTGCTGGTCTTCGCCCTGAACGTTCATGTTGTTCGCGCTGCCCAGGATATTCACCAGGCCCGCCCGCCGGATGCTCGCCGCGATAATCTTGGCTGCCAGCGCGATATCGTAGAGCAGGTAGGAGAGCGCGCCGGTCGCCTCGGGGTACTTCTCCTCCTGATTGAGGATGAAGCGTTCGATGGTCGTGACACGAGACGGAGGGAGCACGTGGGGTTCCTTGTTATTGGGCACGGGCGCCGGCCTGAGGCGTCAGGGCGATCGCTTCGCGGGTCCAGCCCCGGTCGAGCCACAACGTGCGCCCGTCGGTGTGCAATGAGAGTTGTCCATCCTGATCGGTGCGCCAGATCCGCGCCCCGACCCGCTGCAGCCGCTCCAGGACTTCGTCGTGCGGGTGGCCGTAGCCATTGTGTCGCCCGGCACTGATCACGGCAAGCGACGGATGCAGCTCACCCAGCCAGGCGTCCCCAGTCGCGCTGCGGGACCCATGATGCCCCACCTTGAGGACATCGACCGTTCCGATCCGGCCGGCCAGCCGCGTCTCCGCCACGACACCGGCATCCCCCGGGAAGACTGCGCGGAAGTTTCCGTACTCCACCAGCAGCACCACCGAATCCTCGTTCAGATCCAGCCGCCACTCGGCCCAGACGGTATCGGGATGAAGCACGGTGAATTTTACCCCATCGATCTCGAAGTGCATCCCATCTCGCGCCGCGCGCCAGGCGGTCTCCTGGGCGGCCAGGGCGTCAAGCGAGCGGGTATATACCGGGTCTGCGACGAGTTCCGCCGGCTCGAGCACCTCATCGGTGGGGATACGTTCGATGACTGAGCGCAACCCGCCAATATGGTCGGCATGCGCATGGGAAATCACGGCCAGCGACAACCGGGCGGCGTGCGCACGCGCCAAGAATGGCGCCACCACCCGCTGGCCGGCGTCCCCCTTGGCGTCGCTGGGGCCGGCATCGATCAGGATCCACCGCCCGGCCGGCGTCCGCAGCACGGCGGCATCACCCTGCCCGACGTCGAGAAAATGTAACGCCAGCCCTGAACCGGTGTCATGGACCGTTCGGAATCCGTCCACCAGGGCGAGGCCCCAGACCGCCAGCGCCACACAGAGTGCGGCGCGACGAGCCGCTTCCCACCGCGTGGTCCCGCCCGCGATGGTCCACCCCACGACCAGCAGCACGCCAAGCCACGGGAGGGCCGAAGCCCCCGCCACTGGCTGGACAATGACCAGCGCGTCCCACCTCCCGCCCCACCACGCCAGCGAGTCCAGCAGGCCAAGCAGCGCGCCCGAACCGGCCGCGAGTGGTGGGGCAAGCGGCGGAAGGATCGCGGCGGCGAGTAGCGAACAGAGAATGCCCGGCACCGCGACCGCCGCAAGCGGGATCGCCAGGAAGTTGAGGGCGATGCCAGCCAGCGAGACGGTACCGAACAACGCCGCCGTAATCGGCGCGGTGGCGAGCGTGGCGCCGACCGACCCCGCCAGTGTGCGCCAGAGCCAGAGCTTCCCCAGCGCGCGATCGCTCCACCGGGTGGCAACCAGCGCCCCGCCGAGCGCTGCGGCCGAAAGCCAGGCCCCTGGCTCCAGCACCGCCCCGGGATCGAGCAGGAGCAGCAAGAGACAGGTGACCGAGAGCACCGGCACGGCCTGGGCATGACGTTGTCGCTGGTGCCCCTGCAGGACCACGGCGGCGAGCAGCGCAGCGCGAGCGGCGGGGGCCGGCCACCCCAGGAAGAGCACGTATGCAAGGGCGACCCCGGCGGCGAGCAGGCTCGATCCAGCGCGCGACATCCCGACCAGTCGGGTGAGCAGCAGCACCCAGCCGATGATGACACCGACATGGAAGCCGGAGATGCTGAGCAGATGGACCAGGCCAGCACGGGCGTACCGGTTCTTGAGGTCGGGCGGCATGCCGGCGCGCCGGTTGAGTACCAGCGCCTCAACCGTGCCGGTCCGTTGCCCGTAGAGCCCCGCGCTGGTTCTGATCACCCAGCCCCGCAGTCGCTCGCCGATGGTGGGCTCGACCGATCCCAATGTCACTGTCTCGATCAGCAGGATCCCGTCCCCGGGTGAAGCGGCGCTCGGCTCCGCCGGCGCCCAGCGCCCCGTGGCCTGGACGAGCGCGCCTGCGGGCAGCACCACCCGGGCCGGCCAGTGCGCGCGAACCGATCCGGCGCAGGCGTGGCCCACGAGCCGGACTGCGGCGATACGCGCATCGGGCGATGCCGGTTCGAGCAGGTGCAGGTCGAGGTCGATCGGTCCGGCGACGAGTCGGGCGGCGCAGTGGCCGGCGTCCTCGACCGCCGCGAGGTGGCCGGCACCAACGCCGAGCAGGACGGCGACAGGCCAGACGAGTGCCTGCCGGGAAAGGAACGCAGGTCCGATCACGATGAGCGCGACACACGAAGTGACGACGACCGGTGCCTGAAAATGCGTGAGGCCGGTCGCGAGACCGGCCCCAAAGGACAGCAGCAGCAGAACGGCGGGCGGCCACCTCACCGCCGCCCGCCCGCGACTTCGATGGAGGCTACTTCGCGACGCCCCTCCGCTCGCAGCGCGGCGCCAGGTGCACCTTGCGGAATCCTTCCATGATCGCAACGTCGATCGTCGCGCGATTCTGGTCCTTG